>CAYTWU010000033.1:0-12399 GCA_964442175.1 uncultured Rubrivivax sp.
AATGGCTTGCCGTATCCACCAGGTTGCATAGGTAGAAAATTTGTATCCTCGTTCAAATTCAAATTTTTCTACCGCTTTCATAAGTCCGATATTCCCTTCTTGAATCAGATCAAGAAAGTGAAGACCACGCTGTAGGTCGGCGCGTAGGCCAGGCCGTAGGTCTCGGCCAGGCCGAGGATGGCCGCGCCGATCGCTGCGCCGACCACGCTGCCCATGCCGCCGACGATGACGACGATCAGCGAGGCCAGCAGCAGCCGGATGTCTTCACCCGGCACCATCGAGAGCTCCACCGCACCGATCACACCGCCGAAACCCGCCAGCCCGGCGCCCAGCATGAAGGTGACGGCAAACACGCGGTTCACGTTCACGCCCGAGGCGGCCAGCATGCCGCGGTCGTCCACCCCCGCGCGGATCATCATGCCCACGCGCGTGCGGTTCAGCAGCCACCACAGGCCGAGGCCGATGGCGATGCCGAAGCCCAGCAGGCTGAGCCGGAAAGCGCCGTAGGCGTTGATCAGTGGGATGCCGCGGATGGGGCCTTGCAGCCATTCCGGTGCTTCCATCTGGTAGACCTGCCCGGTGAAGATCCACAGCAGGATGTCGGCGACGACGATGGACAGGCCGATGGTCACCAGCGTCTGCCGCAAATCCTGCCCCTGCATGCGGCGCAGGATCAGCACCTGGATCAGCAGCCCGGCCACGGCCGCGGCCAGGAAACCCGCCGCCAGCGCCAGCACCCACCAGCCGGTGCGCTCGGCCACCACATAACCCACGTAGCCGCCCAGCAGGTAGAGCGAGCCATGCGCCAGGTTCACGTTGCGCATCAGGCCGAAGACCAGCGTGAAACCGCTCGCGACGATGAAGTACAGCGACGCCAGCGTCAGCCCGTTGAGCAGGGTCACGAAGTACAGGCGGGTGTTGTCCACCATCGCCCAGAGCGAAAACACCGCAATCGGGCCGCCGATCAGCAGCCACAGGGCGATGCGCTGGTTCCGGCTCACGCGGCACGCTCCCAGCGCCGGGCGTGGGCCACCGGCGGCGTCTTGGCGAAGACACCGTCCTTCATCACGGCCAGGATGCGCTGGGAGTCGCGCAGGATGGCCAGGTTGGCCAGCGGGTCGCCATCGACCAGCAGCAGATCGGCCAGCCAGCCGGCTTTCACGACGCCCAGTTCGTCGGGTTTCATCATGATCTGGCCGCCATACAGCGTGGTGCTGCGGATGGCCTCCATCGGCGTCATGCCCAGGTACTTGACGAAGAACTCCAGGTCGCGCGCGTTCTGGCAGTGGGGGGTGAAGGCAAAGCCGTAGTCACCACCGGGCAGCACACGCACACCACGCTTGTGCATCGCGCGCAGTGATTCGATGGCGTGGTCCCACTCGTCCTGGTAGCCCATGCCGACCGCCATCTCGTGCGTGACGCCCCAGGGCTCGGCCTCGTGCAACATCGCGTACAGGATGGCGATGCCGGGCGCCACAAACACCTCGTCGCGGGCGGCTTCCAGCAGGTCCAGCGTTTCGGTGTCGGTGTAGCTGGCGTGGTAGATGATCTGGATGCCGTGTTTCAGCGCCTGCTTCACGCTGGCGGCCGAGCGGGCGTGCGCCACACCCCGTTTGCCACGCAGCTTGACCTCTTGCATCGCCGCGGCCACTTCGGCGTCGGTCATCCAGGTGGTGCCGGCCGGCGATTGCGGCGTGAAGTTGTCGCCCGAGAGGTTGAGCTTGATCGAGTCGACGCCGTACTTCAGGAACATGCGCACGGCCTTGCGCATGTCTTCCGCGCCGTTGACGTTGACGCCGAAGCTGAACTCCGGGAACGGCAGGTGCGGCAGCGTTTCATCGCCCAGGCCGCCGGGCACCGTGATCTCCTGGCTGGCGGCCAGGTAACGCGGGCCGGGGATCTGGCCGCTGTTGATCGCGTTGCGGGTCACCACGTCCAGCCGCGGCTTGGCGCAGGCCGCGCCGACGCACGAGGTGAAGCCGGCCTGCAGGTAGCGCCCCGCGACCTTGGCACACCACAGCACATGTTCTTCCAGCGGCATAGTCTGGATCGCGGCCAGCGTGGCGGCGTCGTTCCAGCTGAAGTGCGTGTGCGCCTCGCACATGCCGGGCATCAGCGTCGCGCCGGCACCATCGATCACGGTGACATCGCCGCCGAAGCTGCCCACCGGTGCCAGGCTGCGGCCGACCTCGTGGATGCGGTTGCCCCGCACGCGCACGCTGCCACTGAACGGGTTCTGGCCCGACCCATCGAGGATGCGGACGTTGGTGAACAGGATGTCGCTCATGCTGCCCCCTTGGCGCTGCGCGCCGTCCCCCCGAGGGGGAATGAGCACCTTCGGAACGGCCGCGCGGTGCTCATGCCGCCCACCTCGTCGTGCTCATCGGCTGGCGCGCACCACGCTGCGGTGGTGCGCGGTGGAACTCGCCGTCCTTCATCACCGCCAGGATGCGGGCCTTGTCCTGCAGGATGGTGATGTCGGCCAGCGGGTCGCCATCGATCAGCAGGATGTCGGCCAGGCAGCCCTCGCGGATGTAGCCGATCTGCTTGCCCATCTTCATCATCGGCCCGCCCCAGGCGGTGGCCGAGAGCAGCGCCTCCATCGTGCTCATGCCGACGTGTTTGACGAAGTACTCCAGGTCCTTGGCGTTGGTGCCGTGCGGTGTCCAGGCAAAACCGTAGTCACCGCCGGGCAGGATGCGGATGCCGCGTCGGCGCATGGCCTGCATGCTCTGGATGGCCGCCTCCAGCTCGCGGTGGTAGCCCATCTTCTTGGTCACCTCGGGTGTCAGGCCCCACTTCGACGCGTGGTGGCAGGTGTTGATCAACCACGCCAGGCCCGGTGCCACGAAGTGATCGAACTTGTGCGCCTCCAGCAGGTCCAGCGCTTCTTCGTCGGCAAAACTGGCGTGGTAGATCACCTCGATGCCGAGGTTCACACACTGCTTGATGGCCCAGGTGCTGCGGGCATGTGCCGCGACCCGCTTGCCCCAGGCCTTGGCTTCTTCCACGCAGGTGCGGATCTCGGCCTCGGTGAACTGGCTCATCTCCGACGGCATGCCGGTGATGGACTCACCGCTGAGGTTGATCTTCAAAGTGTCCACGCCGTACTTGGCAAACAAACGCACGCAGCGGCGCATCTCCTCCGCGCCGCTGACGACGGCCCCAAACGCAAACTCGGGCTGCGGCAGATGCGGCTGGGTGGTGTCGCCCAGGCCGCCGGGCACGGTGATCTCCTGGCTCGCGGCCAGGTAACGCGGGCCGACGATGGTGCCGTCGTTGATGGCGTTGCGGATCACCACGTCCAGCCGCGGCTTGGCGGCGGCGGCACCGACGCAGCTGGTCCAGCCCATGTCCAGATACCGTTTGGCGACCTCGGCGCACCACAGGATGTGTTCTTCCGGCGGCATGCGCTGGATGGCGTCCAAGCTGGGCTGGTCGTTCCAGCTGAAGTGGGTGTGCGCCTCCACCATGCCGGGCATCAGGAAGGCGCCTGCGCCGTCGATCACCGTGGCCCCGGCCACCGGCGGTGTGCGCTGGCCGAAGCCGGTCTTGACCACGCGCGTGATGCGATTCCCGGCCACCAGCACATCGCCCATGAACGGCGTTTCGCCGCCACCGTCGAAGATGCGCACGTTGGTGAAGTGCACGTCGGCCATGTCAGGTCCTCGCGGCAGTTGCCAGGAAATCGCGCAGCTCGCGCTGGCACTCGTCGGCCTTTTCCACCGGCGTCCAGTGGCCGCAGCGCGGCAGCACCACCACGCGGGCCGAGGCCAGCTTCTCGGCCATCGCCCGCACGGCCTGCGGCGGCGCCACGCCGTCTTCTTCGCCGGTGACCAGCAGCACCGGGCAGCTGATGCGGTCCACCGCTGCGGCCGGTGCGCTGGCCAGGGCCTCGCAGCTGCGGGCGTAGGCCTCGGGCGCTTGCCGCATCAGGCTTTCGCGCACAAAGGCCACGGCCAGCGGCTGGCGCTGGCGGGTGTCGGCCGACAGCGCCGCCTGCAGCAGACCGGTGACGATGGCCTGCAGGCCCTCGGCACCCTCGCGCCGGGCCTTGTCGGCGCGGGCGCGCATGGCCACGCGTGCCGGCTCGGGCGGCGCGATCAGCGGGCCGAACAAAGCCAGGCTGCGCACGAGCTTGGGCGCTTCCACGGCCAGGTGCTGGGCCACGATGGTGCCCATCGAGTGGGCCAGCACATGCGCGCGTGTCACGCCCGCACGGCTGCACAGCGCCAGCACCGATTGCACGTAGCGCGCGATGTCCAGTGGGCCTTCGGCCGCCTGTGAACGGCCGCTGCCCGGCAGGTCGATGCGCAGCACGCGGTGCCGCGCCAGCGCCGGCATCAGCGGCTGGAAGCTGTTGCCACTGCCGCCCAGGCCGTGGATGCACAGCACGGCATCGCCCTCGCCTTCGTCCTCGCTGAGGACACGCTCGATCTGGTGCAGGCTCATCGAAACGGGTTCTCGATCGCACCGATGCCGTCGATCTCGACCTTGAACACATCACCGGCGCGCAGCCAGCGCGGCGGCGTGAAGCCCATGCCCACACCGCTGGGCGTGCCGGTGGCGATGACGTCGCCCGGCAGCAGCGTGATGCCGCGTGAGCAGGTCTCGATCAAGGTGGGGATGTCGAAGATCATGTCGCGCGTGTGGCCGTCCTGGCGCAGCTCGCCGTTGACGTAACCCCGCACGCGGGTGTCGCGGCCGTCCAGCTCGTCGGCGGTGACGATCCAGGGGCCCATGGGGCAGAAGGTGTCGAAGCTCTTGCCCAGGTCCCACTGCTGGTGGCGCACCTGCACGTCGCGCGCGCTGACATCGTTGACCACGGTGTAGCCGAAGACATGGTCCATCGCGCGGCTGCGCGGGATGTCGCGCCCCGCGCGGCCGATGACCACGGCGAGCTCGCTTTCGTAGTCGATCTGCTCGGTGACGGCCCGGCCCGGCAGGCGCACGGTGTCGAAAGGGCCGATCACGGTCTCTGGCGTCTTGGTGAAGACGATGGGCCAGGCGTCTTCTTTCGGCAGGCTGTCGCGGAAGACGGTGCCGGCCAGCTCGGCCGCATGCGCGCGGTAGTTGCGGCCCACGCAGAACAGGTTGCGCCGCGGCCGGGGCAGCGGTGCCCGCAGCGTGATGGCCGACACCGGCAGCCGCGGCCCGGCGGCGGGTGGCAGCGGCTCGCCGCGGGCCAGCAACTCGATCAGCGGCAGCACACCGCCCGCCGCATCGCGGCAAGCCAGCGGCGTGGCTTCCCGGCCATCGGGCGAGATCTGCCCGACGTGGTCCACACCACCCCAGCGCCAACTGGCGAACCGCATGTGCCTTGTCTCCGTGCCGTCCCGCATGCCTGTGCCATGCAGCACAGTCTGTGAGATCTTTGATCAGAAATGAGACTTGCGTCTCAAATCGGGATGGGTGCATCATAAGCAGCAAGCGCCGACCCTCACAAGCAGCAAACCGCCCGCACCGACCCGTAAAAACCCGCATGGCGCGTCCCAGACACCAACCGAATCCGCCGCCCGCTGCGCCCGAGCGTGGTGTCAAGGCGGCCACCTTCAAGCTGCTGCTGGACACCGCGATGGCGCTGATCCAGCAGGAAGGCCGCATCCCGTCCGTCGCCGAGACGGCGGTGCGCTCCAAGGTCTCGCGGGCCACGGCCTACCGCTACTTCCCCAGCCGCAGCGCGCTGGTCACGGCGGTGATTGAAACCTCGCTGGGCGCGGTGCGCAACCACGCGTCCGACCTGCCGGGCACGCGCGAGCGGCTGCACGAGCTGTTCCAGCAGACCTTCCCGCGCTTCAAGGAGTTCGAGCCGCAGCTGCGCGCTGCGGCGCAGCTGTCGCTGGAGCAGTGGGCGCAGGAGCGCGCCGGCCTGCTGGAAGAAGAGCCCTACCGACGCGGCCACCGCGTGCGCATCCTGGAACACGCGCTGGCGCCGCTGGCACCGCAGCTGCCCACCGCCGTGCACGACCGGCTGCACCGCGCGCTGTCGGTGGTCTACGGCATCGAGCCCTACGTGATCCTGAAGGACATCTGGGGTGTGTCCGACCGCGAGGTGGAGCGCACCGCGCTGTGGATGGCCGATGCGCTGCTGGACGCCGCGCTGCGCGAGGCCGGCCTGCCCGTGCCGGCAGTCAAACCCGCCCGCAAGACCACGCCGCCAAAACGCTGACCATGCCCCGCCACACCCCCGCCTGGTACGACGCGCAGTACCACACACGCGCCGGCATCCCCGAGGCACTGGACATCCTGGCGCAGTGGGGCGAACGTTCTGCCGCCACGCGCGCAGGGCTGCCGGCGCGGCTGGACCTGGCCTACGGCGACGGGCCCGGAGAGACACTTGACCTCTTCCCCGCCGACCGGCGGCAGGCCCCGCTGCTGGTCTACATCCACGGCGGTTACTGGCGCGCGCTGGACAAACGGGACCAGAGCTTTGTGGCCGCGCCCTTCGTGGCCGCGGGCGTGTCGGTGATCCTGCCCAATTACACCTTGGCCCCGGCGGTCAGCGTGCAGCACATCGTGCGCCAGATGGTGCAGGCCCTGGCCTGGGTCTGGCAGCAGGCGGCTGCGCTGGGCGTGGACCGGCGGCGCATCGTGGTGGCCGGGCATTCGGCCGGTGGCCACCTGGCCACGATGATGCTGGCCTGCCGCTGGCCCGAGGTGCTGGCGGGCATGCCGGCTGCGCCCTGGCGCGCGGCGCTGTCGCTCTCCGGCGTGTACGACCTCGAACCGCTGCGCCATGCGCCCTTCCTGGCGCCGGACCTGCGGCTCACGGCCGCGGGCGCGCGCCAACTCAGCCCGGCACGTTTCCCGCCCCCGGCCGCCGGCAGCCAGCTGCTGGCGCTGGTGGGTGGCGATGAAAGCGCCGAGTTCCAGCGCCAGAACCGGCTGATCCGCCGCGCCTGGGGCGCGGGCGTGGTGCCGGTGTGCGAGCCCGTGCCCGGCCACCACCACATGAACGTGCTGCACACGCTGGCCGATCCGGCGGCGCGCACGCACCGGCTGGCGCTGGAGCAGTTGCAGGGCTGACGCCGATAATCCGGCGGGCATGCGCCTGCTGATCCTGGAAGACGACCACCAACTCGGCGAAGCCCTGGCCACCGGGCTGCGCCAGCTCGGCCATGCGGTGGACGTGTTCCGTGACGGCACAGCCGCCGACGCCGCACTGGCCGGTGCGCCCTTTGATGCGATGGTGCTCGACCTCGGCCTGCCCGGCGCCGACGGCATGGTCTGGTTGCAGCGCTGGCGCGCGCGCGGCGTCGCACTGCCGGTGCTGATCCTCACCGCCCGCGACGGCACCGAACAGCGCATCGCCGGCCTGGACGCCGGCGCCGACGATTACCTGATCAAACCCCTTGGCGTGGACGAACTCGCGGCCCGCCTGCGCGCCATGCTGCGCCGCGCCACCGGCCGCGCGCAGGCGGTGTGGACACACGGCGCGCTGCAGTACGACCCTGCCACCAAGCAGGTGCAGTGGCAGGGCCAGGCGGTCGATCTCACCGGCCGCGAACTGGCGCTGCTGGAGGCGCTGCTGATGCACCCGCAGCGGGTGCTCTCCAAGGCCCAGCTGCAGGAGAAGCTGTACGACTGGAGCGGCGCCGAACCCGAGAGCAACGCGCTCGAGGTGCATGTGCACCACCTGCGCCGCAAGATCGCCCCCGGCATCGTGCGCACGGTGCGAGGGGTCGGTTATGCCTTGGGTGCAGCCGAGGAACCGGCGTGAGCCTTCAGCGGCGCCTGCTCGTTTATCTGCTGCTGTGCGCGCCCATCGTTTGGGCCATCGCGCTGGTGGCCTCGGCCGACCGTGCGCGGCAGGAGGTGAACGAACTCTTCGACACCGAGATCATCCGCCTGGCGCGCCAGGTGCAGGCCACGCTGACGGGCCTGCAGGCACCGGGCCAGCCACTGCCGCCGTCGCCCATGGGCGGCGAGGCCGACCTGCGCGACCTGGCCATCGCCGTCTGGGACCGCCAGGGCGAACTGCTGCTGGTGGACCGCGAAGGTGTGCAGCTGCCGCGCCGCAGCGACAACGCCGGCTTCGTGGACATGACGCTGGACGGTGGCACCTGGCGCGTGTACTACCTGCACTCGCCGCAGGGCGAGTGGCTGGTGGCGGCCGGGCAGCGGGAACACGAGCGCGATGAACTGGTCTGGAACCTGGTCGGCAGCCAGCTGCTGCCCTGGTTGCTGGTGCTGCCGGTGCTGCTGTTGGCCATGGCCTGGGCCGTGCGCCAGGCGCTGGCCCCGGTGCGTGCGCTGACGGCCGAGCTGCAGGCCCGCAGCGCCGATGACCTGCAGCCCGTGCCGGCCGGCCATGCGCCGGGTGAACTGCAGCCGCTGGTGGGCGCGATGAACGGCTTGTTCGCGCGCATCGAAGACACCTTGGCGCGCGAGCGCCGCTTCACCGCCGATGCTGCGCACGAGCTGCGCACGCCGCTGGCGGTGCTGCGCCTGCAGTGGGACGTGCTGCGCCGCGCCGCGAACGACGACGAGCGCCGGCAGGCCGAAGCCCGGCTGGGCGCCGGCCTGGACCGCATGGACCGGCTGGTCACGCAGATGCTGGCCCTGGCCCGGCTGGAGGCCACCGACGCGCTGCCGAAGACCGCCCCCGTGGATTGGGAGCCGCTGGTGGCCCAGGTGATGGGTGATGTGCTGGCGCTGGCCGAGCGCCGCCACATCGAACTGGCCTGCGATTGGCCACCCGAAGGCCAGCCCGCGCTGCCGCTGCAGGGCGATGCCGGTCTGCTGGCCGTGCTGCTGCGCAACCTGGTGGACAACGCCGTGCGTTATGCGCCCGAGAACAGCACCGTGACGCTGCGGTTTGCGGCCGACCGTTTGGCGGTGCACAACGCCGGCCCCGGCCTGCCAGCCGGGACACTGGCGCACCTGGGCGAACGTTTCCGCCGCGTGGACGGCCAGGCCGAGAGCGGCAGCGGCCTGGGTCTGTCCATCGTGCAGCGCATCGCGGCGCTGCACGGGTTGGTGCTGCGTTACCGCAGCGGCGATGAAGGCGGCGCAGGCGGCGTCACGGCCGAGCTGGGCGCGACGTTCAACGCGGCTTGATCTTCGCCAGCAGCGCGCGGATCTCTTCGCGCCGGCCGGTGTCGGCGACCTGGCGGCCCGGCCGCGGCGGTGCGTTCAGCGCCCTTTCCAGGTAGGTCACGGCCTCGGCCATGCGGTCGTTTTCCGCCAGGTACTCGCCGTAGAAGAAGTTGGGGTCGATGCCCTGCGGGTTGATCGCCAGCGCCTTCTGCAGCAGGGCCTGGGCCTTGGCCTTGTCGCCGAACCCCAGCGGCCAGCCGGGCACCTTGTAGTACAGCACGCCCAGGCTGTTGTAGGCCGAGCCTTCGAGCGCCTTGTCGTCGATCTGCAGCGCCTGTTCGTACAGGCCCTTGGCCTGCTTGACCAGGCCCAACGCGCCCAGGCCGCCCTTCTCGCCGGCCCAGGAGCTGACGATGATGCCCTCCCACACCAGCGGCTCGCTGCGGCCGGCGAAGGCCTCGCTGACCTTGTGCGCCTTGGCCGAGAGCGACTCGAAGCGCTTTTCCCGCTCGGCCGCGGGCGTCTGGTAGCGGATCACCTCCCAGTCGCGCTGCAGCTCGGTGACGGCATCGTCCAGGGGCGCGGCGAATGCAGTGAAAGGCATCAGGGCCAGCATCAGCAGGGTCTTTTTCATGGCGTGGTTCCTCCAGGGTTCAGGTGGTCGGCGGGCGGCGCCGCCAGGCTGCGGCGGTGTTTGACGAAGCTGCCGTCCAGCAGCGCGCCGAGCAGGCCGTTCAGACGCACGGCCAGGCGTTCGGGGAAACCGAGGAAGGCCTCGGCGGCTTCGTTTTCGATCAACGCCAGCAGCGCAGCGGCGACCACCTCGGGTGCGTCGCTGTGGGTGCCGGTGGCCTGGTTGTAGGCCTGCACCGCGCTGCCGTTGAAGGCGGTGCGGGTGCTGCGGGGTGCGAGTGTCTGCACGCGCACCGGGCCGCCGGCCAGCTCGCGCCGCAGCGCCTCGGCAAAGCCGTGCAGGCCGGCCTTGCTGGCGCCGTAGACGCTGAAACCCGGCAGGCCGATGCGGCCCAGCGCCGAACCCACGAAAACGATCTGTGCCTTCGGCAGCCGCTGCAGCTGCGGCAGCAGGGCTTGCGTGAGCGCCATCGGCGCCAGCAGGTTGGCCTGCAGCACCGCCATCATCTGCGCCGGGGCCATGCCGGGCAGCGGCCCGAAGGCCGGCACACCGGCGGCATGCACCACCACGTTGGCGCGCCAGGCGGCGGCGGCGCCAGCCACCGCGGCCAGGCCTTCCACCGTGGTCAGGTCGGCCTGCACCCAGGGTGAATCGGCGCGCGGGGCCGGGTGGCGGCCCACGCCCATCACCTGGGCGCCGGCGCCGCGCAGCGTGGCGGCCATGGCCTGGCCGATGCCGCCGCTGGCGCCGGTGAGCAGCACCCGGGCCTGGTCGGCCTTCATGCGGCCACCGCTTCTTGCCGGGGCAGCGGCAGGCTGCGGAACACATCGCCGTACAGCCGGAAGAAGGCGCGTGCGGCGTGCACGATGGCGGCCTGATCGGCGTGGTCCTCGATCTGGTCCATCAGCAGCGCGAAGTGCGCCGTGTGCGCCTGGTCCAGCGTGCCGTGCGAGCGCAGGTAGCTGAAGGCCGCATCCGGCAGGTGCAGCGGCTTCTGGATGGCGTCCGCCGCCATCAGCGCCAGCGAGACGCTGGTGCCCTCCAGCACATGCACCATGCCGAAGAAGCCCAGCGGGTTGCCGCGGTGGATGGTGTCGTAGGCGTAGGCCACCATCACCTCGGTGGCGTGGCCGGGCGGGCCGTGGCGCACGGCCTCGGCATCGCCCCCACAGGCGCTGATGTCGTCCAGGATCCACGCGTCGTGGCCGGCTTCTTCTTCGATGTACTCGTCCAGCGCGCCCTGCAGCCAGGCATGCTGCGGCGGCAGCGCGGCCTTCATGGCCTGCAGCAGCGGCACGGTGTGGCGCACGTGGTGGTAGGCCTCGCGCAGGAAGGCCAGGTAGCTGGGCAGCGAAACCTCGCCGCGCAGCGCGCCCTGGATGATGGGCGTGGCCAGCAGGCCCTGGCGGGCGGTGGCGGTGTCTTGCAGCAGTCGGGCGTGGAAGCTCATGGGCGTGTCCTCATACGGGGGTCAGCAGGTCCAGCGCATCGGCGTGGGCCAACCAGATGGCGGCGCGTTGCGGGCGGCCATTGGCCGTGGCCAGGCCGCTGGCGGCATCGAAGGCGGCACGGCCGCGCACCCAGCGCTGGATGCGGGCGTAGTCGGGCAGCGTGGCGTTGGCGGCGTCCACGGCGGCCTGCAGCGCGGCGTCGTCAGCGTCCGGCCGCAGGGGCCACAGCACGGCGCTGAGCGCCGGCTGGGCCTCACCGAACACCACCGCCTGCAGCAGCGCAGGCTGGCAGCGCAGCGTGGTCTCCACCCACTCGGGCGAGACGTTGCGGCCGAAGCCGGTGATCAACAGGTTCTTCTTGCGGCCTTGCAGGTGCACAAAGCCGTCGGCGTCGATGTGGCCCAGGTCACCGGTGGGCCACCAGGCGGGCACTGGCGTGGCATCACCCAGGTAGCCGCTGAACAGGCTGCCGGCGATCAGCAGCTCGCCATCGTCGGCCACGCGCAGCTGCGCATGGGGCAGCGGGCGGCCGGCGCTGCCCGGGCGGCTGGAGCCGGGCAGATTCAGCGTCTGCACCGAGGCGCCTTCGGACAGCCCGTAACCCTCGGCCACCGGGATGCCCAGCGCCTGCGCCGCCAGCACCAGCGGCGCGCCGACGGCGGCCCCGCCCACAGCCACCAGCTTCAGGCCGGCGGGCGCGCGCTGACCGGTGTGCTGCAGCAGGCCGACCCAGGCGCGCAGCATCTGCGGCAGCAGGATCAGGCTGTCGGGCTGCTGCTGCAGCACGGCGTGGTCGAACACGGCCACGTCGAAGGCCGACGAGCCCGTCAGCCCCAGCTGCGCCAGCGGCAGCGCCACCACGGTGCTGCCGTGGGCGCGCGGCGCCATCAGGCCGGCGATGTTCTCCAGCAGCACCGCGTAAGGCAGCACGCTCAGGTGGCGCCGCAGGCCCAGCGGGGCCAGGGCCTGCACCAGGCCGCCGGCCACGGCGTCCAGCGCAGCACCCGACAGGCACACCCCCTTGGGCGCGCCGGTGGTGCCGGAGGTGAACGTGATCTTGACGGTGCCCGGCGGCAGCGCCACCGGCGCGGCGGGCAGGCGCAACTGCATCAGGCCCTGGCCCGCCACCTCGGCCAGCGACCAGGGCAACCCGGCCATGCGGGCGGCAAACTCGACACTGGTGAGCACCGTGTCGACCCCGGCCACCTGCAGCGCATGCTGCATCTGGGCCGGCGTGAAGAACAGCGGCAGCGGCACATGCACCACGCCGGCGGC
>CAYTWU010000033.1:12499-18994 GCA_964442175.1 uncultured Rubrivivax sp.
GGCCTGCAGCTGCGCCGCAGCCTGCTGGACCGCCGCGGCCAGGTCGGCCGCCGACCACGCGGCGTGGCCGTCGAACAGCGCCACGCTCACGACAAGACCCGGCGCTGCGCCAGGCGCTGCAGCGCCAGCTCGATGTGGCCGGCCAGCACCACCGGGCGGTGGTCGTAGTAACTGCCCCAGGCGGCGGCCTCGTCGCCCAGCACGGCCGGGTCGGCCACGCCCAGCGCCATCGGCACGATGCCCAGTCGCACGAAGAGGTGGCGCAGCTCTTCGGTCAGCGTGCTCACCACCCATTGGTAACCCTGGGCCGCCAGGTGCGGCCCCATCAGCGTGATCAGGCGCCGGCCTTCACCGGCGCGGCTGGCGGCCAGGTGGCCCACTTCGACGATGCCCGCGCGGGCCACTGGCAGGCTGCCGTCGGCGGCGAGCAGTTGCTCCACGGGCGCGCCCAGGTAGCGCTCCAGGAACAGCAGGCCGGCGTCGGCCGGGCGGTAGCCGGCGGCGGCGACGATCTCGCCGTCGGCGTCCTGCAGGCTCACCAGCACCGGCGCAAACTGCCGCACGTCGGCGTCGTAGCGCTCGCGGTAGACGCCGCGGATGAACTGCTCCACCGGGCCACGCCGGGCCTCCAGCGGGCCGTGCACCTGCAGGCGCGGCGCGGGTGGTGGTTTCAGGTCCGCCTTCGGCGGCAGGTTCAAGGCCAACACAGACACTCCTCGGATCGGAAAACCAGGCCCCGGGCGGGGACCTGTTTCGACGAGGGTGATGTTGGCGGCCGGGGATTAACCCGGCCTTAAGGCTGCGGCGCGGTCACACGATCACAAACGGCATCTGCCGCTGCGGCTGCCCCAGCCGCGCCAGCGCGTTGGCCAGCGCCGGGGCCAGCGGCGGCAGGCCGGGCTCGCCCATGCCGGTGGGCGGGTCGGCGCTGGGCACGGTGTGCACGGCGATGGCGGGCATGTCGGTGATGCGCGGCACGGCGTAGTCGCCGAAGTTGCTCTGTTCGACCACGCCGTCCTTCAGCGTGATGGCGGCACCCGGCAGGCACATGCCCAGCCCCATCAGCGCCGCGCCCTGCACCTGGGTCTCCAGCGTGCGCGGGTTGACGACCAGGTTGCAGTGCACGCCCGCCGTCACCCGGTGCAGCACCGGCCGGCCCTGGTTGATGGAGGCTTCCACCACATAGGCCACCACCGAGTCGAAGGACTCGTGCACCGCCACGCCCCACGCACGGCCGGCGGGCAGCGGCTTTTTGCCATAGCCGCTCTTGTCCACCGCCAGTTGCAGGGCCGCGCGGTGGCGCGGGTGCTGGTCACCGATCAGCTTCAGCCGGTAGGCCACCGGGTCCTGCTGGGTGCGGCGCGCAATCTCGTCGACCAGCGTTTCCATCACGAAGGCGGTGTGGGTGGAGCCCACGCTGCGCCACCACAGCACCGGCACGTTCTGCCTGGGGTGGTGCACGGTCAGCCGCATCGGCAGCGGGTACGGCGCGCGCATGCCTTCCACCGCGGTATTGTCGACGCCATTCTTGACCATCATGCCTTCAAAGAAGGTGCCGGCCATGATGGACTGGCCGACGATCACGTGGTCCCAGGCCAGCACCTGGCCCTGGGCGTCGAAGCCGATCTGCGCACGGTGCAGGTGCATGGGGCGGTAATACCCGCCGTGGAGGTCGTCCTCGCGGCTCCATTGCGTGCGCACCGGCGCGTCCAGGCCAGCCGCACGGGCGGCCTGGGCGATGGCGCAGGCCTCGACGACGTAATCGCTGCTGGGGATGGCGCGCCGGCCAAAACCACCACCGGCCATCTGCACGTGCACCTGCACCTGTTCGGGCTTCAGGCCCAGCACGCGCGCGGCGGCCTGGCCGTCCAGGCCCGGCATCTGCGAGCCGACCCAGAGCTTGGCGCCCGTGGCCGACACCCGCACCGTGCAGTTCAGCGGCTCCATCGGCGCATGTGCCAGGTAGGGGAACACAAACTCCGCGTCGATGCGCTGCGGCGCGCTGGCCAACGGCGCCATGTCGGCATCGAAGTGGCGCGGGCCGGGCTGCGCGGCCAGGCTGCGGTACTCGGCCAGCTGGCGGGCACTGTCCACCTTCTGCACCGCCGTGGTGTCCCACTGCAGCTTCAGCGCATCACGGCCTTGTTTGGCGGGCCAGTAACCCTGGGCCACGATGGCCACACCTTCGGCGCCACCGTCCAGCGGCACGCGCAGCACGGCCTTCACGCCGCGCACGGCGCGGGCCGCCGCATCGTCCACCGACGCCAGCCTGGCGCCGAACACCGGCGGGCGGGCGATCACCGCCGTCAGCAGGCCGGGCAGCTGGACGTCAATGCCGTAGTCCTGCCGGCCACTGCTCTTGGCGCGGGCGTCCAGCCGCGTGGTCGGCCGGCCGATCAGGCGGAAGCTCTTCGGGTCCTTCAGGCTCACCTGCTCGGGCACGGGCAGGGCCATGGCCTCGGCGGCGAGTTCACCATACGTCAGGCGCCGGCCGCCCGGGCCGATCACCACGCCGGCCTGCGTGCGCAGCGCCGACACCGGCTGCTGCCAGCGTGCCGCCGCCGCCGACAACAACATCGCGCGGGCGCGGGCGCCCAGCTCGCGGTACTGCGTGAAGCTGTGTTTGATGGCGGTGGAGCCGCCGGTGAGGTGCATGCCGAACAAGGGGTCGGCGTAAGCCGGGTTGTTGCTGCCATGCTGACTGCGCACCCGGGACCAGTCGGCGTCCAGCTCTTCGGCCAGGATCATCGGCAGCGCGGTCTGCACGCCCTGGCCGAAATCCAGCCGGTTGATCGTGACGGTGACCGTGCCATCGGGTGCGATCTGCACAAAGGCCGAGGGTTGCTGCGTGGGTTTCAGGCCCGCCGCGGCCGGCGCCTGCGCGGCGACAACGCCCGGGAAGGCGCCGAGCGCAAAACCGCTGCCGGCAGCCAGTTTCAGGAAACTGCGGCGCGGCAGAGTGGCTTCGGATGAGGATTTGCGCGCCAGCAGATGCTGAAGCGCCCGGGGCAACTCGTGGGCCAGTTCGGTGGGGATCATCGGTGCTTCCTCGTTCAAGCCAGGCTGCGCGCGGCATCGGCCACGGCGGCGCGGATGCGGGCGTAGGTGCCGCAGCGGCAGATGTTGCCGGCCATGGCCACGTCGATCTCGGCGGGGCTGGGCTGCTTGCCTTTGGGCAGGGATTTGAGGAAGGCGGTGGCCGTCATGACCTGCCCGCTCTGGCAGTAGCCGCACTGCGCCACGTCGTGTTTGACCCAGGCGTCGCGCACGGCGTTGCCCACGCGGTCCTGGCCGCCGGTGACGGCCTCGATGGTGGTGATGCGACGCCCTGCCACGGCCGACACCGGTGTGACACACGAGCGCATGGCCTGGCCGTCCACGTGCACGGTGCAGGCGCCACACAGCGCGGCGCCGCAACCGAACTTGGTGCCGGTCAGGCCCAGGGTGTCGCGCACGGCCCAGAGCACGGGGGTCGAGGGGTCGACATCGAGCGTCTGCTCGCGGCCGTTGACGTTCAGCTTCGCCATGGGTGGGGTCGGGGTTGATGCGGGTGCCGCAGTGTCCGGGGCCTGCCGGTGGCGGCGGTAGCCTGAAGCTGCGAGTTGCTGGCCTGATCCTGCAAGCGCAGGCCTGCTGTGCGACAGGGTCAGCCGCGCTTGGCTAGAGTGCGGCCCACGATGCACGACACCTCTGCTCCCGGCGAAGACCCCGCGATCCACAGCGCCCGCGCGGCACTGGCGGCCCAAGTGGCACGCCTGACCCCGGGCGGCGGCCTGCACCTGCCGCCGGCCCTGCCTGACCTGATGCTCTTCCGCAGCGACCGGCTGGACGGCAGCGTCTGCGCCGTCTACGAACCCTGCGTCGCGCTGATCGTGCAGGGCAAAAAACGCGTGGTGGTGGGCGGCGACACCCTGGTCTACGACGAAGGCCGCTACTTCGTCACCTCGCTGGAAGTACCGGCCGTGGCCACGCTGCTGGAGGCCAGCCCGGCGCGCCCCTACCTGGCCCTGGTGATGCGGCTGGACCTGCGCCAGATCGCCAGCCTGGTGCTGGGCGGCGAGGTGCCGCCCGCCACCGGGCCGCAGCACGAAGGCCGCGCCATGGCCACCGGCGCGGTGACGCAGCCACTGCTGGACGCCTGCAGCCGCCTGCTGGCCCTGCTGGACCGGCCCGAGGACATCCCGGTGCTGGGCCCGCTGGTGCAGCGCGAGATCCTCTACCGGCTGCTGACGGGTGAGGTGGGCACGCGGCTGCGCCAGGTGGCCGCCGTGGGCAGCCAGGGCCAGCAGGTGGCACACGCCATCGCCTGGCTGAAGCAGCACTACGCCGCGCCGCTGCGTGTGGAACAACTCGCGCGCGAGGTGCGGATGAGCGTCTCCAGCTTCCACCACCATTTCAAGGCCATGACGGCGCTGAGCCCGCTGCAGTACCAGAAATCACTGCGCCTGGCCGAGGCGCGGCGGCTGATGCTGATGGAACATCTGGACGCCGCCACCGCCGCCTACCGCGTGGGCTACGAAAGCCCCTCGCAGTTCGGGCGCGAGTACAGCCGGCAGTACGGTGCACCGCCGGGGCGGGACATCGCGGCGCTGCGGGCGCGGGAGGAGGAGGCGCGGGTGCTGGGGTCTTGAGGTTGCGGCTCCAGGACCCCAGCGAAGGCCCACGAACGCGCACAAAGGCCAACGGTGCAGTGCCAGCACGGGCGCCGCTCGCCCCACGGCTTGAAGTGAGCCATGTGGCCGTCATCCGGCCGGCAGTCTCAAGGAGTGAGATCAACCCTGGAAGGGTCACCTGCCATGTTCTTTGCCCGGCGCCCCTTTCGGCGGGGAAACGCGACGCTTGGGCGCAGGGGGTTGCACTGGTTGAGGGTTCAGCCTCGACGCGTCATAAATCAGCGCCCCGGGCTCGGACACAGGGACAAGCATGACTCGCTGAACGGAGCCCATGAGCGAGGGCATGATGCTTTCATCGTTCGGCCCGGCATTGACAGCAGCGAACGCAAACCTGACCCCAATCCGCCAAAGGCCGTCATGAATGTTTCTACTGCGGAATAGCGCTAGGGCGACCTCTTCCCAGTCAAGCTCTAACGTGCCCGGAGGAGTCTCAGGATCTTTGCGTTTAGTGACCACACTGAATTCTCTTTGTCGTTGTGGAGCCATAGCCAACTGCGAGATAGCTGTTCCTGTCAATCTTGACAGCCCCGGAGGATCCAGACGCCTGGGTGGATTGATTGCCAACGTCGTGTAGGACCAGCGGCGGGCTACCTTCGGCAGCGTCGTCGTCACCGATGAACACTGCTGCCGATAAGCCAAACCGCCGGCCCAAAGCCCGCGCTTGACGAGCGTTGATCGTTCGCTTTCTGTTGAGAATCGCACTGACCGCAGGCTGCCCGCCAAGCTCAACGGCCAAGTCCTTTTGCTTCAGGCCATTGGCGGCCATGAGATGCTGCAGGAGGTCAACAGGATCGCTGGCTTCGATCAGTACGAAGGCGCGTTCGTAGCCCTCGACCCAGTTCGCAACAGACTCGAAGAGGGCGCGTGACTGAGCAGATACCCCTCGCAGCATCGACTGTTCTACAAGCGCGTCAAGCAATATAGACATCCGATGTGCTGTGGCTTCGGTGAGGTCTAAAGGGTCGAACCCAAGGGCTGAGGACAGGTCACCCCAGGCTGCAGCAACTCTGTCAATGTCCATTTGCTTCACTTGGCTTTTCTGTTTGCTGAGGACCAACGGTCGTAATCGGAGTGAGTAAAGACCATGTAGATGAAGACCCGACCCCGTGTGTAGTCCACGGTGACCACGACTCGGAAGCTGTTGGCGTTAAAGACCAAGTAGTCGCCGACTTGGTCGGCAGAGTTGTACGTCCGACGAACGTCCGAAAAGCAGGTCCAATTTGCCCCCTCCACAGCAGAATGCCAGTTCGAGAGCGGGGCTCTGGCAGCGGGATGAACCTCCCAGAACTCTCGAAGCCTGCGCTTGGTCAGGATGCGCATCTGGTGGAAATATAGCAGACCGCTATAAACTGAAGTGTAGAAAGGGGTGTCTGGGCCCCTGCACATCGGGGGATCCGTTGTCAACGTTATCAGCTTCTGGCGCGGAGCCGTCGGCGCCTTCACAGGCGCCTACACGTGCCGCGAACAAGACAAAGGGGTTAGCAACTTTCGTCGCTAACCCCCTGTTTTTTATTGGTGGGCCCTGCGTGACTCGAACACGCGACCTACGGATTAAGAGTCCGCTGCTCTACCAACTGAGCTAAGAGCCCGAATGCTGCTGATGCAATGCAGCGTCCGTAAAACCGCGCATTCTAGCGTGGTTTTGGGTGACTGGTGGGTCGTGGGCGGCTCGAACGCCCGACCAACGGATTAAAAGTCCGCTGCTCTACCGACTGAGCTAACGACCCGTCGTTCACAAAGCCCACGATTATAGCGCGTGCGCCAGAGCCAGTTCGATGGCTTCTGCGGCGGCGGTCATGCCGAAGGTCGCAGTCACCGTGAC
>CAYTWU010000034.1:0-18950 GCA_964442175.1 uncultured Rubrivivax sp.
TGTCGGCCTACCTGTTCGGCTTCGCGTTCATGAACCTGTTCCACGGCGCGCTGGCCGACAGCTTTGGCCGCCGCCCCGTGGTGCTGTGGGGCGTGGGCCTGTTCACGCTGGCCTCGGTGGGCTGTGCGCTGTCGCAGACCATTGGCTGGCTGATCTTCTTCCGCGCGCTGCAAGGCCTGGCCGCCGGCGCCGGCATGGTGGTCTCGCGCGCCATCATCCGCGACATGTTCCTGCCGGCCGATGCCCAGCGGGTGATGTCGCAGGTGACCATCTATTTCGGCGTCGCGCCGGCCATCGCCCCCATCATCGGCGGCTGGTTGTTCGTGCACACCGACTGGCACGTGATCTTCTGGTTCCTGGCCGTGGTGGGGGCGTTGCTGTGGGCCGGCACCTGGCGCTTCCTGCCGGAGACCCTGCACACCGGCGACGTGCAGCGTTTCGACGTCGGCAACCTGATGGCCGGCTACAAACAGATGGCCAGCAGCCCGCGTTTCATGATGCTGGTGCTGGCCAGCGGCATCCCGTTCAACGGCATGTTCCTGTACGTGCTGGCGGCGCCCACCTTCCTGGGCGAACACCTGCACCTGGGGCCGACGCAGTTCTTCTGGTTCTTTGTCTGCACCATCGGCGGCATCATGGGCGGGGCCTGGTTGTCGGGCCTGCTGGCGGGCCGCATCAAGCCGCGCCACCAGGTGCGCCACGGCTTCTTGATCATGCTGGTGGTGTCGCTGCTGAACGTGGGCTTGAACGCGCTCTTCGAGCCGCAGGCCTGGTGGGCGCTGGCGCCGATCGCGGTCTTCGCCTTCGGCTGGTCGCTGATGGTGCCGGTGGTGACGCTGCTGGTGCTGGACCAGGTGCCCGAGCGGCGCGGCATGGCCTCGTCGATGCAGGCCTGCATCGGCGCCGTGGCCAACGCTGTGGTGGCCGGCGTGGTGGCGCCGCTGGTGATGCACAGCACGCTGGGGCTGGCGCTCGCCTCGATGGCGATGATGAGCGTGGGCATCTTTGCCTGGCTCTGGGTCAAACCTCGCCTGGACGGCTGACATCCTTCACGGCAGGTTCTCGCGCAGCACGATGCTGATGCGCACCGGCTCCACGCCGGCACTGGCACTGCGGCCGTCTCGCAGGTTGCTGAAGATGCGCACGCTGTTCAGCAGCATGGTCTGCGGGTGCTGGTTGATCACGGCGTCCAGCGTGCCGCTGATCAGCAGGGCCCGGGTGTCGGGCGTCAGGCCATGGGCCACGAAGACCGGGCGTGCGCCACCTTGTTGCAGCGCGTGTGCCTGCAGCGCGCGGCCCACGCCTTCGGCACCGCCGCCGATGTTGTACAGGCCGACCAGGTCGGGGTGCTGGGCCAGCAGGCTGCGGGTCAGGCGTTCGTTGGTGTCTGCATCATCGCGGCCCTCGCGCACGCCCACCACCTGCAGGCCGGGGAACTGCTCGTGCATCAGCTGCAGGAAGCCGCGCTCCCGATCTTCGTGGCCGCGGTAGGCCAGCGAGCCGGCGATCAGCGCCACCGGCCCGCGCCGCGTGCCCAGGAAGCGGCCGATCAGCGTCGCCGCCGTGCGGCCCGCGGCGTGGTTGTCCATGCCGACGTAGACCTCGCGCCGGGAGTCCGGCAGGTCGGAGATCAGGGTCAGCACGTGCACGCCCGCGTCCACCAGCTCGTCCACCGCGGCGCGCACACGCGGGTGCTCCAGCGCCATGAAGGCCAGGCCTTGTGCGCGTTTGCCGTGGCGGCGCAGCGCCGCGGCCACCTTGGCCGGGTCGAAGCTGTCGATGAAGGACGCGCGGCACTGCACGTTGAAGGGCCGCAGCGCCTCGCCGGCGCCGTTGATGCCGTCGCCCAACATGCGCAGGTAACGGTTGGTGCCGGCCGGCAGCAGGAAGGCCAGGGGCATCGGCGGCGGCTGCAGCGTGCGCCACAGGTCGGCCTCGGGCAGGTACTGCAGTGCAGCCGCCGCTTTCAGCACCCGCTGTGCGGTGGCCGGCCGCACCGGTACGCGGCCATGCAGCACACGGTCCACCGTGGCGGTGGAAACCCTGGCCTGGCGGGCGATGTCGGTGATGCGGCTGCGCGGTGAATCCATCAAAAACCATCATGCCCGAAGATTGCCCCGTTGGGCACCGACCCTTATGGTGCAGCCAGGTGCAAGCCGGTGCATCCGACTTCAAACAGATCCGGCACGGAGACGACAACATGACCGCACCCACCACCCTGGCCCGCCGCACGCTGCTGGCGCTGGCTTCCATGGCCTGTCTGGCGGCGCTGCCCGCCCAGGCCCAGAAGACACTGGAACTGCGCTACGGCCACATGAACCCGCCCACCAGCGCGGCCGGCCTGCAGGCCAGCTGGCTGGCCGAGGCCATCGCCAAGAACACCGGCGGCCAGATCAAGGTCACGGTCTACCCCTCGTCGCAGCTGGGCAAGCTGCAGGAGCTGGCCGAGGCCGTGTCCACCGGCACCATCGCGCTGTCGCACAACACCGCGGCCGGCATCGGCTCTTTGCACGAGCCCTTCGCCGCGCTCGACACCCCGTACCTGTACCGCGACGTGGACCACCTGATGAAGGTGGTGGACGTCAACTCACCGGTGATGAAGGGCCTCAACGACGGCCTGGTCAAGGCGGCCGGTGTGCGGGTGCTCTACGCGTACTACTTCGGCACGCGGCACTTGACCACCAACAAGCTGGTCAAACAGCCGGCCGACCTGGCGGGCCAGAAGATCCGCGCGATCCCGTTCCCGATCTACATGACCACGGTGGAGTCCATGGGCGCCGTGCCGGTGCCGGTGGACTGGTCCGAGGTGCCCACCGCGCTGGCCACCGGCAAGGTCAACGGGCAGGAGAACCCCGTGAACGTGGTGCTGTCGTCCAAGCTCTATGAATCGCAATCGCACCTGATGCAGACCGGCCACATCATGAACGCGCAGGTCATCGTGATCAACGAACGCACCTGGCAAGGCTTGTCGGCCGCGCAGCGTGACCAGCTCACGGCGGCCGCGAACGAAGTGCGCCGCCGCGCCACCGAGTCGGTGCGGGGCCAGGAGGCCAGCGAAACCGAAGAGCTGAAGAAACTCAAGATGACGGTGGTCGGCCCTGCCGAGGGCCTGGACCTGGCCGCCTTCCGGGCCGCAGCGCGCAAGGCCGTGGACGCCAAGTTCGGCGCCAAGTACGGCGAGCTGTACAAGGCCATCGAAGCCGTCCGCTGATGGACCAGCCCACCCCTGAGGCCGGTGTGCAGGTGCCGGCCGGGCCGCTGCGTCCGCTGCTGCTGCCGCTGTGCCGCGCCTTCGAGTGGCTGGCGATGGCGCTGCTGGTGGCCTGCACCACGGCCATCATGGTCGAGGTCTTTGCACGTGGCCTGTTCAACCTGGGCCTGCCCGGGGTCGGTGAGCTGGCCAAGTACGCCGGCCTGGGCCTGATCTTCCTGACCGTGCCGCTGCTGCTGGCGCAGGACACGCACGTCAAGGTCGACATGGTCTTCCAGCTCACACGCGGCCTGCCGCGGCGTGTGCTGGCCATCTTCAACGAAGGGGCGACGCTGGCCTTCTGCGTGTTGTTCCTGGTCTCTTGCTGGTGGTTCATGCAGCGCGCGGCCAACTTTTCCACGCCGGCGCTCGCCATCCCCAACCTCTGGTACTACATGCCCGCGATCGCCGGCATGGTGCTGACCACGCTGGTGGCGCTGGACCGGGTGCTGGGCATCCTGCTCGGCAAGGCCACTGTGGCGGACGAGGCACGCCCATGCTGAGCCTCACCGCCATCGTGCTCTTCTTCGTGCTGCTGCTCACCGGCACGCCGGTGGCCGTGGCGCTGGGCCTGGGCTCGGCCCTGGCGCTGTGGTGGTTCGACATGCCGCTGGCCGTGGTGGCGCAGCGCATCGTCAACGCGCTCGATTCCACCACCTTGCTGGCGGTGCCGATGTTCATCTTCGCGGCGGCACTGTTCAGCGTCACCGGGCTGACGGCGCAGCTGTTCGACTTCATCCGCATGCTGATCGGCCGCATCCGCGGCGGCCTGGGCTACGTCACGGTGTTGACGCACCTGGTCTTCTCCGGCGTGTCGGGCGCGGCACTGGCCGACATCGGGGCCCTGGGCAAGATCCAGATCGGCATGATGCGCGAGCAGGGCTACAAGGACAGCTTCTCGGCCGGCATCTGCATGGCCGCGGCCACGCTGGGGCCGATCTTCCCGCCGTCCATCCCGCTCGTCATCTTCGCGATGGCGGCCGAGATCTCGCCGGTCAAGGTGCTGATCGCCGGCATCATCCCGTCCATCATCATCGCGCTGTTCCTGATGGGCATGGTGTGGTGGATCGCGCGCCGCGCCGGCCTGCCGCGCGACACCATCAGCGTCACGCGTGCGCAGTTCCTGAACCGGCTGTGGTTCGCGACGCCGGCGCTGCTGGCGCCGGTGGTGCTGATCGGCGGCATCCTGTTCGGCATCTTCGGCGAGACCGAAGCCGCGGCGGTCACGGTGGTCTATGCGTTGGCGGCCGGCGTGTTCTTCTACCGCGCGCTGAACTGGCGCGGCTTCGTGGCCGCGCTGCGCGAGACCGTGCGCTCCACCGCAGGCGTGATGTTCATCGTCGGTGCTGCCGCGCTGTTCGCCTGGGTGCTGACCATCGACCAGGTGCCCACCAAGGCGGCTGATCTGCTGCTGGGCCTGTCGAAGAACCCCTGGGTGCTGCTGCTCATCGTCAACGGCCTGCTGCTGCTCATCGGCATGATCATGGAAACCATCGCGGCCATCCTGATCCTCACGCCCATCGTCGTGCCGGCGCTGGCCGCGGCCGGTGTGGACCCGGTGCACCTGGGCGTGGTCGTGGTGCTGAACCTGATGATCGGCCTGCTCACGCCGCCGGTGGGCATGAGCCTGTACATGGTCAGCAGCGTGGCGGGCATGCCGGTGGAACGTGTGATCTCGGCCGCGGTGCCGTGGATCGTCTGCCTGCTGCTGTCGCTGGCCGCCGTCACCTTCATCCCGGCCGCCTCGACCTGGCTGCCGCAACTGATGCTCAACTAGAGAAGCGCCATGAGCCGATTCTTCGGAGAGATCCGCCAGGTGGCCTACCTCGTGCCCGACATCGAGGCCGCGATGGACCACTGGGCGCGTGTGCTGGGCGTGGGCCCCTGGTACTACAACCCGCGCGTGCCGATCCGCAACTACTTCTACCGCGGTGAGCGCCACGAGCCGCACAACTCGGTGGCGCTGGCGAATGCCGGCGGGCTGCAGATCGAGCTGCTGCAGACGCGCAACGACGTGCCGTCGATGTACCGCGATTTCCTGCGTGCCGGCCACCAGGGCGTGCAGCACGTGGCCTACTGGACCGAGGACTTCGATGCCGACCTGGCGCGTGCCGAGGCCGCAGGTTTCACCGTCTGCATGGGGGGCGAGGTGGGCGAGAACGGCCGCTTCGTCTACTTCGAAGACCGCTCGCCGCTCCCAGGCACAACCATCGAACTGTCGGAAGTGGCCGGCCCCAAGGGCAAACTCTTCAAGCTGATCCGCGAGGCCGCACAAGGCTGGGATGGCCAGGACCCGGTGCGGCCGTTTCCCGACCTGAGCCAGCTGTGAACGACGCGCTTGTGGACACCCTGCATGCCACCTACCTGATCGAGACCCCGCTCGACCCGGCCCGGGTGGCCGATGTGTTGGCGGGTGAACAAAGCAGCGGCACCTTCGTGCGCGTGGCCGGCGAAAGCGATGCATTGCGCGCGCGCAGCCGAGCGACGGTGGAGGCGGTCGACGAGATCGAACCACTGGACCAGCCCAGCCTGCCCAACGCCTGGCTGCAGCGCCAGGGCATCAGCGGGCCGTACCGCCGCGCGCGCATCCGCGTGGCCTTCCCGCTGGCCAACATCGGCCACAACCTGCCCACGCTGGCCGCCACGCTGGCCGGCAACCTGTACGACCTGGGCGAAACCACCGGCGTTCGCCTGCAGCACCTGGCGCTGCCGGCGCACTTCCGCGCGCGTTTCGAGCGCCCGCGCCACGGTGTGGCCGGCACACGGGCCATCACCGGCGTGGCGCAAGGCCCGCTGGTGGGCACCATCCTCAAGCCCAACGTGGGCCTGAGCGCCGACGAGACCGCAACGCTGGTGGCTGAGCTCTGCCGCGCCGGGGTGGACTTCATCAAGGACGACGAGTGCTGTGGCGACCCCGAGCACGCGCCCGTGGCCCAACGCATCCGCGCCGTGATGGCGGCGGTGCGCGCGCACCGCGACGCCACCGGCAAGCAGGTGATGGTGGCCCTCCACATCAGCGACGAACACGAGGCCATGCTGCGCCACGCCGAGCTGCTGCAGCAGGAGGGCGGCCACTGCGCGATGGTGAGCCTGAACTGGGTGGGTTTTTCTTCGCTGCAGGCGCTGCGCCGGCGCACGGACCTGGTGATCCACGGCCACCGCAACGGCTACGGCATGTTTGCGCGCCACCCGGCGCTGGGCATTCATTTCCAGCCCTATGCGGCGCTGTGGCGCCTGACCGGCGTGGACCACATGCACGTGCACGGTCTGGCCGGCAAGTTTGCCCAGGATGACAGCGAGGTGCGGCAATCGGCGCTGGACTGCCGCACGCCGCTGGCCGATTCGGCCGACACCGCCGACACCGTGCTGCCGGCCTTCAGCTCCGGCCAATGGGCCGGCACGCTGCCCGTGACGCTGGACAGCGTGCCCAGCGGCGACCTGCTGTTCATGTGTGGGGGCGGCATCCTGGCGCACCCCATGGGCCCGGCCGCAGGGGTGGCCAGCCTGCGCCAGGCCGCCGCCGCCTGGCGGGCGGGCCGGCCGCTGGCCGAAGCGCCCGAGCCCGAGTTGCAGGCCGCGCTGGACTTCTTCGGCCGCCGCTGAGCGCCACGATGCCGCGCCTGGCCTGGTATGGTGACGACTTCACCGGTGCGTCCGACACGCTCGCCACACTGGCATCCGCCGGTCTTCGCGCCACGCTGTTCCTGCGCGTGCCGACGCCGGACCAGTGGGCCCGATGCGGCCCGCTGGACGCCATCGGCATCGCCGGCACCGCCCGTGCGCTGGACCCGGACGCCATGCGCGCCGAGCTGGCCCCGGCGGCTGCATTTTTTGCTGCACTGGCGCCACCGATCACGCACTACAAGTGCTGCTCCACCTTCGACAGCGCCCCCGGCGTCGGCAACCTGGCCGTGGGCGTGGCGGCGCTGCGCCGGCCGGCCCACGACCCTGCGCTGCCGGTGCTGGGCGGCCAGCCCAGCCTGGGCCGTTGTTGTGCCTTTGGCACGCTGTTCGCCCGCGCCGGTGCGGATGGCGAACTGCACCGGCTAGACCGCCACCCGACGATGAGCCGCCACCCGGTGACGCCCATGCACGAGGCCGACCTGCGCCGCCACCTGGCCAGGCTGGGCCTGCCGGGCGCAAGCCTGCTGGACATCCGGGCGCTGGACGACGCCGACGATGCCGCGCTCGACAGCGCCTGGGGCACGGGCCCGTTGTTGCTGGACAGCACCCGCCCGGCGCACCTGACCCGCATCGGCCGGCTGCTGTGGCAGCGTGCGCGGCAGCGGCCGGTGCTGGCCTTGGGTGCGAGCAGCGTGGCGCAGGCCTTGATCGCCCACTGGCAGGCGCTGGGTGAGCTGCCGGTGGCCACGGGTCCGGACACGGTGTGCGCGGCCGACGGGCCGGTGTTCCTGCTGGTCGGCAGCCAGTCGCCGGTGACGGCTGGCCAGGTGGACACCGCGGCGGCGGCCTATGCGCCCGTGGCGCTGGACATGGCGGCGCTGGTGAGCTCCGACACCGCGCTGGCCAACGCCGCCCAGGACTGCGCAACGCGTTTGCGGGCCGGGCACCCGGTGCTGGCCCGCACCGGCGCACCGCAAGCCGATGGCCCGGCCCCGCTGGCGGTGGCGCAGGCCGGCGGGCGGCTGCTGGCCCAGGTGCTGGCGCGGGTGCCGGCCTTGCGGCGTGCCGGCGTGGCCGGTGGCGACAGCGCCAGCTTTGCACTGCAGGCGCTGGGCCCCTGGGCGCTGCGCTGGGCCGGCAGCCTGGCGCCGGGGGTGCCGCTGCTGCAGGCGGTGTCCGATCAGCCGGCCCAGCACGGGCTGGAGTTGATGCTCAAGGGGGGGCAGATGGGCCCCGCCGACATCTTTCTGCGGCTGCTGCACGGCACCGGCTGACTCAAGTCTGGCGTGCTGGCGCCGATAGAAGGCGTTGAAGGAGCACCGCCTGCCATGTTGCCGTCCCGCTTGAACACCCTCCTGGCCCTGCCCGCCGCCCTGGTGCTGGCGGGGGCCGCCCACGGGGCCGACCCGCATGCCGCGGAGCACAAGACCGGCGACCACAAGCCGGCCGAACCCAAGGCCGCCGTCGTCGCCAAGGCCGCGCCGGCCGATGCGATGACGCACCTCAAGGAGCGGCTGCAGGAAAAGCTGGGCGCCACCAAGATCCAGGAGGCCGCGCTGGGCACCAACGAACTGAAGGTGCCTTCGCGCACGCCGCCGGCCCCCGCCACGCGCGTGGCCCGTGCTGCGTCCGACCTGGAACGCGCCGTGGCCGAGCACCGCGCCGGCAAGGGTGGGCACGAGGCGCACTGGGGCTACTTCGGCGAGGGTGGCCCGGCCGCCTGGGGCCAGCTCAAGCCCGAGTTCGGCCTGTGTGCCACGGGCACGCGCCAGAGCCCGATCGACATCCGCGACGGCATCAGCGTCGACCTGGACCCGGTGAAGTTCGACTACCGGCCCAGCGGCTTCGCGGTGGTCGACAACGGCCACACGGTGCAGGTGAACGTGTCGCCCGGCAACACCATCGAGGTGCTGGGTCGGCGTTATGAGCTGCAGCAGTTCCACTTCCACCGCCCGTCGGAAGAGCGCATCAACGGCCGCCAGTTCGACCTCTCGGCCCACCTGGTGCACCGCGACCCCGAAGGCCGCCTGGCCGTGGTGGCCGTGGTGCTGGAGCGCGGTGCGCCGCAGCCGGTGGTGCAGGAGGTCTGGAACAACCTGCCGCTGGAAAAGAACGAAGCCGTGACCGCGGCCGATGCCATCGACCTGAACGCGCTGCTGCCGCAGGACAAGCGCTATTACACCTACATGGGTTCGCTCACCACACCACCCTGCAGCGAAGGGGTGTTGTGGATGGTGATGCAGCAGCCGGTGCCGGCGTCGCTGGCGCAGATCAACATCTTCGCGCGCCTGTACCCGATGAACGCCCGCCCGGTGCAGCAGGCCGCGGGCCGGCTGATCAAGCAGTCGCAGTGAGCCCGGCGCCGGCCCAGGCCGGCGGGTGGCTGCCGGGTGGCATGGCCGGCTGAGTGCCGCGCAGCAGCCGGCCGTCGAACTGCACCGCCGGGGGCAGCACGCCCAGGCGGCCAAAGCCGGACTCTTCTTCTTCCAGCACCGGGGCCGGGGCCACGGCAGCCAGGCCGGCGGCCTGCTGCCCCAGGCTGCGCAACCACCCTCCCGTGCGCGCCAGCGAGACCTGCACCAACCAGCTGCCACCCTCCAGCGCCTGCCGCCGCAGCGCGGACAGCGCGCCAAAGGCCAGCAGGTGGCCGGCCGCGTGGTCCAGGATCTGCACCGGCAGCGCCATCGGCGT
This sequence comes from uncultured Rubrivivax sp., assembly GCA_964442175.1. Classification (GTDB taxonomy): domain Bacteria; phylum Pseudomonadota; class Gammaproteobacteria; order Burkholderiales; family Burkholderiaceae_C; genus Rubrivivax. The sequence goes on from CAYTWU010000034.1 coordinate 9,566, forward strand.
GTCGCGCCCCGCCGCCGCCGCTTCCGCCAGGTTGAAGCCCGTGGCCGTCTGCACCAACGAATCAAAGCCTCGTCGCCCGGCCCAGGGGCCGCTGTGGCCCCAGGCCGCCAGCGAGACACAGACGATGCCCGGCGCCACGGCGGCCAGCGCCTCGGGGCCCAGGCCACGTGCCGCCAGCGCACCGGGGCGGTAGGCCTGCAGGAAGACGTGGCCAGTGGCGGCCAGGGCACGCAGCTGCGCCACGCCGGCGGCGTGGTCCAGGTCCAGCATTGCCGAGCGTTTGCCGCGGCTCAGGTCGGCGATGGCCGCGATGTTGGGCAGCTGCGGGCCGTTGAGCATCAGCACCTCGGCGCCCCAGTCGGCCAGCAGCCGCGCGGCCACCGGGCCGGCCAGGATGCGCGTGAGGTCCAGCACGCGCAGGCCGTGCAGCGGCGTGGGGCCGCCGCCGTGCCAGCGGCGGGGCGGGGCGTCGCCGATGCGGGTCAGGGCCACCAGCGGTTCGGCGGCCACGGCCCGCGCTGCCGGCAGGGCATCCCAGTCGTTGAAGCTGCGCAGCGCACTGGCCACGCCACCGGCGGCCGCCACGGCGGTCTCGAAGGTCTGGGCCGGCCAGCGGCGCAAGGCCAGGGCGACGGCGTCCCGCGGGGTTTGTGCACCAGGCGGCAGGCCGAGCACGGCCAGCGCGCGATCACGGTGGTGGGCGAAGTTGGCGTGCAGCCGCACCCAGCCGGGCTGGGCGGCGTCGGCGCCACAGGGACAGAGGCCGGAGAGCGGGTCCCACATCGGCGGGGCCACGCCGTCGATCAGGAAATGGCTGCTGCAGGCCTGGGCGGCGGCGACGCGGTCCACCTGCACGGCCGGGTGCTGCGGCGCCAGTTCGCTGGCCGCCAGGGCTGCGGCGGCCAGGCTGGCCTGCGCGGCGGTGGCCACGGCGAAGGACGAGGGCAGCACGGCGGCATCACCGCCGCTGAGTGTCATCCGGGCCAGGGCCGGTGCCGGCAGATCCAGGCCGCGCCACAGGTCGGCCAGTGCCTGCGCCGTGTTGTTCATCCGCACCGTTTCCGGGCCAGCAGCAGCGGCCACAACCACAGGCTGGCCAGCCACACCCCGACGCGGCCGGCCGTCAGCGGCCGGGTCTCGTGCTGCGCCACCCGCAAGAAGAGCAGCACCGCGCCGACCAGCACGTAAAGCAGCAGGCCGCTGTAGAGGCCGGCGCGCAGGCCGTAACTGTCCGCGATGGCGTCGCCGATCCAGCGCCCGAGCAGCGCAGCGATCAACACCGACAGCAGCAGCGCCAGCGCCATGCCGGCCAGCGCGTGGCGCAGGCGCCAGAGGGGGTCGTCCTGCACGCGCTCAGCCCGCAGGCGCCGCGCCGTGCCGCGGGTCCTGCGGCAGGCCCAGGCCACAGGCCTGCAGCGCGCGGGCCACATCGCCGCGGCGCACGGGGCGGAACAGCACCTCGTCGGCGCCGGCCAGCTGCAGGCGCACGCGGTCGGTGTGGCGCTCGCGCTCGCCAATGGCAAACAGCGCCGAGGGCCGCCAGCGCGGCGCTTCGCGCAGACGCCGGCACAGCTCGGCGGCCGATTGCACGTCATCCCCCAGGCCGAGGAAAGCCGCCACGTGCGGGCAGCGCTGGCTCAGGCCTTCGGCCTCGGCCACGCTGACGGCCACATGCGGCCGGAAGCCGAAGGCCTCCAGCACCGCGCAGACCTGGGCGCGCGAGACGGTGTCGGCTTCCAGCACCAGCACGTCGCGCACGACCAGTGCCGGTGGCGTGGCCTGGCGCCGCAGCTGAGAGCGTCGCACGGCCGCGCGGCGCTTGGCGCGTGCCTCGGCCAGGTCGGGCTCGCGCTGCGCGGGCAGTGGTGCATGCCGGGGCGCATCGTCGTCGCCCACCCACGGTGGCGCCAAGGGTTCGCCGTGCGGCGCTGGTGCGGTGGCGGCCTCCAGCATCTCGGGCAACAGGTCCAGGTGCCAGTTGTCGGGCACGGGTTCTTCGCCCGGGTGGACGAGCAGCGGCACCACCGGGCCGTGGGTGTCGATGCCCGGTAGCGCCGCCGGTGCCAGCAGGTCGGTGAGCGCCCCATGGCAGTGGTGGCAGGCCGGGCGGCTGCGGGCGTTGATGGCGTTGCAGGCGGGGCAGCGCATCACCAGCGGCGTGCCGCAGGCGCTGCAGTACCGGGCTTCCGGGCCGTTGCCCTGTTCACAGGCGGGGCAGGCGGCCATCGACAGCGGCTCCAAGTGGGTCTCCTCGCCCAATTCCGGGCCCAAGCGGCCAGCGTAATGCATGCAAACGCGTCGAGTCGTAACAGCCCCGTCCCCCGGTGGGAGGTGATTGGTCAAGCAACACTTTCAATGGCTCACGCAGGTCTATGTTTTTGCGCACTATTTTTTGGCGACTACTCCAACTGTGTGCCGTAAGTTCTTGATTTGATTGATTTTTTCAGAGTGCGCGCATTGACCACCCCAGCGCCTTAGGCTAAAGTGTCGATCAGTGGGATTTTCTGTCTGAGTGTGGCGGGTTGGGGTGTCAGAGATCGTTTTTCAAGGAACGTCGGCGATAGCGCTGGATGCCAAGGGGCGCATCACCGTGCCCGTGCGCCAGCGTGACTTGCTGATGCAGGCCTGTGAAGGACGGCTGACGCTCACCAAGCACCCCGATGGTTACCTGTGGGTGTTGCCGCGCCAGCGCTGGGAAGCCACGCGCGAGCACCTGATGTCGATGAGCATGGATGCCGACCCCTGGCGGCGTGTGTTCCTGGGCAGTGCCGTGGATGTGGAGATCGACACCGCTGCCCGCGTGCTGGTGCCACCCGAATTGCGCGCCGCCGCCGCCCTGGCCAAGGACGTGCTGCTGATCGGCAATGGTCGCGTGCTCGAATTGTGGGACGCGACGCGCCATGCCGCCCACGAGGCGCAGCTGATGGCGCAGCCGATGCCGGCCGAGATCAGAGGGTTCGTCCTGCGATGAGCACCCTCCAGCACACCACGGTGTTGCTGCACGAGGCGGTGGAGGCCCTGGTCACCTCGCCCGACGGCATCTATGTGGACGGCACCTTCGGCCGGGGTGGGCATGCACGTGCCGTGCTGCAGCGGCTGTCACCGCAGGGCCGTCTGTTCGCGTTCGACCGCGACCCGCAGGCCGTGGCCGCCGCGCGCGCGGAGATCGACGACCCGCGCTTCCAGATCGTGCACGCCAACTTCGACCAGATGCGCAGCGAACTGGCGGCGCGTGGCGTGCCGCAGGTGCAGGGCGTGTTGCTGGACCTGGGCATCAGCAGCCCGCAGATCGACGACCCCACGCGTGGGTTCAGCTTCCGCTTCGACGCGCCGCTGGACATGCGCATGGACACGACCCGGGGCGAAACCGCCGCGGATTTCCTGGCCCGCGCCGACGAGCGCACCCTGACCGAGGTGATCCGCGACCATGGGGAAGAACGGTTTGCTCTACAGATTGCAAAGGCGCTTGTTGCTGGCCGGGAGGGCGGGTCTCCCGTTCGAACCACAGGCGAGCTTTCCGCGCTCGTGGCTCGCACCGTCAAGACCCGCGAGCCGGGCCAGAACCCTGCAACGCGCACGTTTCAGGCTCTTCGGATTTTCGTCAACGCCGAGCTTGAAGCACTCGAACAAGGGCTGAGCGCTGCGCTGGCGCTGCTGGCCCCGTTCGGGCGGCTGGTGGTGATCAGCTTCCACTCGGGTGAAGACCGCATCGTCAAGACCTTCATCCTGCGCGAGAGCCGCGACGTGCCCGACCGCCGCGCCCCGATGGCGCCGCCCAAGGCCATGCGCCTGGTGTCGCTGGGCCGCGTCAAGCCGTCGGACGCCGAGGTGCGCGACAACCCGCGCGCCCGCTCGGCGGTGATGCGCGTGGCTGAGCGCACGGAGGTGGCGGCATGAGCAAGTTGAATCTGCTCCTGTTGGCGGCGCTCATCGCCAGTGCGCTGCTGCTGGTCAAGACCTCGTACGAATCGCGCCGCGTGTTTGCACAGCTGGACCGCGCCCGCGCCGAGCAGCAGGGCCTGGAGGCCGAGCGCCAGCGGCTGGAGGCCGAGCGCCAGGCCCAGGCCGCGCCGCTGCGCGTGGAGCAGGTGGCGCGCAGCAAACTCGAGATGCGCAACGCCACGGCGGCGGTGACGCAGTACGTCAACGACCGCGCGGCGTCAGGGCCAATGTCGGGGGTGCTGCGATGAGGGGCGGCAGCAACAACGGCGGCGGCGTGCGCAGCGTCAACTACGCCACCAGCCCGCTGCTGGCGTCCAAGACGCCGCCGGGCCGCTCGCGCTTTGTCGTCGCGCTGGTGGCGCTGGGCTTCCTGGCCCTGGCCGGGCGCGCCGTGTGGGTGCAGGTCATCCACGCACCGTTCTACCAGGAGCAAGGTGAAAAGCGTTACGCCCACACCGAGGATGTGCCCGCCGGCCGCGGCAAGGTGCTGGACCGCCACGGCCAGCTGCTGGCCACCAGCGTGCCGGCGCTCGAGGTCGGTGCCGACCCGCGCGAGCTGCGGCTGGCCAACCCGGCGCAGCGCCAGGCCCTGGCCCGCCTGGCCGAGCTGAGCCCGCGCGAGCTGGATGCCAAGCTCAAGAGCACCGCCAAGTTCGTCTACCTGAACCGGGCGGCCGATGCCGGCGGCAAGGCCGAGCTGCAGGCCCTGGGCCTGAAGGGCCTGCGCCTGGCCGACACCTGGCGCCGCAGCTACCCCGAGGGCGAGGCCGCCGCCCAGATCGTCGGCTTCACCGACCTGGAGCAGAACGGGCTGGAGGGGGTGGAGCGCCACTTCCAGGCCACGCTGCGCGGGCGCGACGGCCAGCGCGCCGTGGTGCGCGACCGCCTGGGCCGCAACGTCGAGGACATCGGCGAACCGGTGGACCCGCTGCCCGGCCGCGACGTGACGCTCTCCATCGATGCCCGGCTGCAGTCCATGGCCTACCAGCGCCTGCGTGATGCGGTGCAGGCCCACAACGCGCGCAGCGGCAGCGTCGTGATGCTGGACGCCTTGACCGGCGAGGTGCTGGTGCTGGCCAACTACCCCAGCTACGACCCCGAGCGCCGCCGCAACCTGCAGCCCGCGCAGCTGCGCAACCGCGCGCTGACCGACATCTTCGAGCCCGGCTCCACGATCAAGCCCTTCACGGTGGCGCTGGCGATGGAGCAGGGCCTCGCACGCCCGAGCGACCGTTACCAGACCGACCCGGGCTTCATCACCATCACCGGCTCGACGATCCGCGACACCAAGCCGCACGGGCTGCTGACGGTGGAAGAGATCGTGCAGAAGTCCAGCAACGTCGGCACCGTCAAGCTGGCAACGCAGATGAAGCCGCGCGAGATGTGGGAGATGTTTTCCGAGCTGGGCATCGGCCGCAAGCTCGAGATCGAGTTCCCGGGTGCCGCCACCGGCCGGCTGCGTCCGTACAAGACCTGGCGCCCTATCGAGCAGGCGACGATGAGCTACGGCTACGGCCTCTCCGCCAGCCTGCTGCAACTGGCGCGTTCGTACACCGTGTTCGCCGGTGACGGCGCCCTGCTGCCTGTCACGCTGCTCAAGCGCGAGCAGCCGGCGGTGGGCGAGCCGGTGCTCAAGCCCGAGACCGCGCGCGCGGTGCGCCACATGCTGCAGATGTCCGCCGGCCCCGGCGGCACCGCGCCCAAGGCGCAGGCCATCGGCTACTCGGTGGGCGGCAAGACCGGCACCGCGCGCAAGCAGGAGGGCAAGACCTACTCCACCGAGAAGTACCGCGCCTGGTTCGTGGGCCTGGCGCCGGTGTCCAACCCGCGCGTGGTGGTGGCGGTGATGGTGGACGAGCCGCGCAAGGGGGTGTACTACGGCGGCGAGATCGCCGCGCCGGTGTTCAGCCAGGTCGTGCAGCAAAGCCTGCGCGCCATGGGTGTGGCGCCGGACATCGAGTTCAAGCCGGGCATCGTCACGACGCCCGGTCCGGCCGAGATCGAGAGTTTCTGATGCCTCTGACGCATTTGAAATCTCCGCAAGCGGCCGCGCGCTGGTTGACCTCCTGGGTCACCGGCACGCTGCGCACCGACAGCCGTCTGGTGCAGCCCGGCGATGCCTTCATCGCCTGGCCGGGCTATGCCAACGACGGCCGGCGTTTTGTGGCCTCGGCGCTGCAGGCCGGTGCCACCACCTGCCTGGTGGAGGCCGAGGGCATAGCGGCCTTCGGGTTCGAAGACGCGCGCATCGCCGCGCTGCCGGGCCTGAAGGCCGCCACCGGGGCGATCGCGCACGACTATTTTGGTCAGCCCAGCGCACGGCTGGACACCATGGCCACCACCGGCACCAACGGCAAGACCTCCACCGCGTGGTGGGTCGCGCAGGCGCTGACGGCGCTGGGCCGGCGCTCGGGTGTCATCGGCACCTTGGGCGTGGGAGAACCCGGCGCCGTGGACTTCACCGGCCTGACCACACCCGACCCGGTGACGCTGCACGCCGCCTTCCGCCGCTTTGCCGACGCGGGTTTTGCCGCCTGTGCGCTGGAAGCCTCGTCCATCGGGCTGGACGAACACCGGCTGGACGCCGCGCTGATCGACGTCGCGTTGTTCACCAACTTCACGCGCGACCACCTCGATTACCACGGCAGCATGGCGGCCTACTGGCAGGCCAAGCGCCAGCTGTTCAGCTGGCCCGGCTTGCGCGCGGCCGTGCTCAACATCGACGACCCGCAGGGCGCCACTTTGGCCGGCGAACTGCACACCCTGGACGTGTGGACCGTGTCGGCCGAGCGCGCCGCCCGCCTGCGCGCCAGCGACGTGGCCTACCTCGACGGCGGCCTGGCCTTCACGCTGCACGAAGGTGCGGACGCCGTGCCAGTGCGCAGCCGCCTGATCGGTGCCTACAACGTGCACAACCTGCTGGTGGTGCTGGGTGGCCTGCGCGCGCTGGGCGTGCCGCTGGCCGATGCGGCCGCCGTGGTGCCCGGCCTCACACCCGTGCCGGGGCGCCTGCAGCGTGTCGGCGCCGGCGCGCCCGAGGTGGTGGTGGACTACGCCCACACCCCGGACGCGCTGGAGAAGGTGCTGGCCTCGCTGCGCCCGCTGGCTGCGGCGCGTGGTGGCCGGCTGTGGTGTGTGTTCGGCTGCGGTGGCAACCGCGATGCGAGCAAGCGCCCGCTGATGGGCGGCATCGCCGAGCAGGGCGCCGACCAGGTCATCGTCACCAGCGACAACCCGCGCCACGAGGCCCCCGAGGCCATCGTCGCCCAGATCGTCGCGGGCCTCGCCCACCCCACCGCGGCGCAGGTGGTGGTGGACCGCCGCAGCGCCATCGCGCAGGCCGTGGCCGGCGCGGCGCCGGCCGACGTGCTGCTGCTGGCCGGCAAGGGCCACGAGGACTACCAGGAGATCGCCGGTGTCAAACACCCGTTCTCTGACGCGGAAGAAGCGCTGAAGGCGCTGCAGGAGCGCGCCCCATGATGACCCTGGGCACCGCCCTGGCCCTGCTGCCGGCCGCACGCCTGCGCGGCGACGCCAACACCCGCGTCCTGCGTGTGCACACCGATTCGCGCACGCTGCAGCCGGGTGACCTGTTCGTGGCGCTGAAGGGCGAGCGCTTCGACGCGCACAGCTTCCTGCCCGATGCCAAGCGCGCCGGCGCGGTGGCCGTGCTGGCCGAACGTGGCATCGACACCAGCGGCCTGCCCGGCCTGCAGGTGGCCGATGCGCTGGTGGCCCTGCAGCAACTCGCACGCGGCTGGCGCGCCGGCCTGATGCTGCCGTTGATCGCCGTCACCGGCAGCAACGGCAAGACCACGGTGACGCAGATGGTCGCGTCCATCCTGCGCGCCTGGGTGGGCGAGGGCGCGCTCGCCACCGCCGGCAACTACAACAACCACATCGGCGCGCCGCTCACGCTGCTGCGCCTGAGCGGCAGCACCCGCGCCGCCGTGGTGGAGCTGGGCATGAACCACCCGGGCGAGATCGCCGAGCTGGCTGCGCTGGCCGCGCCCACCGTGGCCCTGGTCAACAACGCGCAGCGCGAGCACCAGGAGTTCATGCACACGCTGGAAGCCGTGGCGCTGGAAAACGGCAGCGTGTTCGACGCGCTGCCGCCCGCCGGCACCGCGGTCTTCCCGGCCGACGATGCCTTCACGCCGCTGTGGCGCGAGATGGCCGGCGCCCGCCAGGCCCTCACTTTCGGCCCCGGCGGCGATGTGCAGGCCGACGCCACCTGGGCACTGGACCACTGGGCCCTGCAGCTGCACACGCCGCGGGGCGAGGCTGCCACCACGCTGCACGTGGCCGGTGCGCACAACGTGCGCAACGCGCAGGCCGCCACCGCCTGTGCGCTGGCCGCCGGTGCGCCGCTGGCCGCCGTGGTGGCCGGTCTGCAGGCCTTTGTGCCCGTGAAGGGCCGCTCGGCCGCGCAGCGCCTGCATTGGCGCGGCCAGGACATCACACTGGTGGACGACAGCTACAACGCCAACCCCGATTCCGTGCGCGCCGCCATCGACGTGCTGGCCAGCCTGCCCGGCCCACGCTGGTTGTTGCTGGGCGACATGGGCGAGGTCGGTGACCAGGGCCCGGCCTTCCACGCCGAGATCGGCCGCTACGCGCAGCAGCGCGGGCTGGAGGCCTTCTGGTGCGCCGGCCCGGCCTGCGCCGAGGCCGCCGCCGCCTACGGTGCCGGTGCCCGCCACTACGCCGGGGTGCCGGCCTTGCTGGCCGCCTTGGCCGACGCCCCGGCCGCCGCGTCGGTGCTGGTGAAAGGCTCGCGTTTCATGCAGATGGAGCGTGTGGTGCAGGCCCTGCGCGCGGAGGGCACGGCATGCTCCTGAGCCTCACCCAATGGCTGCTGCAGCTGTACCCGGAAGACCTGGGTTTTCTGCGCGTCTTTCAATACCTCACCTTCCGTGCGGTGCTGGCGGCGCTGACGGCGCTGCTGATCGGCCTGGCCTTCGGCCCCTGGGTGATCCGGCGTCTGACCGAGCTGAAGATCGGCCAGCCGATCCGCGAGTACGGCGTGCAGAGCCACCTGGCCAAACGTGGCACGCCCACGATGGGCGGCGTGCTGATCCTGATCGGCATCGGGGTCTCCACGCTGCTGTGGTTCGACTGGAGCAACCGCTTCGTCTGGATCGTGATGCTGGTCACCTTCGGCTTCGGCGCCATCGGCTGGGTGGACGACTGGCGCAAGGTGGTGCACAAGAACCCCGAGGGCATGCGCTCGGCCGAGAAGTACTTCTGGCAGAGTGTGATCGGCCTGGTGGCGGCGCTGTACCTGGCCTTCAGCGTGTCCGAGACCAGCAACCTGCGCGTGCTGGAGCTGTTCCTGCGCTGGGTCACCAGCGGCTTCAGCAACGAGCTGCCGCCCAAGGCCGACCTGATGGTGCCGTTTTTCAAGACCATCAGCTACCCGCTGGGCGTGTTCGGCTTCATC
>CAYTWU010000035.1:0-18939 GCA_964442175.1 uncultured Rubrivivax sp.
AAGGAGTTGACCTGCTGCTGGATGATGAGGCCGGGGAACAGCGTGATCATCGTCACCGTGGGCGTGATCTCCGCGCCAGGGTTGGACGGATCGGGAATCTTCCACCACGGCTCGCCGACCACATCGAGCAGGCGATCGTCGTTGAGCGTCATGTTGGCCTTGAACGAGGTCACGCCCTCGGTCACTGCTGCGTTCTGCCCGCCGTCGTTGCTCCGGTAGATCATCACCGCGTGGCGGCCGTGGGCGTCCATGACCATGCGGCTTTTCTGGTCGGCGCGCCACAGGCCGAACGTGACGAACCAGGTGTGCAGCAGGCCCGGGTGGTACGGGTCCTTGATGTTCTCCATCATCAGCTTCCAGTTGCCCGGGATGCGCTGGCGGTTGTAGCCCAGGATCTTCAACTTGCGGCCGTTGAACAGGCGGTCGAAGTAGGCCAGGATGGTGGGGCCCAGATAGCTCTCGAACGACTCGACCTCGGGGTCGAAGGACGCGAACACCACGCCGCCGCGCACCGCCACCTTCAACTTCGACAGGCCATGGTCGGCGGTCTTGAAATCGGCCGGCATGCCGCCGTGCACCTGCCCGTCCTGCTTCACGCCGCGCCGGAACGGCACGCCTTGCAGGTCGCCCTTGAGCGTGTAGCTCCACTGGTGGTAGGGGCAGACGAACTCCTTGCGCTTGCCATGCCGTTCGCGGCAGAACTGCATGCCGCGGTGGGCGCAGACGTTTTCGACGACGTTGATCGCGCCGTCGGCGTCGCGCACGAGGATCACCGAGCGTTCGCCGACCACCGTGCGCTTGAAGTCGCCGGGGTTGGGCACTTCGGCCTCCAGGCCCACGTAACACCAGTGGCCGTTGTAGAAGAAGCGTTCGAGCTCCTGGCGGTAGATCTGGTCACTCGTGTACGTGAGGAAGGGGATGCGGTGGGTGCCGTCACCTTCCCACACGGGTTGGGTGGGGAACACCGCGGATGCCTCGTTCATGGCCTTGTCTCCTTGTGTCTTTGGTGGGGCCAGGTCAGCCGGTCACCCGCACCTCGATCGCACCCAGGCCCTGGATCTCGCCGCGCATCAGGTCGCAGGGCATCACGGCGTTCACGCCCTTGGGCGTGCCGGTCATGATGATGTCGCCCGGCTCCAGCGTTTCGTACTCGGACAGGCAGGCCACGCACTCGGCCACCGACCAGATCAGTTTGGCGATGCCGGAAGACTGGCCCACCGCGGCCGATCGCCACCACCAGCTCGATCTCGTGGTGGTAGTTCTTGGTCTTCGGCGGGTAAGGCACCGAGGTGGGCAGCGGGGGGCTTCAAGGGCCAGTGTCATGCGGGGCTTTCGAACACGTTGTCAGGGGCTCTGCGTGTAGAACGCATCGGCGTGGATGTGGTCGGCGGCAATGCCCTTGTGGCGCGCCACCAGCGTGGCGGCTTCCACCATCGGCGGCGAGCCACACAGGTAGGCCCGCCACCCGGCCAGGTTGCCCAGGTCGGCTTCGATGGCCTGCGTGACCAGGCCGCAGCGGTGCAGCGCCGGCTCACCGCCCGAGGCGACGACCACATGCAGCGTCAGCGCCCGGTGGTCGCGCTGCAGTTGCTGCAGCCACGGCAGGCCGTAGACATCGCGCGGCGAGCGCACGCCAAAGTAGAGGTGCACGGGGTTGGGCATGCCGGCGGCCAGCGCGCCCCGCAGCACCGACAACACCGGTGCCAGCCCGGTGCCACCGGCCACGCAGAGCATCGGTCCCTCGTGCCGGCGGCGCAGGTAGGCCGAGCCGAGCGGGCCGCTGAGCTTCACCACATCGCCCGGCTTCAGCGCGCTGGCGATGTAGCCCGTCACGCGCCCGTCGGGCACACGGCGGATGTGGAACTCCAGCGCGCCGTCGTCGGCCAACCCGGCCATCGAGTACGGTCGGGCGTGCACGGGTGTGAACTGCAGCTGCACGTATTGCCCGGGGGAGTAGTCGATGGGCTTGGCCGGCTTCAGCACCAGGCGCTGGATGTCGTGGGTCAGGTCCTCGATCGACACCACCGTGGTCTTGATGGTGCGGGCCGGGTGCACGACGATCTCGTCCGGCTCGGGGATCTGGACCGTGCAGGCTTCGGTCACACAGGTCTGGCAGGCCAGCACGTAGGTGTCTGCACCGTCCACCGGCGGTTGCCGCGCGCCGTCGATGACGCGGCAACGGCAGGTGCCGCAGCGCCCCGCCATGCAGGAGTACGACATCGGCACCTGGGCCGCCTGCAGGGCCTGGAGCAGGTTGGCGCCGGGTTCGACCTGGATCACGCGGTTCAAGGGTTGGACGAGGACTTCCATGGCAGGCCCGTTGCGGTGCCCGGATCATTCCGCCTGGGCGTCATTCGGCCAATAGAATGGGCTGAATGTTCACCATCACTGTCCGTGATGGCAAGACCGGTGGAGGGCTGCGGTGGAACTGGGCGACATCGACCTGAACCAGCTGGTGCTGTTCCAGCAGCTGATGGTCCAGCGGCGGGTGTCGCGGGTGGCCGAGACCCTGGGGCTCACGCAGCCCGCCGTCAGCAACACGCTGGCCAAACTGAGGAAGCAGTTCGGCGACGAGCTCTTCGTGCGCAGCCCGGCGGGCATGGTGCCCACACCCTTCGCCGAGCAGTTGGCCGAGCCCATCGGCTACGCGCTGGGCATGATCCACAGCGGCCTGAACCAGCACCGGGCTTTCGACCCGGCCACGGTGAAGCGCTCCTTCACCGTCGGCATGACCGACATCGGCGAGATCGTGTTCCTGCCCGCCCTGGTGGACCGCCTGCGCCGCGAGGCGCCGGGCCTGGCGCTGAACACCGTGCGCACCAGCGCCACCACGCTGCGTGACGACATGGCCGCCGGCCAGGTGGACCTGGCCATCGGGCCGATGCCGCAGCTGAAGGCCGGCTTTTTTCAGCGGCGGCTGTTCCGCCAGCGTTACGTGTGCCTGTTCCGCCAGGGCCACCCGCTGGACCGCAAGCGGCTCTCGCTGGCCGACTTCAAGGCGGCGGAACACCTCACCGTGGTCTCGGCCGGCACCGGCCACGGCCAGGTGGACGACCTGATCCGCCGTGCCGGCATCGAACGCATCGTGCGCCTGACGATCCCGCACTTCGTGAGCGTGGGGCACATCCTGCAGCGGTCGGACCTGGTCGCCACCGTCACCGAACGCCTGGCCGAGAGCCTGGCCACGCCGTTCGGCCTGACCGCCCGGCCGCACCCCGTGGCCCTGCCGGAGGTGGCGATCAACGTGTTCTGGCACGCCAAGGTGCACCGCTCGCCGGCACACCAGTGGCTGCGCACCGTGGTCTTCGAGCTGTTTGGTGACGACAGCCGGGCCAGGCCGACTGCACGGGCCTGACCTACACTGCGGCGCCGGCCACCACGCCGGCCACTTCTTTCTGTCTGGTCTGCTGGCCGGTCCCCATGTCTGCTTCTTCCGGCCCCCGCCCCCTGACCATCGCCATCACCGGCCTGCTCTGCCTCGCCGTGGCCATGGGCATCGGCCGTTTTGCCTTCACGCCGCTGTTGCCGATGATGCTGCACGACGGCGTGACCGACCTGCCCACCGCCAGCGCGCTGGCGACGGCCAACTACCTGGGCTACTGGCTGGGCGCGCTGGGCTGCGCCTTCGGGCCGGCCTGGTGGGCGCGCCGGCCGGGCGCGGCCCCTCTGCATGCCACGCGCGCGGCTCGCGCCGGCCTGGCGGCCACCGTGGTGCTGACCCTGTGCATGGCACAACCCTGGGCAGCCAGCTGGCCGGTGTGGCGCTTTCTGTCGGGCGTGGCGAGTGCGGTGGTGTTTGTGTTCGGCTCGGGCTGGTGCCTGGCACGCCTGACAGCCATGGGCCGGCCGGCATTGGCCGGGCTGATCTTCGTCGGCCCGGGCCTGGGCATCACGCTCAGCGGGCTGGCCGCCAGTGCGATGGTGGCGGCCGACTGGCGCGCCAGCACGGCCTGGGCGCTGTTCGGCGGCCTCGCGCTGGTGCTGACGGCCGTGGCGTGGCCGCAGCTGCGCGGTGACGGACCGGCCCCGACCCCGGCACCCGCCGGACACGACAGCGCGCCGCGCAGCACCCTGGCCTGGTTCGCACTGGCCTACGGTCTGGCAGGACTGGGCTACATCGTCACCGCCACCTTCCTGCCCGTCATCGCGCGCCAGGCGCTGCCAGGCTCGGTCTGGCTGGACCTGTTCTGGCCGCTCTTCGGCCTGGGCGTGGCCGCGGGTGCCGTGCTCACGCTGCGTCTGCCGCCCCGCTGGGACCGCCGCCACCTGCTGGCCGGCAGCTACGGGATGCAGGCCGCAGGCGTGCTGCTGACGGTGTGGTGGCCCAGCCTGGCCGGCTTTGCGCTGGGCAGCCTGCTGCTGGGCCTGCCGTTCACGGCGATAACGCTGTTCGCGCTGCAGGAGTCGCGCCGGCTGCTGCCGCACAACCCCTCGCCCTACATCGCGCTGATCACCGCCGCCTACGGCCTGGGCCAGATCGCCGGCCCGCCGATGGTGGCCTGGCTGCTGCCGCGCAGCGGCGGCGCGGGCGCCGGCTTTGCGCTGTCGCTGCAGGTGGCGGCGGCCGCGCTGCTGGCGGGTGCCGCCATTTACGCACTGCTGGCCCGCCAGCGCCCCCTGCCCACTCCAAGCTGACACCCCATGGCCATCCACTGGTTCCCGGGTCACATGCACGCGACCCAGAAGGCGATCAACAAGCGCCTGCCCGAGATCGATGTGGTCATCGAGCTGCTCGATGCGCGCCTGCCCGGCTCCAGCGCCAACCCCTTGCTGGCGCAGCTGGCGGCCGGCAAGCCGGCGCTGAAGGTGCTGAACAAGCAGGACCTGGCCGATGCCGAGCGCACCGCCCTGTGGCTGGCCCACCTGCAGGCCCAGCCCGGCACGCAGGCCCTGGCACTGGACGCCAGCGAGGTGGCACCGGCCCGCAAGCTGGTGGCCGCCTGTCGCGCGCTGGCGCCGCAGCGCGGCGGCATGGTCAAGCCGCTGCGGGTGCTGATCTGCGGCATCCCCAACGTCGGCAAGTCCACGCTGATCAACACGCTCAACGGCCAGCGCATCGCCAAGACCGGCGACGAACCCGGCATCACCAAGAACGAGCAGAAGATCCAGCTCGCAAACGACGTCTACCTGTTCGACACACCCGGCATGCTGTGGCCCCGCATCGCGGTGGAAGAAAGTGGCTACCACCTGGCCGCCACCGGCAGCATCGGCCGCAATGCCTACGACGAAGAAGAGGTGGCCCTGGCGCTGCTGGCCCGTGTGCGGCCGATCTGCGCCGAGCGCCTGCAGGCGCGCTACAAGTTGCCCGACATCGCGGCGCTGACCGACCCCGAACTGCTCGCCGATATCGGCCGCAAACGTGGCGGGCTGATGGCCGGCGGTGCCGTCAACCTGCAGAAGGCGGCCGAGGTGGTGCTGAACGACTTCCGCGCCGGGGCCTGGGGCCGCATCACGCTGGAGACCCCGGACGAGTTCGCCCAGTGGCAGGCCACGGCGGCCCAGCGCGAAGCCGAGCGCCTGCTCAGGAAAACCGCAGGCCCACCACCGCCGCAACGCTGACCCCCCCGGCGCCGTCACTCCAGGTCGGCCAGCTGCGAGGCCCGCAAGCGGGTGGCGGCCAGCGCACCCTTGCTCTCCAGGATGGGGTAGGCGATGGAGCAGATGTGCGAGTTGATGCGCTTGAGCTCCGACAGCAGGTCCAGGTGCAGCGAACTGGTCTCGATGCTGGGCGCGGTGTTGTCCTGCAAACGCGCGATGTGGTTGGCCGCGTACTCGTGCTCCAGGTCGCGGAAGCGGGCCTTCTCTTCCAGCAGCTTCTGCGCATCGCGCACATGGCCATCCAGGAACACGCTCATGCCCAGGCGCAGGTTGGCCAGCAGCCGTTCGTGCAGGTGGCAGACCTCGGCCATGCCGGCCTCGCTGAAACGCCGGCCCTTGCGGATCTTCTTGTCCTCGATGTCCAGCAGGACCCGTTCGATGCAGTCGCCGATCTGCTCCATGTTGATCGTGAAGCTGACGATGTCGGTCCAGCGCCGGCCCTCGCGCTCGCTCAGCGCCTCGCGCGAGATCTGCGTCAGGTAGAACTTGATCGCGCTGTAGAGGTCGTCGACGGTGTCGTCCATCTGCCGCAGGCGCTCGGCGAGATCCAGGTCGTTGTCGCGCAGCACGGGCAGCACACCACGCAGCATGGTCTCCACCACGTCGGCCTGGTGCAGGGCCTCGCGCGCCGCGCTGCTGATGGCCAGCGAGGGCGTGGCCAGCGCCACCGGGTCGAGGTGGCTGGTGCGGCGGACGGCGGCGTTGGCGCTGGGCGCCGGCAGCCAGCGTTCGGTGAGGCGGCCCACCAGGCCGGTGAAGCCGATGAACAGCAGCGCCAGCACGAGGTTGAAGCCCAGGTGGAACACCACCACCTGCTCGGCCACGGTGCCCAGCACCTGCTGCAGCGCCACATGCGCCTGCGGCAGCAACACCACCGCCAGCAGCGCGCCCAGCAGCTTGAAGACCAGGTTGCCCAGCGGCAGCCGGCGTGTGAGCGGGCCGTCGCCGCTGGTGGCGATGAGTGCCAGCAGCCCGCTGCCCACGTTGGCGCCGACCACCAGGCCCAGCGCCACCGGTGTGGGCAGCAGACCCTGTTCCGCCAGCGTGGCGGTGAGCAGCACGATGGCCAGGCTGGAGTAGGACAGCACGGTGAGCGCGGCACCGACCACCACCTCCAGCAGCACCTCGTTCGGCAAGGCTGCGAGCAGTGCACGCACCGCGGGCGATTCCGTCATCGGCCGCGTCGCACCGACGATCAGCTGCAGCGCCAGCGTGATCAGCCCCAGGCCGATCAGCACCCGCCCGATCCGCCCCACACCCGTGGACTGGCGCGAGATGAACATCACCACGCCGGTGAAGATGAGCAGCGGTGAGAGCCAGCTCAGGTCAAAGGAAAAGACCACGGCCATCATCGCCGTGCCCACATCGGCCCCCAGCATCACCGCCAGCGCAGCGCCCGCCGGCACCAGACCCTTGCCGACGAAGCTGGCGACGATGAGGCAGGTGGCGGTGCTGCTCTGCACCAGGCTGGTCACGCCCAGCCCGGCGAGCAAGGCCTTGGGCCGGCTGTTGAAGCTGCGGGCCAGCACATGGCGCAGGTTCTCGCCGAACACCCGCAGCATGCCGGTGCGCACGATGTGCGTGCCCCAGACCAGCAGGGCGATGGCGGCGAGCAGGTTGAGCAAATGGGTCACGGCGGGATCAAGCAACTAGCGCGCCAGTATCGCCGCTGCGACGGCCTGCACCTGCTGGGTCAGGCGATCCAGCACCGGGCTTTGCAGCTGTGCGACCTGCCAGTGCAGCACCACGTCCAGTGGCCGGCCGGGCGACAGCTCCACCAGGCGTCCGGCCGCCAGGTGGTCCTGCACCAAGGGCTCGGGGTTCATGCCCCAGCCGACCCCGGCCAAGGCGGCGCTGACGAAGGCGTGGGACGACGGCAGCCGGTGGGCCGCCAGCACCACGTCGCGCCGCAGCAGGCGCCGCACCCACTGGGCCTGCAGCTGGTCCTTGTGGTCGAACACCAGGCTGGGCGCACGGGCCAGGGCATCGGCCGTGACACCGCCGGGGAACCAGTGCGCGACAAACGCCGGGCTGGCAGTGGCCCGGTAGCGCAAGGCGCCCAGCTTGCGGCTGCGGCAGCCCTGCACCGGCGCGGCAACGGATGTCACAGCGGCCAGCACCTGCCCCCGGCGCAGCCAGGTGCTGGTGTGGTCCTGGTCGTCGATCAACACGTCCACCAGCGCGTCGGTGCCGGCCGTGAAACCCGCCAGCGCATCGACGAACCAGGTGCCCAGGCTGTCGGCGTTGACGGCCACGCGCAGCGTGGTGCGTGGCGTGTCGCTGGCATCGGGCTGCAGGCCCGGCAGCTCGCGCCGCAGGTCGTGCTCCAGCAGGGCCACGGTCTCGGCATGGCGGCACAGCCGGTTGCCGGCTTCGGTGGCGGTGCAGGGCTGCCCGCGCAGCACCAGCACCGTGCCCACACGCTCCTCCAGCAGCCGCACCCGTTGCGACACCGCCGACGGTGTGACGTGCAGCACCCGCGCCGCGCGCTCGAAGCTGCCCTCGCGCACGATGGCGGCCAGGGTGGCCAGCAAGGTGGTGTCCAGCACGCCGCGTCCTTGTGAAGATCAACTGAAGCAACATTAGCAGCTTTCACTGGCCGGCCTCCCGCCCGGCCGGCACACTGGCGCCATGTCTTCGTTGATCTCCCAGCCCAGCTTCATCACCGGCCTCGCCTTGGGCGGCTCCCTCATCATCGCCATCGGCGCGCAAAACGCCTTCGTGTTGCGCCAGGGCCTGCGGCGCGAGCATGTGGCCGCCGTGGTGGCCGTGTGTGCGTTGCTGGACATCCTGCTGATGAGCGCCGGTGTCGGGGGCCTGGGCGCGGCCGTCGGCGACCACCCGCGCTGGCTGGATGCCGCGGCGCTGGCCGGCGCAGCGGTGCTGGCGGCCTACGGTGTGGCAGCCTTCCGCCGCGCGGCCCGGCCGCAGGCGCTGCAGGCCGCCGCCGCCGGCCAGGCCCAGACCTGGCAACGCGTGGTGCTGCAGGCCCTGGGCATCAGCCTGCTGAACCCGCATGTCTACCTGGACACGGTGGTGCTGGTCGGTGCCATCGGTGCACGCCAGCCGGCCCAGGGCCAGCTGCCCTTCCTGCTGGGCGCCTGCACGGCCAGCGTGTTGTGGTTCACCACACTGGGCTTCGGTGCACGGGCCTTGTCGCCACTGTTCGCGCGGCCTGGGGCTTGGCGTGTGCTGGACTCCGTGGTCGGCCTGACGATGTGGGGCATCGCGGCCTCGCTCGCCTGGGGCGTCTGGAAAGGTTGAGGCGCTCAGCGCGGCGGCGGCAGCAGTTCGCCGCGCATGCGGCGCCACAGCCAGGCCAGGCCGCGCTGCAGATCGATGCGCATGCCCAGTTGCTGCGGCGTGGCCAGGGGTTGCACGGCGCTGCGCCGTTCGGCGACGGCGAAGCTGAAGGTGTAGGTCGGCTCCTGGCCCATGCGCAGGTCGGTGATGAGCAGCCGCTGGTCTTGCGGGTGCAGTTTGTAGAAGCCATGGCTGAACGCCATGATGCGTTGCACGCCATCGATGCCCTGCAGCTCGGGCACCAGGGCCGTGCCACGCTCGAAGCGGTCGAACGCCAGCGAGGGCTCGGGATCGCGCAACGAATAGAAGCCCTCGTGATAGTGCGCGCCCGACACCGCCACCACGCGCCACAACACGGTGTTGAAGGCGGTGGGTGTCACCAGCAGCCGCTCCGCCTCGATGCCCTGCGCGGCCAGCGCCGCGCGGGCGATCTGCGTCACGTGCTGCTGCGCGACAACGCTCCAGCCCAGGTAGGCGGTGCTCAGCAACAGCCCGGCCGCATTGGCGCGAAGGCCTGTGCGCGAGCCGCGGCTGCCCAGGGCCCAGAGGGCCCCCGCCAGCAGCGGCACGGTGTACAGCGGGTCGATGATGAACATGCTGCCCAGGCCATAGGGGTGGTCGGTGAAGGGCAGGCCCAACTGGGTTCCGTAGACCGTCATGCCGTCCAGCAGCGGGTGGGTCACCAGCGCCAGCCACATCGCCAGCCACCAGCGCCGCCACCGGGCCCACTCGCCATGCAGCCGCGCGATGGCCGCGGCGAAAGGCAGCGAAAACAGCGTCAGCCAGAACGGCGCATGGGTCTCGGCGCGGTGCAGCACCATGTTGCGGATCGGATCGCCGTGGTCGATGAACACGTCCAGGTCCGGCAAGGTGCCCGCCACCGCACCCCAGAGCGCGGCCTTCCACACGGCGGTGCGGCGACCCATCACGGCCACGCCAACGGCGGCCCCCAGAGCGACTTGCGAGAGTGAATCCATGGGCCGCGATTGTGCGCAAGGCAAGGCAGCACCGCGTGCACCGATGAAAGCGCCCCGCTGGCAGGACGCGCCCTGCCCTACACTGCGGCCGAGCCAACCCCTTGGAGCGACGCATCGACCGGCTGCTGTTCCAGCGCAACCCGCAGCCCATGTGGGTCTACGACCCGCAAACCCTGTGCTTCCTGGCCGTCAACGAGGCGGCGGTGCAGCACTATGGGTGGTCGGAGCAGGAGTTCCTGGCCCTGACGCTGCGCGACATCCGCCCACCGGAAGACGTGCCGGCCCTGGTGGACGACGTCGCCCGGAAGCGGGTGCACCTGCACGGCGGTGATGTCTGGCGCCACCGCAAGCGCAATGGCCAACTGATCTGGGTCGACATCGTGTCGCACAGCCTGCCCTTCGAGGGCCGGGAGTGCCGGCTGGTGGTGGCGCACGACATCAGCGAACGTGTGCTCGCGATGCAGGCCCTGCAGCGCAGCGAAGCGCGCTGGGAGCGGCTGTTCGCAGCCAGTGCCATCGGCATCGCGTCGGCCGGCCTGGACGGCCTGTTCAGCCACGTGAACCCGGCGTACTGCCAGCTGGTGGGGCGCACCGAGGCGCAGGTGCTGGGCCTGCACATGTTCGCCTTCACGCACGCCGACGACATCGCCGCCTGCGAGCGGCTGCTGCCTGCCCTGCTGGCCGGCGAGCGGGACAGTTTTGTGGTCGAGAAGCGCTACCTGCGCCCGGACGGTCAGCCGGTCTGGGTGCGCGTGGCGGTCACCGTCACGCCCAGCGATGGCGCCGGCACGGAGCGCCAGCTCGTGGCCGCGGTGCAGGACATCGACGCCCAGCGCCATGCCCAGCAAGCGCTGGACCGCCAGCACGAACTGCTGGGCCTGGCCGGCCGCCTGGCGCGCCTGGGGGGCTGGGAATGGCGGCGCTCGCCGCCGGGCGTGGTCTGGACCGACGAATTGCGCAACATCCTGGGCCTGCTGCCCGACGATCCGGCCGGGCTGGAGCAGACCCTGGATTGGTACACCCCGGAGTCGCGCCCGCGCATCCGCGCCGCGCTGCAGGCCTGCATGGCCGAGGGCACCGCGTTCGATCTTGAACTGCACATGCAGACCCCCGCCGCCAAACGCCTGGCGGTGCGGGTGCTGGGCCAGCCCACCCACGACGCCAGCGGGCAGATCGTCGGGATGCGCGGCGCGTTGCTGGACCAGACCGAGCGCGCCGCCATGACCGAGCAGCTGCAGCAATCCCAGCGGCTGGAAGCCGTGGGCCAGCTCACCGGCGGCGTGGCGCACGACTTCAACAACCTGCTGACGGTGATCCTGGGCAACGCCGACCTGCTGGCGGAACAGCTGGCCGACCAGCCGGCGCTGCTGCCCTTGGCGCAGATGACGCGCAGCGCCGCCGAACGCGGGGCCGCGCTGACCCAGCGGCTGCTGGCGTTTGCGCGCAAGCAGGCGCTGCAGCCGCAGGCGGTGGACACCCACCAGCTGCTGGCCGGCATGGATGGCCTGCTGCGCCGCACGTTGCCGGAAGACATCGACCTCGAGCTGGTGCGCGCCGCCGGCCTGTGGCCCGCGCTGGTCGACCCGGCGCAGCTGGAATCGGCGGTGCTGAACCTGGTGCTGAACGCACGCGACGCCATGCCCGGCGGCGGCCGCCTGACCATCGAAACCGCCAACGCCTGGATCGACCAGGCCTATGCGGAACAGCATGCCGAGGTGAGCCCCGGGCAGTATGTGCTGGTGACCATCTCGGACACGGGCTGCGGCATGACGGCCGCACAGCTGGCACGCGCCTTCGAGCCCTTCTACACCACCAAGCCCACGGGCAAGGGCACCGGGCTTGGCCTGAGCATGGTGTATGGCTTTGCCAAGCAGTCCAGCGGCCACTTGAAGCTGTATTCGGAACCCGGTGAAGGCACGACCGCACGGTTGTACCTGCCCCGCGCGCCCGTGGACCGGCCCGCCACGGCACCGGCCGCCGAGGCGGTGACCGACGCCGGCCTGCGCGGCCACGAACTGGTGCTGGTGGTGGAAGACGACGACCTGGTGCGCCGCCATGGCTGCCAGCTGCTGGCCGGCCTGGGCTACCGCGTGCTGCAGGCGGCGACCGGCGCCGAGGCGCTGGCCCTGCTGCAGGCCCACGCCGACATCGACCTGCTGTTCACCGACGTGGTGATGCCCGGCGGCATGAACGGCCGCCAGCTGGCGGATGCGGCGCGCAGCCTGCGCCCGGGCCTGAAGGTGCTGTACAGCTCGGGCTACACCGAAAACGCCATCGTGCACCACGGCCGGCTGGACCCTGGTGTGCACCTGCTGGCCAAGCCCTACCGCAGCATCGATCTGGCGCGCAAGCTGCGGGCCGTGCTGGCAAGGGGCGCTTGAAAGGGGCGATTGAACATGGCGGACGAACGGCGGGTATTGATCCTCGACGACGACCCGCTGGTCGGCTTGCTGGTCGAGACCGTGGCGCGGCTGGCCGGCGCCGCCACGCAGCTGACCACCACGCAGGCCGAGTTCCACGCCGCGTGCCAGGCCTGGCTGCCCACACACATCGTGCTCGACCTCACGCTGCCGGGCTTCACCGGCGAGCAGGTGCTGGCCGAGCTGGCCGCGCTGGGCTGCCGCGCCCGCATCGTCGTCAGCAGCGGGTCGGATGCGGGCCGCATGGGCGAAGCCGTGGCCCTGGGGCGCAGGCTGCAGCTCGACATCGCCGGCGCGCTGCCCAAGCCGTTTGCCCCGGCCGCGCTGCGCGCCTTGCTGGCCTGACTGGCCCGTGTGGCGGGTCAGGCCGCCGGCAGTGCTTGGGCCGGCAGCACGGCTGTCAAGAAGCGGTAGCCATGGCTGGCGACGTAACGCGGGTCCTGCTTCAGCAGCGCGATGAACTCGCGGTGGCCGGCCTTGGTGCGGCCCACCAGGCAGCCCGCGCTCGCCTTGCCGATGTCCTTCTTCGGCAGGTCGAAACCCCAATGCTGGTTGATGCCGAAGATGCCGGTGAACACCGCGTCGCCAACGCGCTCGAAATCGGCGTTCAGGTCGCGGTGCACCCGGATGGGCTGGGCCTGCACCAGGGCTTCATGGGCCGTGGTCTTGCCGAGGTTGTGCGTGCCCATGACCCAGGCCTTGTACTGGCCGAAGGCGATGCGGGCCGCGCCCCGCGGGTCCAGCTTCTGCAGCGTGAAGATGCGGCCCGGCTCGGAGGTGGCCTCCCAGGAGGCCACGATCTCGGGCTTGCCGGCCTTGTTGATGCGCAGGAGCAGGCGCAGGTCGTTGAAGACGTTGGGCGCATCGTCGTTGGTGGTGCCATCGGCGTCCAGGCCTTCCACGTAGACGATGTTCAGCGCCTCCGGGTGGCGGTTGATCCAGTGGCCGGCTGCCTGCATCGCCGCCACGATGCGTCCGGCCAGCGTGGGCGTGGCCTGCACCGGGTAGAGGTCCCCCGCGCCCGGGGCCAGCAGCGCACGTGCCGCCTCGACATCGAGCGATGCCTTGGCCGGCGTTCCGATGCGGCGCATGAAAGTGTCCAGCGCCCATTGCGAGACCGCGCCGAACTGGCCGTCCACCGGCGGGTCCAGCAGGCCGATGTGGGCCAGGCGGTCCTGCACCTGGCGCGCCAGCGCGGTGTGTGCGCCGATCAGCGACAGCGGCACCGGCAGCACGCCGGTGGCGAGTTCTTCCAGGGTCATCGCGCTCTCCTTCGGCCTGCTTCAGCATAGACACGCCCGGGCGCGGCTGTCCATCCTGCATGCAGCAGACGCTTACAGTCGCCGCATGCACGCTGTTGCCACCGAAGACCAGATCGCGCTGATTGGCGCCGGCGCCAGCGGCCTGGCCGGCGCACGTGCGCTGGACAAGGCCGGCATCGCCTTCCAGGGTTTCGAGGCGCACCGCGCGCTGGGTGGCCTGTGGGACATCCAGAACCCACGTTCGGCGGTCTACGACACGGCGCACCTGATCTCCAGCAAGCGGCGCACGGAATTCAGCGAGTTCCCGATGCACGCGCACGTGGCTGACTACCCCGGCCACCGCGAGGTGCTGGCCTACTTGCAGGACTATGCGGAGCACTTCGACCTGAACCGCCACTTCCGCTTCGGCACCCTGGTGCGCCGCATCGAGCCGGTGAGCGAGCGTCCGGACACCCGCTGGCGTGTCACCGTGGACGCAGGCCAGGGCCCGCAGACGGCCGAGTACAAGGGTGTGGTGGTGGCCAACGGCACCCAGGCCGAGCCGCTGATGCCCCGCCTGGCCGGCCGCTTCGACGGCGAACTGCTGCACAGCAGTGCCTACAAACACCCGGACCAGCTGCGCGGCAAGCGTGTGCTGGTGCTGGGCGCCGGCAACTCCGGCTGCGACATCGCGGTGGACGCCGTGCACCACGCGCAGTACGTGGACTTGTCCGTGCGGCGCGGCGTGCACTTCGTGCCCCAGGTCATGTTCGGCCGCCCCGCCGACACCCTGGGCGGGCTGCTGCGCCTGCCGCCCTGGCTGAAGCAGCGCCTGGACGCCCGGGTGCTGAAGTGGTTCACCGGTGACCCGGTGCGCCTGGGTTTCCCGCCGGCCGACCACCGCCTGTACGAAGCGCACCCGGTGGTGGGCACCTTGCTGCTGCACCACCTGGGTCAGGGCGACCTGCATGTGCGGCCCGACGTGGCCAGGCTGGATGGGTCCACCGTGCACTTCAAGGACGGCAGCGCGCGCGATTACGACCTGCTGATCGCCGCCACCGGCTACAAGCTGCACTACCCCTTCCTGAAGGCCGAGTGGCTGAACTGGCAGGGCACCGTGCCCCGGCTGTACCTGAACATCTTCCCGCCACACTACCGTCGCCTGGCCGTGCTGGGCATGGTGGAAGCCGCGGGGCTGGGCTGGCAGGGCCGCTACGCACAAGCCGAGCTGGTGGCACGGTACCTGCGGGCGCAGCATGAAGCGCCGGCGACGGCCGCCGCCTTCGAGGCGCGCATCCGCGGCCCGCTGCCGGACCTCTCGGGCGGCTACCGCTACCTCAAGCTGGACCGCATGGCGTATTACGTGCACCGCGAAACCTACCTGGCTGCTTTGCGCAAGGCCACGCAAACACTGGGCCGGCACTTGACCGAGGGTTGATCCATCACAAAGCAGTCACAACGGTGATCTATGATATTGGGATACTTTTCCCACCTCATGCGAAATCACCATGATGCCTGTCGCGCCTCGCCTCCTGCCCCTGGTCTGCGCCCTGCTGGCGGGGGCCGCCACGGCACAGGTCCAGACCACCTGGGTCAACCAGCCCGGTGGCGTCTCGGTGGCGCGCGATGCGGCCGACAACGTCTACACCGCGCTCTGGGACTTCAACCCCGGCGGTGACATCACGCTCACCAAGCGCAACGCGGCCGGTGCCGTGCTGTGGCAGGTGGCCTACGACAACACCGACAGCACGCGCCACGAAGTCGCGACCTGGGTGGCCACCGACAGCGTGGGCAACGCCTGGGTGTCGGGCACGATCCGCTCGGGCATCTCCAACCCCGTCAATGCCAACAGCGTGTTGATGAAGTTCGCGCCCAACGGCAGCCTGCTGTGGCGGCGTGTCTACGACACCAGCTTCGACGGCTCCTCCACCCGGCGCTTTGTGTTGGACGCCCAGGACCGCGCCTACGTGCTGGGCCTGGGCACCGGCCCGGCGGGGCAGGTGAGCACGGTGCGCCAGTTCCTGCCCGACGGCAGCACCGGCTGGGTCTGGTACGACAGCCAGGGCATCGGCGCACCGGTGATGATCAAGCGCACGCCAGACCAGCAGACGCTGGTGATCGCGCGCAGCATCACCGGCCTGAACAACGGCTACGCCAAGATCGACGCCAACGGGCAGACGGTCTGGAGCACGCTGGCCACCAACAGCCCGACCGTGGGCGATGCCGTGGGCGATGCCGCCGGGCACACCTACACCGTGGACGGCGATGCGGCCGGCAGCCTGCTGCGGCGCTTCACACCCAACGGCACGGGTGAGTGGCTGCGCAGCCACCCGATGCAGGCCTTCCGGGTGGAACTGGCGCCCGACGGCGGTCCCGTGCTCGGCGGTTTCCCGGGTGCTGGCGGCGGGCCGGTGGGTGCGGCCTTTGCCAAGTTCAGCGCCGACGGCACGCTGCAATGGACACAGGCCGATGGTGATGGCCCTGACGTGGGCCTGATCTCGCAGGCCCAGCTGCTGGTGGACAGCGCCGGCAGCGCCTACATCGCCGGCACCACGCTGTTCGAGATGGGCGTGGCCAAGGTGAACGCCGACGGCTCGCGGGCGGCCACGGGCCTGGCGTCAGGCGGTACCCCGGCAGCCTTTGTGCTGGGCAGCCTCGGGCAGGTCTACGTGACCGGGGGCCAGACGGCGCGGATGGACTTCGGCCCGCCGCCGCAGACGGTCGACCTGGCGCTCACGCTGACCGATGCGCCCGATCCGGTGAAGGTGGGCGGCACCCTGGTCTACACCGCGACCGTGCAGAACCTGGGCAACACCGCCGCGCCGGCCACCTACACGCAGGCGCTGCCGCGCAGCGTGACCTGGCTGGGGTCCACGCCGTCACAGGGCAGCTGCACGGGCAGCCGCACGGTCACGTGCAGCCTGGGCAGCGTGCCTGCCGGGGGCACGGCCACGGTGTCGGTGATGGTGCAGGCGCGCAGCCGCGGCACGCTGACCGGCCGTGGCAGCGTCAGCACGACGGCGGTGGACGTGAACCCGGCCAACGACACGGCCACGACCAGCACCACGGTGAAGCGCTGACCGCACGTTGATCACGCTGCGCTGCAATGGCGCAGGAAGCGCAGTGTGGCCATGCCCGGCGCGCGGTCGTGGCGCAACACCGTGGCCAGCCGGCGGCGTGCCGGTGGCAGGCGGCAGCGCACCACCGCCAGGCGCCGGTCGGCCAGCTCGGCGGCCACCGCATGTTGTGACAGGCAGGCCAGGCCCACACCTTCGGCCACCACGCGCTTGATGGCCTCGGTGCTGCCCAGCTCGTGCCCCACCTGCACCTGTGGCAGGTGCTGCATCAGCCAGGCGTCCGTGACCTGGCGGGTGCCTGAGCCATGTTCGCGCAGCACCCAGGTCGAATCGCCCAGCTGGCGCGCCGTGGCCACACGGCCGGCCAGCGGGTGCTGCCGACCGGCCACGACCACCAACGCGTCGTCACGCCAGGGCCGAACGGCCACATCCGGATGGGTCTGCGGGCCTTCGATGAAACCCAGGTCGGCTTCGAAGTGGGCCACCGCGGCGATCACGTCGGCGGTGTTGGCGATGCGCAGGCGCACCGGGCTCGCGGGGTGCAGGCGTGTCCAGCCCGCCAGCAGGGCCGGCATCAGGTACTCGCCGATCGTGAAGCTGGCGGCCACGCGCAGCGGCGCGTCCTGCCGGGCGCCGAACAAGGCCTGGATCTCCCCGGCCTGGTCCAGCAGCGCATGCGCACGGGGCAGCAGCGCACGCCCGTGTTCATTGAGCACCAGGCGGCGGCCGACACGGTCGAACACCTGCACGCCCAGGGCGGATTCCAGATCGGCGAGCGCACTGCTGGCAGCCGATTGCGAACGCGCTACACGCTCGGCCGCGGCACGGGTGCTGCCACCCTGTGCGGTGGCCACAAAAACCGCCAGCTGGTGCAGCGTGAGGTGCGGCAGCAGGGGCGTGCCGGCGGAAGTTGATTGACCGGGAGAGTCGATCACGGTGAGCGGGATTCTCCGCTTTTTTGTTTCAGCAGCCTTGCCTAGCATGGCCCCATGCCACCGCTGCACGACCCGCTTGCCTCACCGCTGCCCGGCGCCACCACCGAGGTCAAGACCACCACCTGCTACATGTGCGCCTGCCGCTGCGGCATCCGCGTGCACCTGCGGGATGGTGGCAACGGTATGGGCCCCCAGGTGCGCTACATCGAGGGCAACCCCGAGCATCCGCTGAACCAGGGTGTGCTGTGCGCCAAAGGTTCGGCCGGCATCATGAAGCAGTACTCGCCGGCGCGGCTGACGCAGCCGCTGCGGCGCAAGCCGGGCAGCGCCCGCGGCAGCGGCGAGTTCGAACCCATCAGCTGGGAAGAGACCTTCACGCTGCTGACCGAGCGCCTGGCGCAGCTGCGCGCCACCGACCCCAAACGTTTTGCCCTGTTCACCGGCCGTGACCAGATGCAGGCCCTGACCGGGCTGTTTGCGCGCCAGTTCGGCACGCCCAACTACGCGGCGCACGGCGGCTTCTGCTCGGTGAACATGGCCGCCGGCATGATCTACACCATCGGCGGCAGCTTCTGGGAATTTGGCGGGCCGGACCTGGACCGCGCCAAGCTGTTTGTGATGATCGGCACCGCCGAAGACCACCACAGCAACCCGATGAAGATGGCGCTGTCCAAGTTCAAGCGCGACGGCGGGCGTTTCATTGCGATCAACCCGATCCGCAGCGGCTACGCGGCCATCGCCGACGAGTGGATCCCGATCAGACCCGGCACCGACGGCGCGCTCTTCATGGCGTTGATCCGCGAGTTGATCGCCCTCGGGCTGTACGACCGCGACTTCGTGGCCCGCTACACCAACGCCGGCCAGCTGGTGAACCAGGACGAGGCCAGCGATGTGTTCGGCATGATGTTGCGCAATCAAGACGGCGACGTCGTGAACCCGCTGCGCCACCACAACTTCTGGTGGTGGGACCGCCACACCGGCCAGCCCGTGGCCGACCACGCTGCGGGCAGCGACCCGGCCTTGTTTGGCAGCTACACGATGCCCGACGGCACGCCCGTCAAACCCGCGTTCCAGCTGCTGGAAGAACGGGTGCGCGACTGCACGCCGGAATGGGCCGAAGCCATCACCGGCATCCCGGCCGCGACCATCCGGCAGCTGGCGCACGAGATGGGTCTCACGGCGCGTGACCACGGCATCGAGCTGCCCATCGCCTGGACCGACTGGTGGGGCCAGGAACACAAGTGCGTGAAGGGCAAGCCGGTGGCCTTCCATGCGATGCGCGGGCTGGCCGCGCACAGCAACGGCTTCCAGACCGTGCGGGCGCTGGCCATCCTGATGAGCCTGCTGGGCACCATCGACCGGCCGGGCGGCTTCCGCCACAAGGCGCC
>CAYTWU010000036.1:0-18473 GCA_964442175.1 uncultured Rubrivivax sp.
ACCGCAACCCGGTGCTGCGTGCCAACGGCGAGATCATGTTCGCGCGCTGGGAGCATGTGGCCGAGCGCAACCGCTTCGCCGTCTTCACCACCAAACCCGACGGCACCAACCTGTTTGTGTTCTACGGCGCGCAGAGCCCGGGCAACAGCTTCCTGCACCCGCGCGAGATGGACCCGAGCGGGCCCTATGCCGGGCACATCACGTCCTCGCTGATGCCGCTGTCGGGCTCGCAGGAGGGCGGCGCGCTGATGATCATCGACGCGGCCAACTACTCCGAGCAGAACACGCCCGCCAACCGCACCGTGCCGGCCGACGGCGGCCAGCGCGAGGCCACGGCCGAATCGCTGGCGATGGAACGTGGCCTGTCGCTGAACGGCCGCGCCACCTCGCCCTACCCGCTGTGGGACGGCAGCAACCGCGTGCTGGTGGCCTGGCGACCCTGCGAGGTGAAGCGGGGCGAGCGTGTCGTCTCCTGCACCACGCTGACGCCGGAAGAGGTGGCGCGGCTGTCGGACCGCAACCGCCCCATGGACGCGGTGGCCAACGACGAACTGAGTGACACGGTGCCCGCGTCCTACGCGATCTACATGTTCGACCCGGGGCCGCAGACCTGGCTGATCGTCGCCGCGCCGCCGCCGGGCTTCATGTACACCGACCCGGTGCCGCTGCAGGCGCGTGCCGAGCCCAATGCCAGCGAACCGACCAACGTGGACCCGGCGCTCGCCGCGCAGGACCTGGCACTGATCGAGGTGCGCAGCGTGTACGACACCGACGGGCTGCGCCGCATGGGCGAGCCGATGTTGACCGCGGCCGACCTGGCCGGCAGCTGCAGCACCGGCATCGCGACTCGCGCGCCGGAGGAGCCGGGTGACACGCGCAGCTTCGTGGCCGACCTGCGCCGCATCAAGGACCCGGCCGACCCGGCCTACCACTGCGCGCCGGTGCGCTTCATCCGCGCGGTGCGTGCCATCGCGCCGCCGGCCAGCAGCATGGGCCTGCGCCAGGTGATCGGCGAGACCGATTTCGAGCAGCAGCAGATCCTGGGCTACAGCGTGGTCGAGCCCGACGGCAGCTTCAAGCTGCAGGTGCCGGCCGACGTGCCGCTGGGCCTGCAGGTGGTGGACGCCGAAGGCCGCGCCTTCCAGACCCACACCAACTGGATACAGGTGCGCCCGGGTGAACGCCGCACCTGCGACGGCTGCCACAGCCCGCGCCGCGGCGCCGCGCTGAACTCGGGCGACGTGGTGAACACGCTGCCCGCGGCGCTGAAGACCACGCTCTCGGCGCAGCACCAGCAAGGCGAGACCAGGGCCTCGCTGCGCACCCGGCTGCAGGCGGCGCTGCTGACGCTGCAGACCGACCCGGTCTACACCGACGTCTGGGCCGACACCAGCCGCAACGGTGTGACGGCCCGCGCCGACATCTCGCTCAAGTACACCGGCAACGCCGTCACCGCCGACGACCTGGCCACGCTGGCACCTGTCAACGGCGTCATCAACTACCCCGACCACATCCAGCCGCTGTGGACACGCCCACGTGGCACCGGCGGCGCGCTGACCTGCACCACCTGCCATGCGGACCCCGCCAAGCTGGACCTGCGCGGCACCGTGGCAGGCACCGGCCGCATCGTCAGCTACGAAGAGCTGCTGATCGGCGACCCGCAGCTCGACCCGGTGACAGGCCTGCCCGTCACCCGGCTGGTGCAGGGTGTGCCACAGATCCAGCGCCAGGCGCCGCTGGTGGAGACCAGCTCGGGTGCGGCCAACACCGCCGGCCTGGCACGCAAGAGCCGGCTGATGGAGATCCTCTCCGGCCAGACCCTGCTGGCCGGCAGCGGCGCGCGCACCGCGCACCCCAACCCGCCCGACACAGCGCCCAACCACGCCACGCTGCTGAACAAGGCCGAAAAGCGCCTGCTGGCCGAGTGGATGGACCTGGGCGGCCAGTACTACAACGACCCGTTTGCCGTGGGCGGCGGGCTGCGCACCGTGCAGTCGCTCAGCCAGGCGAGCTTCGAGCAGACCGTCTACCCGATCCTGCAGACCAGCTGCATGGGCGCCTGCCACCAGGCCACCGGCACCAACTCCGGCGGCAGCTTCCGCGGCAACCGGCTGGTGCTGACGGGGGACGCCGAAGGTGATTTCAACGTCACGCTGACCATGGTCAACGACACGTGCAACCCCGCGGCCAACCGGCTGCTGCAACGCCCCTCCACGGTGCCGCACCCGGCCGGCGCCATCGGCCAGACCACGGCGGTGCTGCCGGCCGATGGTCTGGCCTACGCCAGCATCGTCAGCTGGATCGCGCGGGGATGCCCCACACCATGAGGTTTCTGCTGCTGATCGGTGCCGTGACCCTGCTGTCCGCCTGCGGTGGCGGCAACCCGCTGGACAACCCCGCCGACGTGGCCAACCCGCCGGCCACGGGCGCGCGCAAGCTGTCTTTCGCCTACTTCCAGCGCTGCATCCAGCCCATCCTGACCGCGCAGCTGCCGGTGACGCTGAACGGTGTCACCACCGTCAACAGTTGCGCCAGCTCGGGCTGCCACGACGACACCAGCGGCACCGGCGGTGCGCTGCGCGTGCGCGGCAACGCCGCCGATGTGGCGCTGAGCGACGCGCCGGACCTGATCCGCAGCACCGACATGTACCGCAACTTCTACTCGTCGCAGGGCGAGGTGGTGTTCGGCGATGCGCTGGGCAGCCGGCTCATCGCCAAGCCGCTGGTGCGCAACGTGCTGCACGGCGGCGGCATCGTCTTCGACAGCGAAGAGGACCCCAACGTGAAGCGTTTGCGCTACTGGATCGAACACCCGATGCCCGAAGGCCAGGACGAATTCAGCCCCGCCGGCAACGCCTTGTTCACGCCGGCCGATGCGGCCACCGGGGCCTGCAATGAAGAGTGAAGTGAAGCATCCCTCGTTGGGGGTCGGCTCTGGCGCTGTGACAGAGTCTTCACCACAAAGACACGAAGGCACAAAGGCCACCAACAAGACCCGGAATTTCATCGTGTCTTTGTGTCTTGGTGGTGAAAGTATCTTCGCCCAATTGCTCCTGATCGTGGTCGCGCTGCTGGGCAGCACACCGACCTCGGCGCAGGACACCGAACGCGTGCAAATCGCCGAGCCCTACATCGAGCTGCGCACCGGCCCGGGCCGCGGCTACCCGGTGTTCTTTGTCGCCGAGAAGCGGCAGTGGATCAACATCGAA
This sequence comes from uncultured Rubrivivax sp., assembly GCA_964442175.1. Lineage (GTDB taxonomy): Bacteria > Pseudomonadota > Gammaproteobacteria > Burkholderiales > Burkholderiaceae_C > Rubrivivax. Next base: position 3,210 of record CAYTWU010000036.1, read on the forward strand.
GTGCGCCGCACCGACTGGTACCGCGTGAAGGCCGAAGGGGGACAGGTCGGTTGGGTACAGCGCAGCCAGCTGGAAAGCACGCTCACTGAAGCCGGCACCGCCAAGACCTTCCGCGACACGCTGGTGGACGACTACCTGAACCGCCGGCTCGAGATGGGCGCCGCCTGGGGCCGCTTCGAGCAGGAGCCCATGCTCAAGCTCTGGGGCGCCTGGCGGCTGTCAGACACGCTGGCGGTGGAGGCCACGCTGGGCCAGGTGCAGGGCCTGTACTCGGGCACCAGCTTCTGGCAGCTGGGCCTGAGCAGCGAGCCCTGGTCGGACCAGCGGCTGTCGCCCTTCTTCGGCATCGGCGTCGGCCGTTTCAGCAACGCGCCCAACCTCAGCCTGGTCGGCGCCACGCCCACCGATGCGAACCAGGCCCAGGTGACGCTGGGCCTGCGCTGGTACTTCACGCGCCAGTTCGTCGGCCGGCTGGACTACAGCCGCGCCACCGCCTTCCTGTCCGACGAGCGCAACGGCGAGTACCGCGCGTTCACGGTCGGCCTGTCCTTCTTCTTCTGAACCACAGCACGCCCATGTCACCACGCCTGACCGCCCTGCCCCTGCTGTTCGTCGCCGCCAGCGCGCTGGCGCAGACGGCACCGCCCGCCGACCAATCGCCAGTGGTGCCGCAGGTGGACCGACGCGAGCTGCGCCTGCCCAGGTTCCCGTCGCGCGATGTCGAGGTCGGCGGCTTTGTCGGTGTCTTCGCCACCGAGAACTTCGGCGCCAGCGCGGTCTACGGGTTGCGCGTGGGTTACCACCTGACCGAGGACTGGTTCGTGGAAGGTACCTTCGGCAGCACCCAGGTCAGCGACGAGAACTTCCGCCAGATCCTGCCCGGCGGCATCTTCAGCAGCGACAAGGAACGGCTGAGCTACTACAACCTCTCGGCCGGCTACAACCTGCTGCCGGGCGAGGTGTTCCTGGGCTCACGCCAGGCCCGCGCCACCGCCATCTACCTGGTCGGCGGTGTCGGCAGCACCGACTTTGCAGGCCAGAAGCGCCAGACCTTCAACCTCGGCTTCGGCTGGCGCATCCTGCTGGGCGAACGGGGCACGCTGCGCGTGGACCTGCGTGACCATGTGTTTTCGCTGGACCTGCTGGGCAGCAACCAGAGCACGCACAACCTCGAGACCACGGTCGGTTTCGGCTGGCACTTCTGAGGCCGCCGATGAAACACGCACTCGCCTTGTTGCTGACCACGCTGGCCCTGCACGCACAGGCCGCCCAGCCGGCACCCGACTTCACGCTGAAGACACTCGCCGGCCCCAACCTGCGGCTGAACGAACAGCGCGGCCAGGTCGTGCTGCTGAACTTCTGGGCCACCTGGTGCGCACCCTGCAAGCAGGAGATGCCACACCTGAACAAGCTGCACGACAAGTACCGCGACACCGGCTTCGTGCTGCTGGGCGTGAACGTCGACGACGACCCCGCCAAGGCCGCGGCCGACGCCGCCAAGCTGGGCATCAGGTTCCCGGTGCTGCTGGACAGTGCCAAGACCGTCAGCAAGCTCTACCAGCTCGACGCGATGCCCACCACCGTGGTGATCGACCGCGACGGCCAGGTGCGCCACGTGCACCAGGGTTACCGCAACGGGCTGGAAGCGGTTTATGACCAGCAGATCCGGGCGCTGGTGAAGGAATGAAGACGCTGCTGTGCCTTCTCATCGCGGCCGGCCTGGGTGGCTGCGCGGTGCAACCCTGGGTCAAGCCCTATGAACGCGGCCGCCTGGCCGAGCCCGAGATGCAATGGTCCCGCCAGGGCCTGATCGACAAACACCGCGAACACGTGAACGTGGTGCGCGAGGCGGCACGCGGCGCCACCGGCGTGCAGGGGGGCGGCTGTGGCTGCAATTGATCCTTTGGCGGGCGTGGGTTCTCTTTCACCACAAAGACACAAAGACACCAAGAGCACCAAGGGAATTCAGGACTTCTTGGTGGCCTTTGTGTCTTGGTGTCTTGGTGGTGAACCTGCTTCGCTGAGCAGCAAAACCCGACATTGGCTGCGGATGCTGGGCACCATGATCGCTGCTGGCCCTGCCATGGCCGCCGACATCGCGCCCGACCGCGCCGAGGCCATGTACCACGTGTACGACGGCGGGGGTGTCACCGCCACCGGCCCGGCGCTGCTGGTGCGCAAGAGCCTGGGCAGCCGCGTGTCGGCCTCGGCTTCGTATTACGTGGACGCGGTCAGCAACGCGTCCATCGACGTGGTCACCACCGCCAGCCCGTTCAAGGAAACGCGCAACGAGTTCGGCCTGGGCGTGGACTGGGTGGTGCGCGATTCCATCATCTCGCTGGCCCTGAGCCGCAGCAACGAACCCGACTACAGCGCCAGCAGCATCGGGCTGGACATCGCCCAAGAGGTGTTCGGCGGCATGACCACGGTGAGCATCGGCTTTTCGCGCGGCAGCGACACGGTGCTCAAGGTCACCGACAGCGCCTTCAACGAAAAGGCCTTGCACTGGCAGTACCGCGTGGGCGTGACGCAGATCCTGAGCCCGCGCTGGCTGATGAGCGCCAACCTGGAGGCCGTGGCCGACGAAGGTTTCCTCGGCAGCCCCTACCGCGCGGCGCGTGTCTTCGGCGCCGCGGTGCCCGAGCGCCTGCCTGGCACGCGCAGCAGCCGCGCGCTGAAGCTGCGGGCCTTGGGTGCGATTGGCGAGACGGGCTCAGCGCGCGCCGAGTTCCGCTACTTCTGGGACAACTGGGGGCTGAAGGCCAGCACGCTGGAGCTGGGCGGCTCGCGCCGGTGGGGCGAAGGCTGGTTGTTCGACGCCGCACTGCGCGCCCACACCCAGAACTCTGCCCTGTTCTACAGCGACAACGCGACGCTGGAGACCACCTACATCACGCGCAACCGCCAGCTCAGCGCCTTCCGCAACACCGGCCTGTCGGCCAAGGCCACCAAGGTGCTGCCGGCCCGCTGGGGCAACGCCGAGTGGCAGGCCACGGCGGCCTATGAATTCAAACGCTTCGATTTCAGCGATTTCACCGATCTGCGCACCGGAGGGGCCTATGCCCACAACGCCCATGTCTTCCAGATCCATCTGTCGGCGAATTATTGAGTTGGCGTTGGCGCTCGCCTGCGGCAGCGCATGGGCGCAAGCTGCGTCATCGCCTGCCGCCACGCTGGACACCCGCATCCAGGACCTGAAAGCCGAGGTCATCCGCCTGAACCGCGACCTGCTGGTGCTGGAGGAGGAACTGCTGTTCCCCGCCAACACCCAGGTGGCCATCTTCGTCTCGATGGACGTCGGCAAGCTGTTCGAGCTGGAATCGGTGCAGATCAAGCTGGGCGACCAGGTCATCGCCACCCACCTGTACACCCCGCGCGAGGTGCAGGCCCTGCACCGGGGCGGTGTGCAGCGCCTGCACGTGGGCAACCTGCGCGCCGGCGAACACCAGCTGGTGGCGCTGTTCACCGGCCGCGGCCCGCACGAACGCGACTACAAACGCGGCGCCACGCTCAAGTTCGAGAAGGCCACCGAGGCCAAGTACATCGAGCTGCGCATCCGCGATGTGCAGGCCAGGCTGCAGCCCGAGTTCGAGGTCAAGGTCTGGCAGTGAAACATTGGCTTGCCATCGTCGCGCTCTGCGGCACCGCGGCCACGGCCGGCGAGGTGCAGGCGCCGCACTGGGGCGACGCGCTGTTCCACGTCTACCAGGGCCAGAACTTCACGGCCGTGACCACGCTGATGGCATCGCAACAACTGCAGCGCCTGGGCCCGCATGGCGACGAAGCCGAGGCCACGCGCGGCGGCCTGCTGCTGGCCTACGGCCTGCACCGCGAGGCCGAGGCCATCTTCGCCGGCCTGGCCGAGCGTGGCACCACCGCCGCGCTGCGCGACCGGGCCTGGTTCTTCCTGGCCAAGATCCGCTGGCAGCGGGGCCTGCCCGCGCCGGCCGACGCGGCGCTGGCGCAGGTGAAGGCCCCGCTGCCTGAAGAACTGGAAGAAGAACGCCAGCTGCTCGCCGCCCGCCTGCGCCTGGCCCTGGGTGACGCCGCCGGCGCCGCACGGCTGCTGCAGGGCCTGGCCGACCAGGCCGAAGGCACGCCGTACGCACGTTTCAACCTCGGCGTGGCGCTGCTGCAGGGGCAAGATGCCGAGGCCGGCCGGCGCTGGCTGGACGGGCTGGGCACGATGAAGGTGGAGACCGCACCGCCCGAAGAACGCCGCGCGCTGCGCGACAAGGCCAACCTGGCGCTGGGCTTCGATGCCCTGAAGGCCGGCCGCCCCGAGCAGGCCCGCGCGTCGCTGGAACGGGTCCGGCTGAAGGGCCCTTACGCCCAGCAGGCGCTGCTGGGCTTCGGCTGGGCGGCCGCGGCGCTGAAGCAGCCACGCGAGGCCCTGGTGCCCTGGCAGGAACTGCTCACCCGCGACGGCAGCGACCCGGCCGTGCTGGAAGCCCGCCTGGCCGTGCCCTGGGCCCTGGCCGAGCTGAAGGCCGACGGCGCCGCGATCGACGGTTACGAGCAGGCCGTGGCGGCCTTCGAGACCGAACACCGCGCGCTGGCGCAGACCATCAGCTCGCTGCAGACCGGCCAGCTGGTCGAAGCGCTGCTCGAGCGCAACCCCGGCGCGGACCTGGGCTGGCTCTGGCAGGTCAAGGACCTGCCCGCCCTGCCCCACCCGGCGCACCTGACGCCGCTGATGGCCACACACGGTTTCCAGGAGGCGCTGAAGGACCAGCGCGACCTGCGTTTCCTGCAAGGCAACCTGGGGCGCTGGGCGAACGACCTGCAGATCTTCGACACCATGCTGGCCACCCGCCGCGCACGATTTGCCGCCCACCTGCCCGCCGCGCAGCAGCAGACGTACCGCCAGCGCCAGCAGCGGCTGGTGTCCGAACAAGCGGCGCTGAGCGAGGCGCTGGCCCAGGCGAACCTCCAGGCCGACGGCTCCGCCCTGGCCGATGCCCGCGAACGTGCGCTGCTGCAGCGGCTGGCCCGCGTGCACACCGTGCTGGCCACCGCACCGGCCGACGCAGCCGGCGACGCGCTGCGCGAACGTGCCCGCCGTGTGGCCGGTGCGCTGGAATGGCAGTTGTCGCAGGCGCTGCCGGAGCGCCTGTGGGCCGCGAAGAAGGCCTTGCGCAGCACCGAAGCCGATCTGGCCCACGCCGCCGCGCGCGACGCTGCGCTGCAGGCTGCGCAACGCGACGAACCCAACCGCTTCGACGGCTTTGCCCAGCGCATCGCCGCGCTGCGCACGCGCGTGGCCACGCTGACCCCGCAGTTGGCCGCGCTGCGCCAGGAACAACAGGCATCGGTGCAGGCCCTGGCCGTGCAGGCGCTGCGCGAACAACAGGCCAGGCTGGACGAGTACACGACGCAGGCGCGTTTTGCGCTGGCGCAGCTGCAGGACCGCGCCACCGTGGCGAAACAGGACACCCCCGATGCGGCGCGCTGAACCCACCTTCGCCGCGTTGGCCGTGCTGGCACTGCTGGCCGGCTGCAGCAGCCGCACGCCCACCGTGCCCGACGACGAACCCACGCTGGCCAGCCTGAAGGCCCGCCAGGCCACCGTGGCCAGCACCGCGCGCGCCCCGGTGCCCCCCGCGCAGGCCATCGCCGCCTGGCAGGCCTTCCTGGCCAGCCCGACGCTGGGCCCGCGTGCGCCGGAACGTGTCGAAGCCGAGCGCCGCCTGGCCGACCTGGAGATGGACCGCGCCGACGCCGCCAGCGCACAATCCGGCCAGCCGCCCGACCTGCGCCTGGCCATCCAGCGTTACCAGGCCTTCCTGAAGCAGCACCCGCAGGCCCCCGGCCTGGACGGTGTGCTGTACCAGTTGGCCCGCGCACACGACCTGAACGCCGAGCCCGCCGCCGCGCTGGCCACGCTGGACCGGCTGGTGGCCCAGCACCCCGGCACGCCGGTGCTGGCCGAAGCGCAGTTCCGCCGTGGTGAGCTGCTGTTCACGGCCGGCCGCCACGCCGATGCCGAGCAGGCCTTTGCCGTGGTGCTGCAGGCGCAGCCGGAGAGCCTGTTCCACGAACGATCGCTGTACATGCAGGGCTGGTCGCGCTTCAAGCAGGCCCGGCTGGACGACGCGCTGCCATCGTTTTTTGCGGTGCTGGACCGCAAGCTGGGCGCGGCGGAACCTGGCCTGGTGCCCGCCCTCAGCCGCGCCGACCGCGAACTGCTGGAAGACAGCTTCCGTGTGATCAGCCTCTCGCTGCAGAACCTGCAGGGCGCGGCCAGCATCCCGCCGCTGGTCAACAGCCCGGCGCGTGAAAGTTACGAACCCCAGGTCTACCGCGAGCTGGCCGAGCTGTACCTGAAGCAGGAGCGCGTGAAAGACGCCGCCGACACGCTGGCCGCCTTTGCCGCACGCCGCCCGCTGCACGCGCAGGCGCCGGTGCTGCTGGCGCGTGTGATCACGATCCAGGAGCGCGCCGGCTTTGCCACGCTGGCGCTGCAATCCAAGCAGGACTTCGTCAGCCGCTACGGCGTGCGCAGCGCCTTCCGCGCCGCCAAACCCAGCGGCTGGGAACAGGCGCAACCGCTGGTCAAGACCCACCTGGCCGAGCTGGCACGCCACCACCACGCGCTGGCACAGCAGAGCCGCGCCGAAGCCGACGTGGCCGCGGCCATCCGCTGGTACCGCGAGGCGGTGGAGTCCTTCCCCGACGCCCCGGAAGCCACCGAGAGCCGCTTCCTGCTGGCCGAGCTGCTGTTCGAGAACCAGCGCTTTGCCGAGGCGGCGACCGAGTACGAAGCCGTGGCCTACGCGGACAAGACCAGCCCACGCAGCGCCGAAGCCGGTTATGCCGTGCTGCTGGCGCATGCGAAGCTGGAGCCCGGTGCAGACAAGGCCGCCTGGCAACGCCAGGGCGTGGACCGTGCGCTGCGCTTCGCCGGCCGCTTCCCGGCCGATGCCCGCGCCGCCGCGGTGCTGGCCGACGCCACCGACAAACGTTTTGCCCTCGGCGACAACGAGGGCGCCGTCGAGCTCGCGCGCCGCCTGCTCGCGCTGCAGCCCGAGGCCGCACCCGAACACCGCCATGTGGCCTGGACGGTGCTGGCGCACACGGCCTTCGAGGCCGGCCGTTTTGCCGACGCCGAAGCCGCGTACCGTGCGCTGCAGCCGCTGGCGCAGAACCCGGACAGCGTCAACGAACGCCTGGCCGCCAGCATCTACAAACAAGGCGAGGCCGACCGTGCCGCCGGCCGCACCCAGGCGGCGCTGGGCCACTTCGACCGTGTGCCCGCCAGCAGCGCGCGTGCCACCGCAGAGATCGACGCCGCCGCCGCGCGCGTGGCGCTGGGCGACTGGGCCGGTGCTGCAGCGGCACTGGAGGATTTCCGCCGCCGCTACCCGGGCCATGCGCTCACGGCCGATGTGCCGGCCCGCCTGGCCGCGGCCTACCTGGAACTGCAACAGTGGGACCGCGCGGCGGCCGAACTGGCCCGCGTGGCCGACACCTTGCCAGACCCGGCCGCCGCGCGCGATGCACGCTGGCAGGTGGCCACGTTGCAGGCCCGCGCCGGCGACCGCCCGGCCGAACAACGCGCACTGGAGACCTACCTGGCGCGCCACCCCGAGCCACTCGCGCCCGCCGTCGAGGCCCGCCACCGCCTGGCACAGATGGCGCGCCAGCGTGGCGACGAACGCAGCGCGCTGGCCTGGACGCGTGCGCTGATGGAGGCTGAACGCGCCGGCGGCGACCAACGCACCGCCCGCACCCAGACCCTGGGCGCGCTGGCGCTGCTGGCGCTGAGCCAGCCGACACTGGCCAGCTACCGCGCCGTGGCGCTGAAGGAGCCGCTCAAGCGCAGCCTGCAGCTCAAGCAGGCCCGGCTGGAGCAGGCCTTGGCCGCGCTGAAGCAGGTGGCCGACTACGGTGTGCCAGAGGCCGTGACCGCCGCCAACTTCCACAGCGCCGAGCTGTACCGCGACTTCGGCCGTGCGCTGATGGCGTCGGAACGGCCCAAGGGCCTGAAGAAGGCCGAACGCGAGCAGTACGACGTGCTGCTGGAAGAACAGGCTTTTCCGTTCGAAGAAAAAGCCATCGCGCTGCACGAGGCCAATGCGCAGCGCGCCACGCAGAGCCCGCACGACCCCTGGACCCGCCGCAGCGTACAGGCGCTGGCCCAGCTCGTCCCCGCCCGCTGGGCCAAAGCCGCCGCGGAGTTGCAGCCATGAAACACAGCTTGCTGATCCTGGTGCTGTTGGCAGCCCTGCCCGCCGCTGCGCAAGACCGCGCCGACATCGACCGCACCACCATCACCGGCAACAAGGAGTTGCCCAAGGTGCTCTACATCGTGCCCTGGAAAAAACCCATCCCCGGTGCCCTGGCCGCGCGCCCGCGCACGAGTCTGCTCGACGAGGCGCTGGCGCCCATCGACCGGGATGAATTCCGCCGCCAGTTGAACTACCGCGCCCAGCTCGCCAACCCTTCCGTTCCCCAGGAGAAAACCCCATGAGTGCCTTCGACATCGCCGTGAAATTCGTGCAGGACTCCGGCATGTTCATCTACATCAGCATGCTGATCATGGCGATCGGCCTGTCGATCGCGATCGAGCGTTTTGTGGTGCTCAGCCGCACCCGCCGCGACAACCGGAAACTCTGGGACCAGATGGCGCCGATGCTGCAGGGCGGGCGCTTCAAGGACGTGCAGCAGGTGGCCGCGGCCAGCGATGCCGCCATCGGCAAGATCGTGCACAACGGCCTGGCGCGCATGCAGAGCGCCCGCCGGCGCGAGGACATCGACGCCGCGATGGAAGAAGGCATGATGGAGATCGTGCCGCGGCTGGAGAAGCGCACGCACTACATCGCCACCTTCGCCAACGTGATCACGCTGGTGGGCCTGCTGGGCACCATCATCGGCCTGATCAAGGGCTTCACCGCCGTGGCCGCGGTGGACCCGGCCAGCAAGGCCGAGCTGCTGTCGGCCTCGATCTCCATCGCGATGAACAACACCGCATTTGCGCTGATGGTGGCCATCCCCTTCCTGCTGATCCACGCGTTTCTGCAAGCGCGCACCAGCGAGATCGTCGACGGGCTGGAGGCGGCGAAGATCAGCTTCCTGAACACCGTGCAGCGCCTGGCGGCTGAATCTTCTCCGGCGCGTTGACATGAGGGTTCGTCGTCTTCACAAGAAGCCGGCCGAGCTGGAGGTCACGGCCTTCATCAACCTGATCGTGGTGCTGGTGCCCTTTCTGCTGTCCACGGCCGTGTTCACCAAGCTCTCGGTGCTGGAGTTGACCCTGCCCGCCGCCGCCGCGCCCGGGCTGGAACAGCTGAAGGCCGAAGACCTGCAGCTGGAGATCGTGCTCCGGCCCGACGCGCTGGAGGTGGGCGACCGCCTGGGCGGCCTGATCCAGCGCATCCCGGCCACACCGCAAGGCCCGGACACTCAAGCGCTGGAGGCGCTGATGCAAGGCATCAAGGCCAAGTTCCCGGCCGAGACCCGGGCCAGCGTGCTGGCCGAACCCGACACGCCCTACGAGCACATCGTGCGCGTGATGGATGCGTCGCGCACGGCGCAGTTCCCGGAAGTGGCGGTGGGTGACGCGCCGGTGAGGAAGCGGCCATGAGCCGGCGCTGGGCCGCCCCAAGCCGGCTCACCCCCCTGGGGGGCGGGCGCGAAGCGACCTGGGGGCTGAAATGAAACATCTCTGCCGCTTCAGCCATGGTGGTGTGGCCGGGTTCGGTTCACCACGAAGACACCAAGACACAAAGGCACCAAGGGAGAGAGTGACCCCAGTGCCTTCTTGGTGCTCTTTGTGCGCTTGGTGCTCTTGGTGGTGAAGGTGTCTGAAGTGAAACACTGCTGGATGGCCGCCCTGCAGGTCGCGCGAGATCCCTTCTCAACGCCAAGGCGCCAAGCCGCCAAGGTCGCCAAGAAGCCCCTGTTGACCTTGGCGCCCTTGGCGTCTTCGCGTCTTGGCGTTGAAAAAACCGCTGCCGGCCGCCCCGTCGCCAGTTTCATGTGTCGCAGATCGCGCGCAGCGCGGTGGAGCAACTGACATGACGCCCTTGGAAAAGCGAGCGGCCCGCAAGGCGCGCAACCACAACGGCCTGGACATGAACCTGGTCGCGTTGATCGACATCTTCACCATCCTGCTGTTTTTCCTGCTGTCCAGCGCCACCGAGATGGAAACGCTGGTGATCCCACGCGCCGTGAAGCTGCCGGAATCGCTGGCCGATGCCACGCCCCGGCCCACCACCGTGGTGTTGGTGAACGACAAGGAGATCGTGGTCGACGGCCGCACCGTTGCACGGGTGGCCGATGTGATGGCCGGTGACGGTGACCTGATCGACTCGCTGCAGGCCGAGCTGGTGCAGGTGCGTGCCAAACCGGACGCCAGCCCCACCGTGACCATCATGGGCGACAAGGACATCCCCTACCGCCTGTTGCGCAAGGTGATGAGCACCTGCGCACAGGCGCAGTACACCGATGTGGCGTTTGCCGTGCGCACAAAACTGGAGAAGAGAACTTGAAGCCCCCAAGCTCACTTCGTTCGCGCCCCCCCGAGGGGGAGTGCAGCCTCCTTGGGGCGGCCCGGCGGAGGCTGCGATGAGCGCCGCCGCCCTCTCCTTCCGCCAGGGCGTGCTGCCCTGGACCGTCGGCACCGACGACGACCGCCGTTTCCAGCGCATCCAGCGCTGGGTCATCGGCACGGGCTTGCTGCTGTGCCTGGTGATCCCGTGGTTGCCGGTCAAGACGCCTGAACCACCACCGCCGCCAGAACCACCGGCGCGTGTGGCCAAGTTGCTGTTGCCACCGCCCGAGATCAAGCCGGTCACCCCACCGCCACCGGCGCCCAAGCTGGAAACACCGAAGGCACCCGCCCCGACGGTGACGGCCGAGAAGCCACGCCCCGCGCCGGCCTCGGTGGCCGAAGCCCGCAACCCGGTGCCCAACAAGCCCCCCGGCGAATCGCTGGAGGCCGCGCGCCGCAAGGCGCAAGGCGTGGGCCTGCTGGCGATGAAGGACCAGCTGCAGCAACTCTCGGCCGCACCGGTGGCCGTGCAGATGGCGCCGGTCAAACCCGGGCCGGGCATCGGCACCGGCAGCGGGCCCGGTGTCGGCGCCGGCACCGAAGCCGGCATCCCCACCCGGGCCATGATCACGGCCGCGGCCGCACGCGGGAGCGGCGGCATCGCCAGCGGCGGTGTCAGCCGCGACACCGGCGGCGGTGGCCTGGCCGGGCGCGCCACCACGCTGGTCGAAGGCAGCATCGGCGGCGGTGGTGGGGGTGGCCCGGGGGGTGGCGCCGGTGGCGGCAGCGCAGCACGCGGGGACGGTACAGGCACGGGCAGCGGCCCGGCCGCAGCCGGCGGCGCGCTCAAGCGCAGCGGCAGCGGCAAGGCCTCACGCTCGATCGAGGAGATCCGGCTGGTCTTCGAGCGCCACAAGGGCGCGATCTATGCGCTCTACAACCGCGCGCTGCGCGACGAACCCGGCTTGCAAGGCAAGGTGGTGCTGGAGCTGCGCATCGCCCCCGGCGGTGACGTGGCCGACATCCGCGTGGTCTCCAGCGAGCTGGGCGCGGCCGAGCTGGAGCGCAAGCTGCTGGCCCGCGTGCGCCAGTTCGACTTCGGCGCCAAGGACGTGGAGGTGATGGTGGTGTCCTGGCCGGTGGACTTCTTGCCGAGTTGAGCACCACAGCGTGAGCTGTATGCGATGTCCGTGCAGGCCAGGCTGGCTTGGCGCCAGCATGGCCACCTCACTCCATGACGACCTTGGCGTCCTTGACGAGCTTGGCAAACTTTTCGGTGTCGTTCTTGACCAGGACCGCCATCTGGTCTGCGCTGTCGCCGATGGGTTCGGCCCCGATCTCGCCCATGCGCTTGCGGAACTCCGGCGACTGAATGATCTTCACCATCTCGGTGTTCAGGCGCACGACGATGTCCTTCGGCGTGGCCGCCGGTGCCAACACGCCGAACCAAGTGCCGATGTTGAAGCCCTTGAGACCGGCCTCGTCCAGTGTGGGCACCTCGGGCAGCGCGGAGGAGCGCTTGGCGGTCGTCACCGCCAGCGGACGCAGCTTGCCGGCCTTGATGTGCGGCAGCACCGGCGTCACGGTATCGAAGGACATGGTGACCTGCCCGCCCAGCAGATCGGTTGCGAGCGGGCCGCTCCCCTTGTAGGGAATGTGCGCGAACTCGGTGCCCGTCATGTTCTCGAACTGCGTGCCGATCAGGTGTTGCGCCGTCCCGTTGCCGTTTGAGCCATAGTTGTGCTTGCCCGCTTGAGACTTCAGCAGCGCAACCAGCTCGGCGACGTTGTTGACCGGCGTGGCGGCATTGACGACCAGGACGTTCGGCACCAGGGCGATCGTGGTGATCGGCGCCAGGTCCTTCTGGAAGTCGTAGGGCAGCTTCTTGTAGACGCTGGAGGCAATGGTGTGGTGCACCGCGCCGACGAGCAGGGTGTAGCCGTCCGGCTTGGACTTCACCACGTAGTCGGCACCCAGGGTCGCGCCTGCACCGGGCTTGCTCTCGACGATCACCGGCTGGCCGAGGCTTTGCTGCAGCTTCTCGGCGAGTGCCCGCGCGAGCACGTCGGTGGTGCCGCCGGCCGGAAACGGGACGATCAGGCTGATCGGCTTGCTGGGCCAGGCCTGCGCCATGGCGGCACCGCTGGCCATGGTGGCGGCCAAGGCAAGGGCTTGGATCAAGGGACGGCGGGCGATCTTGCGGGTCAGGGTCATGCGTGTCTCCGGTTGAGCATCAGTGAGCTTCTGTGGATGGACTCTAGGGTTTGAAGGGGTCACCGAATCGTCTGCAAAGTGAATCCGTCATTAACTTCAAATCAACACTTGAAGCGTGTCAGAGCACGTGGTCGAACGGACGCGGCTGTGGAGGTGATCACTGCTGCGCTCGTTCAATCGATCTGCGCGATGCGCAGCGCGGACGAGCCGGAGCTGGTGTGGGCCACCATCGCGGCCACGTCGAGCAGGCCGGCGACCGAACGAGCGGCCCAGCCGATGGCGTCGGGGGTGGTGGCCGGGTGGGTCGCCGGTTGCGTGTGCGACGCATCGATGGCGTCGCGGCAGTGCGGGTCGGCCACCGTCTGGGCAATGATCCTGTCCATCATCGCGACCGCCTCGACCGGGAATTTGCCCGAGGCCGACTTGGCGGACAGCATCACCGCGGACGATGCGCTTCTGGATCGACGGCACCTGCTCGGCCGGCATCTCGACGCCGAGATCGCCGCGCGCCACCATCACCGCGTCGGTGACGGCGCGGATCTCGTCCAGGCATTCGATGGCCGCCGGTTTCTCCAGCGTGGCCACGATGCCGGCGCGGCCCCGGATGATGGCTTGCGCCTCGACGATGTCGGCGGCGCGCGGCACGAGGGACAGCGCGACCCAGTCGATTCCACCAACCTCACCGGGCCGTTGGCGAAGGTGCCCACCCGCAGCTTGGGCTCCTGCAGATCGAGCAGCACGCCGATGGGGCGGCCGAGGTCGGACTCTATGCGGCGGATCAGGTCCAGGCGCTGCTGGTGGTCCGCCTGTGTGCCGTGGCTGAAGTTCAGGCGGAACACGTCGGCGCCGGCCTTCACGATCGCCTCGATGGTGGCGCGGTCGGCGCTGGCCGGTCCAAGGGTGGCGACGATCTTGGCGCTGCAGGGACGATTCATCAAGAGGCTCCAGAGAATCCGTTGGGCGGGCCGTCGATGACGATGGCCCGGAAGTCGTTCACGTTGGTCAGGGTCGGACCGGTCACCACCGAATCGCCCAGCGCCTCGAAAAAGCCATGCGCATCGTTGTCGTCGAGCCGCTCGCGGGGCTTGATGCCACGCGCCCATGCGCGCGCCAGCGTGTCGGGTGCCAGCACGGCGCCGGCGATCTCTTCCTGGCCATCCACACCGTCTGTGTCGCCCGCCAGGGCATGGATTCCGGGCTCGCCGCGCAGCGCGATGGCCAGTGACAGCAGGAACTCGACGTTGCGACCGCCGCGACCGCGGCCACGCAAAGTGACCGTTGTCTCGCCGCCGGACAGCAGCACGCAAGGTCCGGTCACCGGTTGGCCGCGCCGTGCCACCTGCAGGGCCATGCCGGCCATCGCCTTGGCGACATCGCGAGCCTCGCCTTCGATGGCATCACCGAGGATGCAGGGCGTCACGCCGGCTTCACGTGCGACCTGGGCCGCTGCTTCCAGCGCCATCTGCGGCGTCGCGATGAAGCGCGTCTCGATCAGGGGCAGGCGCGTGTCACCGGGCTTCAGGGTTTCGCCCTCGCCGCCTTGCAGCAGTTCCAGGGCACGCGGCGGCACATCGATGGCGCAGCGCCGCAGAATGTCGAGCGCATCGGCGCAAGTCGTCGGGTCGGCGACCGTGGGCCCCGATGCAATGTCGATCGGGTCGTCGCCGGGCACATCGGACAACAACAGGTTCACGACACGAGCGGGCGCACAGGCCGCAGCCAGCCGTCCGCCCTGGATGGCCGACAAGTGCCGGCGCACGCAGTTCATCTCGGTGATGCTGGCGCCGCTGGCCAGCAGCGCCCTGTTGAGCGCCTGCTGGTCGGCCAGCGTGAGACCGGGCAATGCCAGCGGCAACAGCGACGAGCCGCCGCCCGAGATCAGGCACAGCACCAGGTCATCTTCCGTAAGTCCCTGGACGGTCTGCAGCAGCCGCCGGGCAGCCGCTTCACCGGCTGCGTCGGGCACCGGGTGTGCAGCCTCGACGATCTGAATGTGCTGGCACGGCACCGCGTAGCCATGGCGCGTGACCACCAGCCCCGACATCGGCCCGTGCCAGTGATCTTCCACCGCCCGCGCCATGGACGCCGAGGCCTTGCCGGCGCCGATCACCACCAGGCGGCCTTTGGGCGCGGGGGGCAGGTGCTGCGGCACACAAAGGGCTGGCTGGGCGGCAGCGATGGCCGCGTCGAACATGCGCCGCAGCAGCGCGGATGTCTCAGTGGTGTTCACGGTGCCTCCCCGGGGTCGCTTCAGGCGGCGGCCCGGGACGCCGAGAGAGGCTGCACGTCAAGCGCCGCATGGCTTGTCTCCTGATGGTCGTGCGGGCGTGACTCGCCCACCCCGGCAGCGCCTGGGGGCTGTTGGGGGATTTGGCGCCGGTGGCGCCGGAATGACCAGGGGGATCGGCCCTGGCCGGCCCGCCCTGGGGCGGCCGGGGCCGTTCGGTTCAGGCGGCCTTGCGCTGGGCGCCGGCTGTCAGCAACTCGCAGACCGCTTGGGTCACCTGGGCGGTCGTGGCCTTGCCGCCGAGGTCGCCGGTGTGCAGCGCCGGATT
>CAYTWU010000037.1:0-9563 GCA_964442175.1 uncultured Rubrivivax sp.
CGGTCATGCCGAAGGTCGCAGTCACCGTGACGCTGGAGCCATAACCGTGGCAGTTGAGGCTGCCGTCCACCGCGCAATCCTCGGCCGGAGGCAGCACCACACTCTCGCGCGAGAACACGCAGCGCAGGCCCATGGGCCCGCTGCGGGGCGCGCCGTGTTCGCGCCGCAGGCGCTGGCGCAGGCTGGCCAGCAGCGGGTCGTGCGTGGCGGTGGCCAGGTCGTCCACTTCCACACGCTGCGGCAGGCGCTTGCCACCGGCCGCGCCCACGGTGACCAGCGGCGTGCCGCTGCTGCGGGCCCAGGCCGCCAGCGCCAGCTTGGCGCGCACCTGGTCGCAGGCGTCGATCAGCACGTCCACCGGCCGCGGCAGGATCTGCGGCCAGGCCTCGGGCTCGACGAAGGCCTCCACCGGCCACACCTGACAGCCCGGGTGGATGTGCGCGATGCGGTCCTGCAGCGCCAGCACCTTGGCCTGGCCGACCGTGGGCGTGAGCGCCTGCACCTGGCGGTTGATGTTGGATTCGGCCACCTGGTCCAGGTCGATCAGCACCAGCGTGGCCACGCCGCTGCGGGCCAGGGCCTCGGCGGCCCAGGAGCCCACGCCCCCCACGCCCACCACGGCCACAGCCAGACGGCGCAGGCGCGGGTAGGCGGTGTCGCCGTAGAGGCGGCGCAGGCCGCCGAAGCGCCGCTCCAGGTCGGGCGCGTCGGTGTCCAGGTCGGCCGCCACTGCCGCAGTCACAGCTGCTGCTCCAGCCGCCACATCTGGTAGCGCAGGCCGGCCAGGGCGCCGGCCACGATGCCGGCCACGGCGATCATGCTGCCCAGGGACAAGGTGGACAGCCCCGACAGCCCCTGCCCCACCGTGCAGCCAAAGGCCGTGACGCCGCCCACGCCCATCAACACGGCGCCGACCACGTGTTTGGCGGTGTCTTCGGTGCCGGCAAAACCCTCCCAGCGGAAGCTGCGCGTGGCCAGCGCCACCGCGGCCGAGCCGACGATGACGCCGAGCACGCTGACGATGCCGATGGTGAGCAGCTTGCTGCTGTCGCTGAACAGGATCAGCCAGTCCAGTGTGTAGGCGATGGGCGCCACGAAGGTGAACGACTCCATGCTGCGTGTGTTGGTGGCGAGGAAGGTCTCTTCCAGCGTCACCGGGTGTTCGTCCAGGTGGCCGACAACCCCCGAGACCCACCACGCCGCCACGATCACGGCCCCGATGCCGAGGCCGCCCAGCAGGGTCTCGGCGCTGCGGCCTTCAGGCCGCGCGAACACCCAGGCCAGCAGGGCCAGGCCGACCAGCCCGCCCAGCATCGCCGCGGCCTGCGGCACCGGCAGGCCGCTGGCATGGGCCAGCAAGGAGGGCAGGTCCTGCCCGGTGGGCAGTTCGATGGCGGCACGGTCGACCGTGGCCACGCGTGCCACGGCGGCAACGCCCCGCAGCGTCGCGTAAGAGGCGATGCCCAGCACACAGAACACCACCAGCGCCTTCAGGCTGCCACCGCCGATGCGCACCAGCGTCTTGCTGCCGCAGCCCGAGGCCAGCACCATGCCGAAGCCGAACAAGGCGCCGCCCAGTGCGTTGGACAACCAGATCAGCTGCGGCCGCGCGTAGACGCTGTCGCCGGCCTGCACCCAGCCCAGCGCCACCATGCCGTTGAAACCCAGCACCGCGACACCCACCGCCAGGGCCCACATGCGCAGGCGTGTCCAGTCGCCCATCGCAACGATGTCCGACAGCGCGCCCATGGTGCAGAAGTGGGCACGCTGGGCCACGGCCCCAAAGGCGGCGCCCAGGGCAAACGCGGCCCAGAGGACCTGCGTCACCAGGCCAGGGAGCTGGGATTCGTCGAGCATGGGACCGGGATTCTAGGAGCCCCGGCGCAGGCTCACTTCAAGGCCGCCAGGCGCTCCTTGCCGGCGGCGGCGGCCTCCGATTGCGGGTAGGCCTTCAGCAACTCGTCGATGGTGCGGCGCGCGGCACGCGGGTCCTTCATCTCCGCCTGGCTGTTGGCCACGGCCAGCAGCGCCTCGGGTGCGCGGGCGTGGTCGGGTGCGTCGGTCACCAGGGCGCGGAAGGCGGCAATGGCGCCTTTGTAGTCGCGTTTGCCGTACAGCGCATTGCCCAGCCAGAAGCGGGCCGTCGGGCTGTAGCCGCTGGTCGGGTACTTGCCGAGGAAGCTGCTCAGCGATCCGGCGGCGGCGTCGAAGTTGCCTTCGCGGATGGTGGCCATCGCGTCGTCGTAGGCGCGTTTTTCAGCCGGGTCGGCGGTGAATTCACGGCCGTCCAGCGCCACTTTCTGCGGCTCGATCTTGCGCAGGCGTTCGTCGAAGTTCTGGTTCGCGTCTTTCTGCGTGCGCTGCAGCGTGGCCAGGTCGCGTGCCATCTGCTCGCCGTCGCCGCGCAGCTTGGCCAGTTCGCCGCGCATGGCCTCGAGCTGGTTGTTCAGCTCGAGCAGGCTGCGCCGCATCGCGGTCAGCTGCTCCACCATCTGCGTGTTGGCGGCGGCGCCGTCGGTGGCCGCCTTGCGGCCGGCGTCGTCGATGGCCTGGATGCGGGCACGCAGGTCCAGGATGGCCTTGCGCGCTTCTTCGTCGTCGAACAGGCCGGCTTGCGCCGCGCTGGCGCACAGCAGGGCCGCGGCCAGGGCCACGGCAGCGCGCCCGCTCGGGCGCCAGATCGGGCCCAGCATCTCAGCGGCCCTTCAGCTCGACGCGGCGGTTCTTGGCCCAGGCGGCTTCGTTGCTGCCGCTGTCGGCCGGGCGCTCCTCGCCAAAGCTCACGGCCTCCACCTGGTTGGGCTTGACGCCCAGCAGCTCCAGCGCGCGGGCCACGGCTTCGGCACGCTTCTGGCCCAGGGCCAGGTTGTACTCGCGGCCACCACGTTCGTCGGCATGGCCTTCCAGGCTCATGCGCAGGTTGGGCTGGGCCGCCAGCAGCCTGGCATGGCCTTCCAGCGCAGGTTTGTCGTCGGCGCGCAGCAGGAAGCTGTCGTACTCGAAGTACACGACACGCGGCAGGTTGGCGGCCGCGGCCCGCGCCGCGGCTTCACGCTCGGCCTGTTGTTTGGCCAGGTCCACCGTCGGCACCTGTGATTGCGGCGTGGGGTTGGGCCGCGCCGGCGTGGTGCTGCCACCGGTGCCGGGCTGGGCGGTGACCACGGGCGCGGGCGTGGGCGCCTTGGCTTCGTCCAGCACAACCGGCGACGAGCAGCCCGCCAGCACGGCGGCCAGGGCGAGCGCGGAAAGCGACAGGGTGGTGCGCAACGACATGGTGGAGTTCTCCTTCTGAGGGTGGATCGGGTTCAGGTACCGGACCGGCAGGCGCGGGGCGCCACGTCGGCATGCGTCATCTTGCGTCATCGCGCAAACGGGCCCCAGGAGGGCTCGCGCACATCCGCGCCGCTGGTCAGCAGGCGGGCCTTGATCTTGCCATCCAGGGTGGTGGTCATCAACACGTCGCGCCCGTCCTGCCGCGTCGCGTAGACGATCAATCGGCCATTGGGCGCAAAACTCGGGCTTTCGTCGTTGCGCGTGGGCGTGATGGCGCGCACGGTGCCACTGTCCAGGTCCAGCGTCATCAGCTTGAAGGCGGCGCCGCCCACGCGCGAGATGTAGGCCAGGGTGCGCCCATCGGGGCTGATGGTGGGGCTGATGTTGTAGTCGCCGTCGAAGGTGATGCGCTCGGCGTTGCCGCCAGCCGCCGGCATGCGGTAGACCTGCGGGCCGCCGCCCCGGTCGCTGACGAAGAAGATGAACCTGCCATCGGCGGTGAACACGGGTTCGGTGTCGATCGCACGGCTGGTGGTCAGGCGCTCGGGCGTGCCGCCGTCGGCCGACAGCCGCCACAGCTGCGTCAGCCCGCCTTGCGACAACGCGAGTGCCAGGCTGCGGCCATCCGGCGCCCAGGCGGGCGCGCTGTTGGAACCGCGGAAGTTGGCCAGCATGCGGCGCTGGCCGGTGGCCGTGTCCTGCACCCAGACCACGGCCTTCTGCGACTCAAACGACACATAGGCCAGCTGCCGCCCATCGGGCGCCCAGGCCGGTGAGATGATGGGGTCCAGGCTGTTCAGCGCCACCTGCGCGCCTTCGCCATCGGCATCGGTGACCAGCAGTGAAAACTGCCGGCCCTGCTGCACCACGTAGGCGATGCGGGTGGCAAACACACCGGGCGCACCGATCAGGTTCTGGTGGATGGCGTCGGCGATGCGGTGCGCCGCCAGGCGCAGGTCGGGGCCCAGCACCGTCTGGCTCTGGCCCATCAGCTCTTCGCCCTTCACGGCGTCCCAGAACTTGTAGCGCACATCAAACCGGCCGTCGGACAAACGGGTCACCGAACCGGCCACCAGGGCATCGGCGCCGCGGCTGCGCCATTCGGGCAGGTTGGGCTGGCTGCGTTCGTCCAGCGCATCACGTGCTTCGATCAAGCGGAACAGGCCGCTGCGCTGCAGGTCGGCCCGCACCAGGGCACCGATGCCCACACCGCCCGCGGCTTCGTCGCGGAAGTCGGTCACGGCCAGCGGCACCTGGATCGCGCCCACACCGGTGATCTCGATGCGGAACTGCGCCAGCGCCGGGCCACTGAGGGCGGCGGCGCCGAAGGCGGTGAGCA
The DNA here is from genome assembly GCA_964442175.1 of uncultured Rubrivivax sp. GTDB lineage: Bacteria > Pseudomonadota > Gammaproteobacteria > Burkholderiales > Burkholderiaceae_C > Rubrivivax. The sequence continues at coordinate 4,613 of CAYTWU010000037.1, forward strand.
AACTTCTGCGCTGAAGGTCCATCGTCATGGCAGGGATGGAGCAGCGTTGGTGCAATTGGTTCACTCGGCAGATTGTAGGCAGCCCCGATAATGCGGCAGCCACCCACCATGCCGACCCTGCTGCAACGCCTCGCGCGCCTGAAACCCTACCTGCGCCCCGGGCGCCGGGGCCTGATCGGCGCAGGGCTTGGCGCCGCCGTTGGGGCCGCCACCGAGCCGGTGATCCCGGCCTTGATGCAGCCGCTGCTGGACGAGGGTTTTGCCACGCGCAGCTGGCCGCTGTGGTGGGTGCCGCTCATCATCGTCGGCCTGTTTGCGCTGCGCGGTCTGGCCGGTTTTGTGGCGCAGTATGGCCTGGCCTGGGCCGCGCAACGTGCGGTGCTGGCGCTGCGGCAGGACCTGTTCAACCACCTGCTGGCCTCCCCCGCAGGCCTGTTCACACGGCAGTCGGCCAGCCAGCTGACCAACACCGTGGTCTACGAGGTGCAGCAGGGCACGACCATGCTGGTGAGCGCCCTGCTCACGCTGGCCAAGGACTCGCTGACCCTGGTGGCGCTGCTGGGCTACCTGCTGTGGCTGAACTGGCAGCTGACGCTGCTGGTGGGTCTGCTGTTCCCGGCGCTGGCGGTGGTGATGCAGCAGCTGGGCCGCCGGCTGCGGCGGCTGTCGGTGGCGGGCCAGCAGGCCACCGACGACCTGGCCTACGTGGTGGAAGAAAACGTGCTGGCCTGGCGCATCGTGCGGCTGCACGGGGCCGAGGCCGCGCAGGCCCAGCGCTTCACGGGCCAGGGCGAGCGCCTGCGCCGCATCATGATGAAGTACACCGCCTCGTCGGGTGCCATCACGCCGCTCACGCAGGTGCTGGCGGCCTGCGCGCTGTCCACCGTGATCGTGATCGCGCTGTGGCAGAGCGGCAGCACCGGCGGCACGGTGGGCGGCTTTGTCGCCTTCATCACCGCGATGCTGATGATCATCGCGCCGCTGCGCCACCTGTCGGACGTGGTGGCCCCCATCACGCGCGGCCTGGCGGCGGTGGAGCGTGGCCTGGACCTGATGGACCAGACCCCGCGCGAAACCGGCGGCAGCTACGCGCCGGAACGCGCGCTGGGCGAGATCGTGCTGCAGGATGTTCAACTGCGCTACCGCGAAGACGGCCTGCCCGCGCTGGACGGCTTGTCGCTGGTGGTGCGGGCCGGCGAGACGGTGGCCCTGGTCGGCCCCTCGGGCGCGGGCAAGAGCACGCTGGTGAACCTGCTGCCGCGTTTTGTGGAGCCCGGCGCCGGCGCCGTGCGGCTGGATGGCGTGCCGCTGGCCGAGTGGGACACCACGGCGCTGCGGCGCCAGTTTGCGCTGGTGAGCCAGGACGTGGTGCTGTTCAACGACACCGTGGCCAACAACGTCTCGCTGGGCGCTGAGATGCCGCGCCAGCGCATCCTGGACGCGCTGGCCGGCGCGCACCTGCTGGATTTTGTCAACGGCCTGCCGCAGGGCCTGGACACCGTGATCGGCCACAACGGCAGCCAGCTCTCCGGCGGCCAGCGCCAGCGCCTGGCGATCGCGCGGGCGATCTGCAAGGACGCGCCCATCCTGATCCTGGACGAGGCCACCTCGGCACTGGACAGCGAATCCGAGCGCGCCGTGCAGGCCGCGCTGGAGGTGCTGATGCGCGGCCGCACCACGCTGGTGGTGGCGCACCGGCTGTCCACCATCGAACACGCCGACCGCGTGGTGGCCATCGACGCCGGCCGCGTCGTGGAAGAAGGCCCGCATGCGCAGCTGCTGGCGCAGGGCGGGCTGTATGCACGGCTGCACGCGATGCAGTTCAAGACCTGACGGAGACAAAAAACCATGAACGCCCCGATCTCACGTTTTCCGGTGCCCGAATTGAAGGACCTGCCGCAGGACCTGCAGGACCGCATCCTGGAAGTGCAGGCCAAGGCCGGCTTCGTGCCCAACGTGTTCCTGGCGCTGGCGCACCGGCCGGCCGAGTGGCGCGCCTTCATGGCCTGGCACGACGCACTGCTGCTGAAGGAAACCGGCAGCCTCAGCAAGGGGGAGCGCGAGATGATCATCGTCGCCACCTCGGCCGCCAACCAGTGCCTGTACTGCGTGGTGGCGCACGGCGCGATCCTGCGCATCTACGAAAAGAAGCCGCTGCTGGCCGACCAGCTGGCGGTGAACCACCGCAAGGCCGACATCACGCCGCGCCAGCGCGCGATGCTGGACTTTGCGATGAAGGTCTGCACCGCATCGCACACCATCGAAGACAGCGACCACGACGCCCTGCGCGCCCACGGCTTCAGCGACGACGACATCTGGGACATCGGCGCCATCACCGCGTTTTTCGGCCTCAGCAACCGGCTCGCCAACCTGAGCGCGATGCGGCCCAACGACGAGTTTTTCCTGATGGGGCGGGTGCCGCGCGCCCAGTAGAGTCCGGTCACCCGCCGGCCTGCCGGCACCCTGCAGGATGGCGATGGACACCTTCGAGACCGACTACCTCGTCATCGGTGCCGGCACCGCCGGGCTGGCCTTCACCGACACCCTGATCGCCGAGAGCGATGCCCACGTCACCCTGGTGGACCGCCAGGGCCGCCCCGGCGGCCACTGGAACGACGCCTACGACTTCGTGCGGCTGCACCAGCCCTCGGCTTTCTACGGCGTCAACTCGCTGGAGCTGGGCCAGCGCCGCATCGACACCCACGGGCTGAACCAGGGCCTGTACGAGCTGGCCAGCGGGCCGGAGATCAACGCCTACTTCGAGCAGGTGGTGCAGCAGCGGCTGCTGCCCAGCGGGCGCGTGCGTTACCTGCCGATGTGCAACCACCTGGGCGACGGGCAGGTGGAATCGCTGCTGTCGGGCCGGCGCATGCAGATCACGGTGCGCCGCAAGATCGTCAACGCCGCCTACATGGCGCCGTCGGTGCCGGCCACCCACCGCCGCCCGTTCACGGTGGCCGAGGGTGTGCGCTGCGTGCCGCCCAACGCCCTGCCCCGGCTGTGGCACCAGGCCGGCGCGCAGATGCCGCGCCGCTTCGTCATCCTGGGTGGCGGCAAGACCGCGATGGACGCCGCCGTCTGGCTGCTGCAGGCCGGCGCCGCGCCGGAGGCCATTCAATGGGTGGTGCCGCGCGACAGCTGGCTGATCAACCGCATCACCACGCAGCCGGGGATGGACTTCTTCGAGCAGTCCATCGGCGGCCAGGTGGCGCAGATGGCGGCCTTTGCGCAGGCCACCTCGGTGGACGACCTGTTCCTGCGCCTGGAGGCCTGCGGCGCGCTGCTGCGCATCCACCACGACCGCACACCGACGATGTTCCACCTGGCCACCATCGCACCCGGCGAGGTGGCGCTGCTGCAAGGCATCCACGATGTGGTGCGCCTGGGCCATGTGCAGGCGCTGGAGCCCACGCGCATGCTGCTGCAGCAGGGCAGCGTGCCGGTGTTGCCCGACACCTTGTTCATCGACTGCACGGCCTCGGCGGTGGAGCCGCGCCCGGTGCAGCCCATCTTCCAGGACGGGCAGATCGTGCTGCAGCTGGTGCGGCTGCCGCAGCCGGCCTTCAGCGCGGCGCTGGTGGCCTACGTGGAAGCGCACTTCGACGACGACAAAACCCGCAACCGGCTGTGCAACACCGTGCCCTTCCCGCACACCCTGGCCGATTACCCGAAGGCCATGGTGGTGAACCTGTGGAACCAGGCCCAGTGGGGCCAGGACAAGGACCTGCGCCGCTGGGTGCGCGAGAGCCGGCTGGACGGCTTCGGCCGGCTGATGGCCAGCGTGGACCCGCAGGACAGCACCAAGCTCGCCATCCTGGCGCAGATGAAACCGCAGGTGATGGCCGCGATGGCCAACCTGCCGCGGCTGGTGGCGTAGCGCCGCAGGCCCGCTGGATCACGGGCTCATCAAGGCCCGCAAGCTGTCCAGCGTGTCGGCCTCGTGCAACGGTTTGTCGTGCCGGATGCGCAGCATGCGCGGGAAACGCACCGCGATGCCGCTCTTGTGGCGCGTGCTGGCGTTCAGTCCCTCGAAGCCCAGCTCGAACACCAGCGTGGGCCGCACGCTGCGCACCGGGCCGAACTTCTCCAGCGTGGTGGCGCGGATCACGCGGTCCACGGCCTTGAACTCCTCGTCGGTCAGGCCGGAATAGGCCTTGGCAAAGGCCACCAGCTGCAGCGCGTCGGGCTGCGGGGGTTCGCGCCGCGCGATGGCCTCGACGACGGCGGCGGCTTCGTCGGCATCGCGTGGCGTGCGGTTCCAGACCGCGAAGCTGTAGTCGGTGTAGAGGCTGGCACGGCGGCCGTGGCCGGCCTGCGCGTAGATCAACACGGCGTCCACCACCAGCGGCGCGATCTTCCACTTCCACCACACGCCGCCGGCCTTGGTGCGGCCGCTGCCGTAGGCGGCCTCGCGGTGCTTGAGCATCAGCCCTTCCACCCCCCGTTCGCGGCTGTCCTCGCGCACCGCGGCCAGCGCGGGCCAGTCGGCGGCCTCGACCAGGGGCGACAAACGCTCGGCCGGCCACAGCGCCTGCAGCCGCGCGCGGCGCTGGTGCTGCGGCTCGGCGCGCCGGTCCTGCCCCGCGCTTTCCAGCAGGTCGTAGGCGATGAAGCGCACCGGCGCGTCGGCCAGCAGCTTCTTGGGCAGCGTCTTGCGCGCGATGCGCTGTTGCAGCAGCGTGAACGGCGCCGGGCGATCCTCACCGGGGCGCCAGGCCAGGATCTCGCCATCCAGCACCGTGCCATCGGGCAGGCCGTGGGCCTGGGCCAGCACCTCCGGGAAACGCTCGGTGACCAGTTCTTCGCCGCGCGACCAGATCCAGGTCTGACCCGCGCGGCGCACCACCTGGGCGCGGATGCCGTCGTACTTCCACTCGGCCAGCCAGTCGCCGCGCGGGCCCAGCATGTCGGGCGCCACATCCAGCGCGTGGGCCAGGACGAAGGGGTAGGG
>CAYTWU010000037.1:9573-12443 GCA_964442175.1 uncultured Rubrivivax sp.
ATCCTGCCCCGGCTGTGACGCAGGGTCGAGCAGGGCCCGGTAACGCTCGGCGCTGGGCGTGGCGCGGGCATCGGTCCAGCCCATCAGGCGCTGCGCCAGGGTCTGCGCGTCTAGCCCGCTCACGGCCGCCAGCGCACGCTGCACCAGCAGCTTGCTGACCCCCACGCGGAAGCCGCCGCCGATCAGCTTGACCAGCAGGAAGCGACCGCCGGTGTCCAGCTGCGACCAGGCCTGGCGCAGCGCCTCGGCCTGGGCCTCGGGCGGCTGGCCGCGCAGCGGCAGCAGGCGCTGCTCGACCCAGAACGCGAGGCCGGGTGCATCGTCCAGCGCTGCCGCCGGCGGCAGCACATGGGCGATGGTCTCGGCCAGGTCGCCCACGGCCTGGTAGCAGGCCTCGAACAGCCAGTCGTCGATGCCGGCCAGCGCACAGGCGGTCTCGCGCAGCAGCTTTGTCGGCACCACCTGGCGCGGCTTGCCGCCGGCCAGGAAGTACACGGCCCAGGCGGCATCGGCCGCGGGCGCCTGCGCAAAGTAGGCCTGCAACGCCGCCAGCTTGTCGCCGGTGGCGGTGCTGGCGTCCAGGGCCTGGTACAGCTGGGCGAAGCGGCGCATGTGCGCCGAGTCTAGAGGCCGGCGTCGGGCAGGTCCGGCACCACCGTCACCGGCACCGGGCTGCTGGCAACGACGCCCAAGGCGACGTTCTGGCCCGCGCCCAGCACGATGGCGTCGCAGCCGTAGTTCTCGGCCAGTTCCACCAGCAGATGGGCGGGGTCGCCGCCGGCAACCTCGCTTTCATAGTCCACGCCGGCGGCATCCAGCAGCGCCTCGGCAGCGGCCAGCAGATCGGCCCCCGCGGCGCCGCGCACCGCGCGGATCACGGCGGGGTCATGCGCGGTCACCACCTCGTACAGGTTGGGCGGCGGCTGCACGTTGGCCAGCACGAAGCTGGCGGGCAGCCCCTGCGCCACCAGCGCCAGCGCGTGGCGCACAGCGTTCAGCGACGTTTCAGAGCCATCCACGGCGAGCAAGATCTTCATCGGACACCTCCTGCGTCATCATGCGCCCAGCGCGCGCAGGCATGATGACCGCATGAGCATCCGCCACCTCGATTCGCTGTTCGACCCCACCTCCGTCGCCGTCTTCGGCGCGTCGCTGCGGCCCGGCAGCGTGGGCGGCACGGTGTGGCAGAACCTGCGGCAGGGTGGCTTTGCCGGCGCGCTGTGGCCGGTGAACCCCCGACACGCGCAACTGGGCGACCTGCCCTGTTTTGCCGACGTGGCCGCCCTGCCCGCTGCGCCGGACCTGGCCGTGATCTGCACGCCGCCGGCCACGGTCCCGGGCCTGATCGCGGCGCTGGGCGCGCGTGGCACACGGGCCGCGGTGGTGCTGACGGCAGGTTTCGACGCCGCCAGCAAACAGGCGATGCTGGACGCCGCCCGGCCGCACCTGCTGCGCATCCTGGGGCCCAACGGCCTGGGCCTGCTGGCGCCCCACGCGGGGCTGAACGCGAGTTTTGCGCACGTGGGCGCCAAGCCGGGGCGGCTGGCCTTTGTGTCGCAATCGGGCGCGCTGGTCACGGCGTTGCTGGACTGGGCGCAGGCACGCGGCGTGGGCTTTTCGCACTTCGTCTCGCTGGGCGAAAGCGCCGACGTGGACTTCGGCGACCTGCTGGACTGGCTGGCGGGCGACCCGCACACACAGGCCATCCTGCTGTACATCGAATCGATCAAGGCGCCGCGCAAGTTCATGTCGGCGGCCCGCGCTGCGGCGCGCAACAAGCCGGTGATCCTGGTCAAGTCCGGTCGCTCGGCGCAAGGGCAGGCGGCGGCGGCCTCGCACACCGGCGCGCTGGCCGGCTCGGACGCGGTGTTCGACGCCGCCGTGCAGCGTGCCGGCCTGCTGCGCGTGGGCACATTGCAGGCGCTGTTCGACGCCGCGCTGACGCTGGAGCACCTGGCCCGCGGTGCACCGGGCCTGGATGGCGAGCGGCTGACCATCGTCACCAACGGCGGCGGCGCCGGTGTGATGGCGGCCGACGCCGCCGCCGAAGCCGGCCTCACGCTGGCACCGCTGGGCGATGCCACGCGCGCCGCGCTGGATGCGGCGCTGCCGGCCAACTGGTCACACGCCAACCCGGTGGACATCATCGGCGACGCGCCCGAGGCCCGCTACGTGGCCGCACTCGGCGCCCTGCTGGCCGACCCCGCCGCCGGCATGCTGCTGTTCACGCACGCGCCCACCGCCATCGTGCCCAGCGCGCGCATCGCACAGGCCCTGGTGCCGCTGCTGCAGCCGCAGGCGGCGCGGGTGGTCACGGCCTGGCTGGGCGGCCCGGCGGTGCAGGAGGCACGTACGCTGTTCCAGGCCGCCGGCCTGGCCTGTTTCGACACCCCCGAGCAGGCGGTGGCCGCGGTGGCGCTGCTGGCCGATTGGCGCGCCAACCAGGCCGCGCTGCTGGAGACCCCACCGGCCCACGGCGACGCGCCCGAGACCGACCTGGCGCCGGCCCGGGCCGTGATCGCCCAGGTGCTGGCCGAAGGCCGTTGCCTGCTGACCGAACCCGAGGCCAAGGCCGTGCTGGCCGCGGCCGGCATCCCGGTGGCGGCCACGCGGCGCACGGCGCTGACGGCCGATGCCGCGGTGGCCGCAGCGCGCGAGATCGGCTACCCGGTGGCGCTGAAGATCCTGTCCACCGCGCTCTCGCACAAGAGCGACGTCGGCGGCGTGGTGCTGGACCTGGGCGACGAAGCCGCGCTGCGTGCCGCCGTGGTGGCCATGCTGCAGCGGGTGCGCGCACGCCGGCCGGACGCCCCGCTGCTCGGCTTCACCGTGCAGCAGATGGTCAAGCGCGCGCAGGCGCAGGAGCTCAT
>CAYTWU010000037.1:12453-12688 GCA_964442175.1 uncultured Rubrivivax sp.
TCGGCGCCAGCCTGGACGCGCTCTTCGGCCCGGTGATCCTGTTCGGCCAGGGCGGCACCGCGGTCGAGGTGGTGGCCGACCGCGCGCTGGCCCTGCCGCCGCTGAACCGGCCGCTGGCGCGCGCGCTGGTGGCGCGCACCCGCATCGCCCGGCTGCTGGACGGCTGGCGCGACGTGCCACCGGTGCAGATGGACGCGGTGCTGGACACGCTGGTCGCCGTCTCCCGCCAGCTGGC
>CAYTWU010000037.1:12698-18425 GCA_964442175.1 uncultured Rubrivivax sp.
GAACTGGTGGAGCTGGACATCAACCCGCTGCTGGCCGATGCCCACGGCGTGGTGGCGCTGGACGCACGCATGGTGGTGCGCGCCGACGCCCCGGGCGGCGCGGCGCACTTCGCGATCCGGCCCTACCCGGCCGAGCTGGTGCAGGCCTGGGACTGGCAGGGCCAAACGCTGACGGTGCGCCCCATCCGCCCGGAAGACGAAGCCCGGCACCGTGCATTCCTGGAACGGCTGGACCCGGAAGACGTGCGGCTGCGTGTGTTCTACAGCCGGCGCAGCATCGACCACACCGAGCTGGCCCGGCTGACGCAGATCGACTACGACCGCGAGATGGCCTTCATCGCGCTGGACGCGGCCGGCGAGACACTGGCCGTGGTGCGGGCCGTGGCCGACCCGGACAACAGCGCGGCCGAGTTCGGCATCGTCGTGCGCTCCGACCTGAAGGGCGGCGGCCTGGGCCGGCGATTGCTGCAGCACCTGGCCGACTACCAGCGCGCCCGCGGCACCGGCGCGCTGACGGCCACGGTGCTGGCGGAAAACACCCGCATGCTGGCGCTGGCCAGGGCCCTGGGCTTCAGCGTGGGCCCGCGCGGGGCGGACGGGGTCTGCGCGCTGCACCTGCCGTTGCAGGGCTGACTCAGCTCAGCCGCCCGGGCCCGGCGGCACCCAGGGGTCGCGCATCGGCGCCTGCACCGCCGGCTCGTGCAGCGGCAGGCCGCCGGCTGCGGCCGGCACGCCGGCACGGTCCGGCCCTGGGCGCGGCAACACCGCCAGCGGCACACGGCGCGCCGGCCGTGCCGCCGCGGCACCGGTGATGAAGGCGGCCACGTCGGCGCGCTGGCGCGGCCGGGTGCCGTCGTCCAGAAAACTCATGTGGCCGCCCGGGTAGTGCAGTGCCCGCACCCGCGCGCTGCCCAGGCGGGCAAGGTCGGTCTGGGTCAGGTGAAACGGCGTGGCCAGGTCGTGCCGGCCGCTGACGGCCAGCACCTGCAGCGCCGGGTCGGCCGCCAGCGCGGCGGCCAGGTCGGGCACGGTGTCGGGCAAGGCCCGGCCGTCGTGGCGGAAGTCCCAGGTCTGGATCGCGTTGCTCAGCATCACGTAGGTGGAGCTGTTGCGGTAGCCCAGCGTGTCGCGCAGGTAGGTGGCGATCGCGGTCTGGAAGGACGAGGTGAGCCAGGTGCTGGACGGGTCGCCCTCGGCCGCGAGGGGGCTGCCCACCGGCGCCAACATGCGCGCGTCGTAACGGCCCAGCAGCTGGCCGGGCAGCAGCTGCTCGCGGTAGGGTGTGGGGCCGAGGTTGAAGCTGCGCTGCCAGGTGGTGGCCGGCAGGCCCGTCAGGTCGGCCAGCGCTGGCCAGAGCGCGGGGGCGGCCTCGCCCTGTGCCAGCCAGGCCTGCAGCGCGGGGGCGTAGGTGCTCTCGGTTGCAGCCTGGGCGGCGGCGACCCAGGCATCGACGTCGGCCTCGGCCGGCACCGGCGTGCTGCGGCCGTGCCAGGCGGCGGTGGCGGCGTAGCTGGGCAGGTAAGCGGCGCAAGAGACGCCCGGCGTGGCCGTGACCCCGCAGTTGCTGTTGTAGTCCAGCGCCGGGGATTGCAGCACCAGGCCGGCCGGCGGCAGGCCGGCCTCCTGCAGCCGGCGCGCCAGCACCGCGGTGCGCGGGCCGCCGTAACTCTCGCCATACAGGAACAGCGGCGAGGCGCGCCGGCCGTTCAGGTCCAGCCAGCGGGCGATGGCGTCGCGGAACAAGGCCGCGTCCACGTCCACGCCCCAGAAGTCCTGGTTGCGGAAGGGCGCGATGGCTTGTGAACGCCCACTGCCCACCGCGTTGAGGAAGACGAGGTCGGTGGTGGCCAGCAGGCTGTCGGCGTTGTCCACCAGCGGGAAGGGCCGCGCCGCGGTGGTGGCCGGCACCCCGGTGACCAGGCGCCTTGGGCCGAAGCTGCCCAGGTGCAGCCACACGGATGCCGAGCCCGGGCCGCCGTTGTAGAACACCGTGACGGGGCGGGTGGCGGCATCGGTACCGTCCAGCGTGTAGGCCACGTAGAACAGGCTGGCCTGGGCCGCGCCGGCCACCTGATCGCGCGCGATCAGGTGGCCGGCGGTGGCGGTGTAGGCCAGTTCCCGGCCATCCAGCAGCAGGCGGTGCGCCGTGACCGCGGCCGCCTCCACGGCGCCGGGCAGGCTGGCCCCGGGCGCCGACGAATAGACGGTCGGGTCGTCCAGGCCGCCGGCGGGCAACGGGGGCTCGGCCCCGCCGCCACCGCCACACCCGGCCAGGACCACCAGCAGGAGCATCCACGCTGCGCGCATGGCACCGCAGTCTGTGTGATGTTGATCAGACCGTCCACCCGGATCGGCCCGGGCGTCGCGCCACAATGCGGGCACCGTCCGAGGAGCCCCGTCCCATGCCCACGATCCGCCTTGTTGCCGCCAGCGCCGCCCTGGGCCTGGCCCTGGTTGTGTCCCCCGCATCGGCCCAGCAGGGCGCTCAGCCCGTCAAGCCCTTGCCGGCCGGTGCGGCCAGTGCCCCGTCCAAGACCGGCGGCACGCAGCGCAACGCCTCCTTGCCGGCCAAGGGCCTGTTCGTCGGCGACCAGCTCAGTGCCAACGCCAAGAGCAAGCTCACCGAGCTGATCCTGAACGCCCTGGGCCTGCAGGTGGAGGTGGCACTGGTGGTGCCCACCGGCCCCTGGCAGCTGGATGGCAGCGGCAAGGACGAACGTGACCTGACCCCGGCCCGCCTGGCCGCGGTGAAGAAGTTCCTGCAGGAGCGCGGGGTGGACCCGCAGAAGATCTACGTCGAAAGCCGCATCGACAACGCGATCAAGGAGCCGCGGCTGGACCTGCAGATCCTGGGTCGGCAGGCGAACGACTGACCACCTGCTCCTCGCCGCTGTCGTCACCGTACTCGGTGCGGAAGCTCCCGGCCTCCAGGCCCTGCTGCTGCAGCCAGCGCACCATCACGGCCTCGTAGCCGTGCGTGACGATCACACGCTGCGCGCCGGTGGCGGCGATGGCGCGTTGCAGGCCCGGCCAATCCGCATGGTCGCTGAGCACGAAGCCGCGGTCCACGCCCTGGCGGCGCCGCGCGCCGCGCAGCTGCATCCAGCCGCTGGCAAAGGCATCGCTGAACGCACCCAGGCGGCGCGCCCAGGCGCTGCCGTGCACGGCGGGCGGGGCGATGACCAGAGCGCGTGACAGGTTGGCGGTGCTGTCCAGCACCTGCGTTTCAGGCAATCCGACGCCAGCGGCGCGGTAAGCCGCGTTGATGCCCTGCACGGCCCCGTGCACGACGAGGGGGCCGATGGCCGCGTCCACCCCCGCCAGCAGGCGCTGCGCCTTGCCGAAGCTGTAGGCCATCAGCAGGCTGGGCCGGCCGGCGGCGGCGTTGGCGGCCCACCAGGCGTTGACCTCGGCCATCAGCTCGGCCTGCGGGCGCCAGCGGTAGATGGGCAGGCCGAAGGTGCTTTCGGTGATGAAGGTGTTGCAGCGCACCGGCTCGAAGGGTGTGCAGCTGGCGTTGTGGTCGTGTTCGATGCCGGAGACGAAGTAGTCGCCCGACACCACCCAGACCTCGCCCCGGTGTTCCAGCCGCACCTGGGCCGAGCCCAGCACATGGCCGGCGGGGTGCAGGCTGACCGTGACGCCGTTGATCTGCACCGGCTCGCCGTAGGCCAGGGTCTGCAGCCTGATGTCGCCCAGGCGCGCACGCAGCACGCCGGCCCCGTCGGCCTGCGCCAGGTAGGCGCCATGGCCGCGGCGTGCGTGGTCGGCGTGCGCGTGGGTGATGACGGCGCGCGCCACCGGGCGCCAGGGGTCGAGGTGGAAGTCGCCCGGCGGGCAGTACAGGCCCTCGGGACGCTCGACGACCAAGTCAGTTCCGCTCGGCCGCTCCGAAGGAACTGACACCCCCTCGGGGGGCGGCGAGCGAAGCGAGCCTGGGGGCGCCATCCCCTCAGGCACGGCGCGGGGCCAGGTAGGTGCCTGCGATGTCCATGGTGGCACGCCGGCCCAGCGCCGTGCGGTGCGTGGCCAGCCAGGATTCGGCGGCTGCGTGGCCCAGTGCGTGCAGACGCTCGATGAAACGCCGGTCGGTGTTGAGCTTGCTGGAGGGCTGCAGTTCGACCAGGGACTCGTCGCTGACCATGTGCAGTCGCAGCGCCTTGTAGCGGCCGGCCGGCACACGTTTGTCGGCCAGCAGGCGCTGCACGAAGTGGATGGCGCGCATCTCGGCCACCAGGCCGGCGTTGAAGCTGATCTCGTTGACCCGGTCGGCGATCTCGGCCGCGGTGTCCGGCGTGCCGGGCCGCACCAGCGGGTTGATCTTCACCAGCATCAGGTCGGCGGCCCGTGTTTCGTAGATCAACGGCCACAGCGCCGGGTTGCCGCTGTAACCACCGTCCCAGTAGGGTTCGCCGTCGATCTGCACGGCCTTGAACAGCAGCGGCAAACAGGCCGAGGCCAGCAGCGCATCGATGCTCAGCTCGGCACCGCTGAAGATGCGCGGCTGCCCGGTCTGCACCGCGGTGGCGGCCACGAACACCTTCAGCGGGCCGTGCTGCAGCGCCTCGGGCCGCACGTGGCGGCGCGCCACCTCGGCCAGCGCATTCGGCCCGAAGGCGTTGAACTGGTAGGGGCTGACGCTGCGCAGGAACTGGCTGAACCAGGCGTAGGCCGGGTTCGCATCCAGGTTGAAGGCGGCCAGCGGCAGCGCGGGCATGAAATGGCCCAAGGCGGCAAAGGGATCAACCGACACCTCGCCAAAACAGCCTTGCACCCCGGCCACGTCCAGCCAGAAGGTGCGCAGCGCGGCCTGCGCGCCGGCCGCGCCGCCGTCGGCAAAACCGGTGGCCAGCACGGCCGCGTTCAAGGCCCCGGCGCTGGTGCCGCTGACACCGTCCAGCGCGATGCCGGGTTCGTCCAGCAAACGGTCCAGCACACCCCAGGTGAAGGCGCCGTGGGAGCCGCCGCCTTGCAAGGCGAGGTCCAGCGGAATGGTCTTGGGTGCGCGGGTGGCCATGGTTCAGTATCGCCCGGTGACCCCCGCCAGCCGCAGGTAGGCGTTCGCCACCCAGGCCACCAGCCCGCGCCGCAGCCAGCGGCGCCAGCCGGCGATGGGCTGCTCCTGCGTGATCTCGGTGGACACGGCAAACGCGGCCTCCAGCCGCGCGGCCAGCGTGGCGTTGAAGCGGGCATCGCGCACGATGACGTTGGCCTCCAGGTTGAGCAGCAGCGACAGCGGGTCGATGTTGCTGCTGCCCACGGTGGCCCAGGTGTCGTCCACCAGCGCCACCTTGGCGTGCAGGAAGGCCGGCGTGTACTCGAAGATGCGCACGCCGTGGCCACGCAACTCGTCGTACAGCGCGCGGGCGGCCAGCGCGGCGAAGGGGTAATCCACCTTGCCCTGCAGCAGCAGCCGCACCTGCACCCCGCGCGCTGCGGCCTCGCGCAGCGTGCGGCGGAAGCGGCCGCCGGGGTAGAAGTAGGGCACTGCGATGTGAATGCGGGTCTGCGCCTGGCGCATCGCATCGATGTAGCGGCGCTCGATGGCGCGGCGCTGGCCGACGTTGTCGCGCACGACAAACGCGGCGCGCATCGGCGTGGCATCGCGCGGCGGCGCCGGGCTGCGCGGCTGGGCGCCCAGCGTGCGCAGCAGGCGCAAGGTGCGGTCCACCGGCGTCGGGCTGGTCAGCAGGCGCTCGGCCTCGCGCCGCCAGCCGCGACCCAGGT
>CAYTWU010000038.1:0-18365 GCA_964442175.1 uncultured Rubrivivax sp.
CCGACAGCGCCATCACGCAGTTCTTCTTCAACCCCGACGCCTACTTCCACTTCGTGGACGAAGCGCGGGCGCTGGGCGTCACGGTGCCCATCGTGCCGGGCATCATGCCCATCCACAACTACGCGCGCATCGCGCAGTTTGCGGCCCGTGACGGCATCGAGATCCCGCGCTGGGTGGCCTTGAAGATGGAAGGTTTCATGGACGACGCCGCCTCGGTGCGGGCCTTCGGCCTGGACGTGGTGACACGGCTGTGCGAGCGCCTGATCGCCGGCGGTGCACCGGCCATCCACTTCTACACGCTCAACCAGAGCGCACTGTCGCTGGAAGTCTGCCGCCGCCTGGTGCGCTGAGGCCAAGCCTTACATTCCGGGGCGTGGCCCCTCGCACGCCCGCCCCTGAACCGCCCCCGGACTGGTCGACACTGTTCGACCTGCTGCCGGTGGGCGCCTACCGCTCCACCCCCGACGGCCGACAGCTGCGCGCCAACCAGGCGCTGGTGCGCCTGAACGGCTACAGCAGCGAGACCGAGCTGGTGGCCGCCGTGCGCGACATCGCCGGCGAGTGGTACGTCGATCCGGCGCGCCGGACCGAATTCCGCCGCCTGCTGGAAGACACGGGCCGCGTGCAGGGTTTTGTCTCCGAGGTCTACCGCCACCGCACACGCGAGCGCATCTGGGTCAGCGAAAACGCCCACGTGGTGCGCGACACGCTGGGCAACGTGCTCTGCTACGAGGGCACGGTGGAGGAGGTGACCGAGCGCATGCACACGCAGCAGGCGCTGGAACACAGCGAGGCGCAGCTGCGGGTGATCGCGCAGCAGCTGCCGGGTGTTGTCTACCTCTCGCACATCCCTTTCGAAGGGCCGCCGCGTTTCCTGTTCATCAGCGAAGGCGTGCGCACGCTGTACGGCGTGGAGCCCGAGCAGGCGCTGCGCGACGGGCGGCTGCTGCAGCGCATGCGGCACCCGGTCGACGACGGCCGCATCCGCGCCGGGCTGGCCACTTCGGAATGGCAGATGAACGCCCACCACGACGAATTCCGCATCGTGCGGGCCGACGGGCAGGTGCGCTGGGTGCAGGCCACCTCGGCCCCGGTGCGACGCGCGCCCGATGGCGTCATCCGCACCGGCGTGATCTTCGACGTGACCGAACGCCGCGACGCAGCCGAGCTGCGCAGCGAACGCGACCGCGCCGAAGCCGCCCGCCGTGCCACGGCCGGCCTGTTGGCGCGCCTGAGCCACGAGCTGCGCACACCGCTGAACGCCGTGCTCGGTTTTGCGCAGCTGCTGGAACGGGACCCGAGCCTGGGCCCGCGCCAGCAGACCTTTGCCGCCGAATCCCTGCGCGCAGGCCGGCTGCTGCTGGCGCTGCTGGACGACGTGCTGGACCTGGGCCGCGTCGAAAGCGGGCAGTTCGCGCTGCAGCTGCGCCCGGTGGACCCGGCCGAGCCACTGGCCCTCAGCCACAGCCTGCTGGCGGCGCAGGCGGCGGAACGGACGGTGCAGCTGCACCTGCCCCGCGGGCCTCTGCCTGCGGTGCAGGCCGACGCGCAACGCCTGCGCCAGGTGCTGACCAACCTGCTGTCCAACGCCATCAAGTACAACCGCCCCGGCGGTTGGGTGCGGGTGCGGGTGAGCCAGGAGACCGACGCGGTGCTGATCGACGTGGCCGACAGCGGCCCCGGCCTGGACGAGGCGCAGCAGGCGCGCCTGTTCCAGCCCTTCGAGCGCCTGGGTGCAGAGCGGGGCCCGGTGGCCGGCACCGGCCTGGGCCTGGCGCTGAGCCAGCAACTGGCCCGCGCCATGGGGGGCGAGATCACGGTGCAGAGCACGCCGGGCGCGGGCGCCTGTTTCAGGCTGCGTCTGCCGGCCGCCTGAACGGGTTCAGCCTTCGGCGCGCATCCACTGCACGCCGTCTTCGTTGAGCACCGCGTCCAGCGGCACGTCGTGCGGTTCCGGCGTCAGCCAGGGGATGAAACCATGGGCGTAGCCCACGCCGGCCGTGAAGGGCCGGGGCTGCAGGTCGGCCAGCGTGCGGTCGTAAAAACCGCCGCCATAACCCAGGCGCAGGCCACCCGGGCCGTAGCCCACACAGGGCACCAGCAGCATCTGCGGCTGGAATTCCTCGGTGTCCTTGGGCTTGGGGATGCCGTAGGCGTCTTCTTCCATCGCGCAGCCCGGGTACCAGACATGGAAGCGCAGGTGCTTGGTCTCGCGGTCCACCACCGGCAGGCCGATGCGGCGGCTGGGGTCGGCCTCGCTCCAGCGGTAGAGCGCGGGCAGCGGGTCGAACTCGCCCTTGATCGGCCAGTAGGCGCCGATGCTGGTCTCGCGCCGCGTGACCAGCCACACCCGCAGCACCTGCTGCAGGTGCACCGAACGCTGGTGGCGATCGACCAGCGCCTGGCGCTCGGCCTGCAGCTGGCGGCGCAGCGACTTCTTGTCCTGGGAGGGCTCCAGCGAGAACTTGAAGGGCTCGTTCATCAGCGACCGCCGGGCCGCCCCAAGGGCGCTGAGCGCCCCCACGGGGGGCAGCGAACAAAGTGAGCGTGGGGGCTGTCCATGCCTTGCATTGTGGCCTTGATCTGGCGCAGAAATCGGCCAGCCCTGCCCTTGCTGCAGCGCAACACGCCGACCTGCCAGGAACGGCCCAATGTTGCCAGGCGATGTCGCCTGCTGACACAACAAGAGGATCGAACATGAACAAGCGCTGCATGACCCTGCGTGCGGTCGCGACCGCCCTGGTGGCCGGTGTCCCGGCCGCGATGGCCCAGGCCGACGACAGCGGCAGCTGGCTGGTGCGCGGCCGGGCCGTGAACCTGGACTCGGCCAACAAGGACAGCACGGGCCTGGCCCTCAGCGTCAACAACAAGGTGATCCCGGAAGTCGACATCACCTACTTCTTCAGCCCCAACCTGGCGGCCGAGCTGATCCTGACCTACCCGCAGAAACACACGGTCCGCGCCGGCGGCACACAGATCGGCACGCTCAAGCACCTGCCGCCGACGCTGACGCTGCAGTACCACTTCACCGGCATGGGCTTCCGGCCCTACCTGGGCGCGGGCCTGAACTACACCCGCTTCTCCAGCGTGGACTTCGACCCCGCCGTCGTCACCGCATTGGCCCCGAGCATCGACAAGAACAGCTTCGGCCTGGCGCTGCAAGCGGGCGTGGACCTGCCCATCGGCGGCGGCTGGCTGCTGAACCTGGACCTGAAGAAGGTGCAGATCCAGACCGACGTGGCCTCGTTTGGTGCCAAGGCCGGCACCTTCAAGGTGGACCCGCTGCTGCTGGGCATCGGCCTGGGCAAGCGGTTCTAAACTGCCCGGCGTGGCCGCCGACGACTTCCCTGCCTACTGTGAAGAACTGCTGGCCCCCACGGGGCGGGTTCGGCGGCGGCGCATGTTCGGCGGCCATGGCCTGTACGTGGACGGGCTGTTCGTGGCCATCATCGCCTTTGAACGCTTGTACCTGAAGGCCGATGCCGACACCGCGCCGCGCTTCCAGGCCGCGGGCGCCGAACGTTTTGTCTACAACGCCAGCGGCCGCACGGTGCAGCTCAACTACTGGACAGCCCCGGCCGAAGCCATGGAAAGCCCAGCCGCGATGTTGCCCTGGGTGCGGCTGGCCCAGCAGGCCGCACGGGCCGCGCCGCCGGCCCGGCGGGCGGCTCCAGCAGCTCAAAAGCCGAAGCGCCCCAGGCCTCGATGAGCCAATCGCTGCCCGGCGCCAGCCAGTGGCGCTGGCCGGGCTGCAGCCAGACATCGGCCTCGCGCGCCGGCCCGGCCCCGCGCTGCGTGAGCCACAGGCGGCCGGCACGGGCCATCAGCCAGCGCCCCTGCGAGGCGCTGGGCACTGCCCGCACCTGGCCGGCGGCCAGCTGCCAGCTGGCTTCATGCGTTTCGGTCATGCAGATGGTCGTGCCCATGGTGTGCTCCAGTGCGGGGTTGATGGGCTCAATTCTCGGCATGCAGCCGTCGCAGGTCCAATGAGATCGGTGACTCCGATTGATAATCCATACGCATGAAACAAAGCACCCGCCCCCTGGCCGTCGGCCCGCTGCGTGCCTTCGAGGCCGTGGCACGGCGTCTGGCCTTCGGTGCCGCGGCCACCGAGCTGCACCTGAGCCAGCCCGCGATCAGCCGCCAGATCCAGGCGCTGGAGGCCGAGGTGGGCACCGCGCTGTTCCACCGCGGCACGCGCCATGTGGAGCTCACCACGGCCGGCGCCACGCTGCTGCGCAGCGTGGTGCCGCTGCTGGAGCGGCTGGACAGCACGGTGCAGCAGATCCGCCACAGCCAGGCACGGCGGCATGTGGCGGTGACCACGTTTGCGTCGTTTGCATCGCTCTGGCTGATCCCGCGGCTGGCCGGTTTCCAGGCCGCCCAGCCCGGCATCGACATCCGCATCTCGGCCGCCGACCGCCTGGCCGAGGCCGACGACCCGGAGATCGACCTCGCCTTGCGCTACGTGCACCCGCGTGACGCGCCGCCCGGCGCCTTGCCGCTGTTCGACGAGGTGCTGACGCCCGTGGCCAGCCCGGCGCTGCTGACGCGGCTGCCGCTGCGCAGCCCGGCCGACCTGGCCCGGCACACGCTGCTGGAAGAGGACGACCACCGCCCCAGCGCCGAGTACCTGAGCTGGCGCCACTGGCTGAAGGTGCACGCGCCGGCCGGCACCGAGCCGCAGGGCTGGCTCTACCTGAACTACACCTACCAGCAGATCCAGGCCGCGCTGTCGGGCCAGGGCCTGGCCCTCGCGCGCTGGGCGCTGGTCGGTGAAGCCATCGAACGTGGCGACCTGGTCGAGCCCTTCGGCGCCGCCGGCCGCATCACCTCGCCCTACGGCTACTGGCTGGTGCACTGGCCGGCCCGCCGCCAGCAACCCGAGGTGCAGGCCTTCAGCGACTGGCTGCTGGCCGAAGCCGCCGCCACGCGTGCGGCCATCCGGCGTGTGCAGGACGCCGACACCCCCCTGTGCTAATTTCCGGCCATGCCCCGAGTCCTCCGAGTCCTGCCTGCCTGCCTCCTTGCCTTGTCCGCCTGCTGGGCCGCGCCCGCCTGGGCGCAGCCGGCCCCCGACAAGGCCGTGCTGGACGCGCGCGAGGCGCTGCGCAGCAACGACCGCAACCGCCTGGCCGCGTTGCGTGACCAGACCCTGCGCCAGCAACACCCGCTGGCGTCCTGGGTCGACTACTGGGAGATCAGCGCCCGGCTGAAGGATGCCCAGCAAACCGAGCTCGATGCGTTCTACGCCCGCTGGCCGGGCAGCTACGTGGAGGACCGGCTGCGCAACGACTGGTTGCTGGTGCTGGGCCAGCGCCGCGACTGGGACAACTTCCGCCGCGAGCACCCACGCTTCCGCATGGCGGACGACCGCGAGGTCGATTGTTACGCGCTGCTGGCACGCCACCTGGAAGGCCAGAACGTGGCCGAAGCCGCCGCCGGCGCCTGGCTGGCCCAACGCCGCGAGGACGACGGCTGCGCACTGATGGCGCGCACGCTGGCCGAGGCGGGCCGCTTCGGGCCCGAGCAGGTGTGGCCGGTGGTGCGGCTGGCCGTGGAGAGCAACCGCCCCAAGGCGGCGCTGGCAGCCGCTGCGTTGCTGGGCGCGCCGGTGGAGCGGCGGCTGCGCGACGCACTCGACAACCCGGCGTCATGGCTGGCCCGCCACCCGCGCAGCGCCGTGCAGGAACGTGATGGCGAGGCTGCGCTGGCCGCGCTGCTGCGTGTGGCCAGCACCGACCCCGACGCGGCCGCCGACCTGGCGGCCGCCTGGGAAGAACGCCTCGTGCCCTCTCAATCGGCCTACGCCTGGGCCGGCATCGGCCGCCAGGCCGCGCTGAAGCTGATGCCCACGGCTGCCACGGCCTACAACCGCGCCTGGGCCCATGTGCGCAGCGAGCACCGCATGGACTGGCCGGCCGAAACCCTGGTCTGGGGTGCCCGTGCCGCCCTGCGCGCCGAGCGGGGGCCGGATTGGGCGCTGCTGCTGCGCCAGGTGCAGGCCATGCGCCCGGCCGAGCAGGCCGATCCGGCCTGGGTCTACTGGAAGGCCCGTGCGCTGCAGGCCACGGCCGCCAAGGGCGAAAAGGGCGATGCGGCCCGCGCCGAAGCCCAGCGCCAGCTGCAGGCCCTGGCCGGCCCGCACAGCTTCTATGGCCTGCTGGCACTGGAAGACCTGGGCGGGCGCTTCACGCCACCCACCGCGCCCGCGCCCTTGAGCGAAGCCGAGCGGACCGCTGCGCGCAACGTGCCCGGCCTGCAGCGTGCGCTGCAGCTGATCGAGCTGGGCCTGCGCAGCGAAGGGGTGCGCGAGTGGAACTTCACGCTGCGCGACCTGGACGGCGACCGCGCGCTGCTGGCTGCCGCGCAGCAGGCCTGTGCGCGCGAGGTCTGGGACCGCTGCATCAACACCAGCGAACGCACGCGCCAGGAGATCGACCTCGCCCAGCGCTTCCCGACGCCCTTCCGCGCCGAGGTCACGCGCCAGGCCCAGGCCGCGGGCCTGGACGCCGCCACCATCTTCGGCCTGGTGCGCCAGGAGTCGCGTTTCATCATGGACGCGCGCTCCGGCGTCGGCGCCAGCGGGCTGATGCAGCTGATGCCGGCCACGGCGCGCTGGACGGCCAGGAAGGTGGGCCTGGACTACAAACCCACGATGATCAACGACCGCGACGTGAACCTGCGCCTGGGCACGGCCTACCTGAAGCTGCTGGTGGACGATTTCGACGGCGCCCAGCCGCTGGCGATCGCCGGCTACAACGCCGGCCCGGGCCGGCCACGCCGCTGGCGCGACGGCCCGGTGCTGGAAACCGCAGCCTGGGTCGAGAACATCCCCTTCAACGAAACCCGCGACTACGTGAAGAAGGTGCTGGCGAACGCCGTGCATTACGCCGCCGTGCTGGGCGAGCCCGGCACCTCGCTGAAAGCGCGCCTGGGCGCCACCGTGGGGCCCCGGCCGCCGCAGGCGCCCGCGCCCAACAAGGACTTGCCATGACGGGCCGCGTGCTGGTGCTGGGCGGCACGGGGTTTGTCGGCCGTTCCTTGTGTGAACGCCTGCAACGCGCCGGCTGGACGGTGCGCGTGCCCACGCGCCGCCTGCGCCACGGCCAGGCGCTGCAGCCGCTGCCCACGCTGGAGCTGGCGCAGGCCGACGTGCACGACGAAGCCGCGCTGCGCCGGCTGCTGGCCGGCTGCGACGCCGTGGTCAACCTGGTGGCCATCCTGCATGGCAGCCCGGCCGCGTTCGAGCGTGTGCACGTGGCGCTGCCGCAGCACTTGGCGGCCGCGATGCGTGCCAGCGGCGTGCGGCGGCTGGTGCACATCAGCGCGCTGGGCGTCGGCCCCGGGGCACCGTCGAACTACCTGCGCAGCAAGACGGCGGGCGAGGCCGCGCTGCAGGCTGCGGGGCTGGACCTGACGCTGATCCGGCCTTCGGTGATCTTTGGCGCCGACGACCGTTTTCTCAACGTCTTCGCACGCCTGCAGGCGCTGGCCCCGGTGGTGCCGCTGGCCGGCAGCACAGCACGCTTCCAGCCGGTGTGGGTGGAAGACGTGGCCGCGGCCGTGCTGGCCGCGCTGCAGCAACGCAGCAGCATCGGCCAGGTCTATGAAGCCGCCGGCCCGGGCGTCTACACGCTGGCCGAGCTGATGCGCCTGGCCGGCCGCTGGTCGGGCCATCAACGGCCCGTGCTGCCACTGCCGGACGCGCTGGGCCGGCTGCAGGCCGGGCTGATGGCGCTGGCGCCGGGCGAGCCGCTGATGTCGGCCGACAACCTGGATTCGATGAAGGTGCCCAACCTGGCCAGCGGCTCGCTGCCAGGGCTGTCGGCGCTGGGCATCATCCCCGCGGCGCTGGAAGCCGTGGCCCCGCTTTACCTGGGCCAGCGCCCGGGCCGCCAGCGTTTCGACGGTTTCCGCGCGCATGCGCGAAGGGATTGAGATGAAGCTGATCATCGGCAACAAGAACTACTCCTCCTGGTCCATGCGCCCCTGGGTGCTGATGCGCGGCCTGGGCCTCCCGTTCGACGAGGTCAAGCTGCGCTTCGACTTCAGCGCCAACTCGCCCTTTCGCCAGGCGGTGGCCCAGGTCAACCCGGCCGGCAAGGTGCCGGTGCTGCTGCTGGACGACGGCTTTGCGGTGTGGGACACACTCGCCATCGTCGAGACGCTGGCCGAGCTGAACCCGGCCGTCTGGCCTGCCGACAGAAACGCCCGCGCCCGGGCGCGCAGCCTGTGCGCCGAGATGCACAGCGGCTTCGGTGCGCTGCGCAACCACTGCCCGATGAACATCGAGGCCCGGTTGCCCGAGGTCGGCGCCAAGGTCTGGGCCGAACAGCCGGCCGTGCAGCGCGACGTGGCCCGCATCGAGCAGCTGTGGGCCGATGCGCTGCAGGCCAGCGGCGGCCCGTACCTGTTCGGTGTCTTCGGCGCGGCCGATGCCTTCTTCGCGCCGGTGGCGATGCGGCTGCTGACCTACGCGCTGCCCATCAGCGACACCTCACGCGCCTACGTGGAGCGCCTGCGCACCGCCCCGGGCGTGGCGGCCTGGATCGCCGACGCGCTGCTGGAGCGCGACTACATCGCCGAAGACGAGCCCTACCGGCCAGCGCCGTGACCGTCTTCGAGGTCGGCGGCGCGGTGCGCGACGCGCTGCTGGGCCGCCCGGCGGGTGACCGCGACTGGGTCGTGGTCGGCGCCACGCCGCAGCAGATGCTGGACGCCGGTTACCGCCCCGTGGGCCGCGACTTCCCGGTTTTCCTGCACCCGCAGACGGGCGAGGAGTACGCCCTGGCCCGCACCGAGCGCAAGAGCGCGCCGGGTTACCACGGCTTCGTGTTCCAGGCCGCACCCGACGTGACGCTGGAGCAGGACCTGGCGCGCCGCGACCTCACGATCAACGCCATCGCACGCGCGGCCGACGGCACGCTGATCGACCCCTGCGGCGGCCAGCGCGACATCGCCGCGCGGGTGCTGCGCCATGTCTCGCCGGCGTTTGTCGAAGACCCGGTGCGGCTGCTGCGGCTGGCGCGCCTGGCGGCCCGTTTCCACGACTTCACGGTGGCGCCGGAGACCGAGGCCCTGCTGGCGCAGATGGTGGCCAGCGGCGAGGTGGACGCGCTGGTGCCGGAGCGCGTGTGGCAGGAACTGTCGCGGGGCCTGATGGAGGCCCGGCCAGACCGCCTGTTTGCCGTGCTGGACGGATGCGGCGCGCTGCAGCGCCTGCTGCCCGAGCTGACCCAGCGCCCGGTGTCACCGCCCACCGAGGGCCCGCTCACCGTGCGCTGGGCCGGCCTGCTGCTGGCCCAGGGCCTGGCGCTCGCCACCGCCAAGGCTTTGGCCGACAGGCTGCGGGTGCCCGGCGCCTGCCGCGAACTGGCGGACCTGGCGCTGCAGACCGCAGCGCAGGTGCGCGCCGCCGACACGCTGGACGCCCACGGCCTGGTGGCGCTGCTGATGCGGGCCGACGCGTTGCGCCGGCCGGACCGGTTCGCCGAGCTGCTGCAGGTCTGTGCTGCGGCGGAACAGCAGCGCCTGCCGCTGGCGCTGGCCGCGGCGCGTGCGGTGGACACCGCGGCCGTCGCGGCGGGGCAAGCGCCCGGCCCGGCGGTGGGTGCGGCGATCCTGGCGGCACGCGTGGCCGCGGTGGCCGCGGCGCTTCAGGCCGCGGGTGCAGGCGGCAAGGGCCCGGGTTTGCCCGTCAGGTAGCCCTGGATCAGGTCGAAGCCCATCTGGCGGCAGACCACGGCCTCGGCTTCGGTTTCCACGCCTTCGGCCAGGGCCACGGCGCCCAGGTCGTGCACCAGGCGCACCATGTCGTGCACCACCTTGTGTTTGCTGTGCGAGGCGAGATGGATGTCGCGCACCAGGCCCATGTCGAACTTGACGAAGTGCGGCGGCACCTCGCCCAGCTCGACCAGCCGAGACTCGCCGGCGCCGAAGTCGTCGTAGGCGAAACGCATGCCCAGCTCCTTCAGCCGCGCCGCCAGCTCGCGCAGGCGGGTCACATCGACCACCGCGGTTTCATGCACCTCGACCACCAGGTCCACCGCCACACGCTCGTCGCGCAGGCGCGCCAGCGATGCCAGGAAGGCCGGCTCGAAGGTCTCCTTCGGGTGTGTGTTGACGAACAGCGTCGTGCCCGGCAGCCCCGCGGCCACCCGCTGGATGCCCAGGTGGCGGAAGGCCTGGCTCAGCTCGGCCTCGCGCTGCAGCACCGCCGCCAGGCTGAACAGCTGCATCGGTGACCGCGACAGATCAGGGTGCTCCCCGCGGCCCAGCAACTCGTAGGCGAACAGCGCGCTGCCCTGGGCCTGCACGATGGGCTGGATCGCACCCGACAGCCCGCGGCCGGCCAGCAGCTCCAGGAACTGCGGCTCCTGCGGCGCGAAGTGGGCGCTCAGGTCGCGTTGCACCAGGCGGGTCTTGTCGGGTTCGGCCGGGGCCTCGAACAAGGCGGTGTCCGGCCGCCAGCGCAGCCGGTATTCGGCCTGCGCAAAGTGCAGCACGTCGTGTTCCTTCAGCAGGGCCGCGCCTTTCACACGCTCGCGGTTGACGAAACTGCCGTTGGTGCTGTCCAGGTCGGTCAACCACAGGCGGCCTGCCGGGTCGCGGGCGAGTTGGGCGTGGCGCCGGCTGAGGCCCATGTCGGCCACCACCAGGGTGTTGCTGCTGGCCTCCCGCCCGACGTGGAAAGGCCAGTCCCGCAGGTCGTGCCGGGCGGTGGAACCGTCCGCCGACACACGCTCCAGGTACCAGATCCCGTCCATCGACGCCCCCAAGCCACACCGGCGTCAAGCGTAACCGAATGAAAGCCGGCGGATGTGTCAGCATCTGCGGCATGCGCCTCGCCGACGGCATCCGCCAACATGGTTTCCGCAAGTGGTACGAGCGGGAACTGCTGCAGAGCCACGGCCACATGGTGCTGCTGCTGTTCTGCACGCTGGGCATCCTGGGCTCGTTGGAGGCGGCCTCCAGCGCACGCACGCTGGCCGACAAGCTGGCCGACCTGATGACCATGCTGCTGTGCGCGGGGGCGGGCATCTGGTCGCTGCGGCGCTACCTGTACCTGCTGTCCCACGCCGAGGCCGTGGCCAACCAGGCCAGCTGCCCGGCCTGCGGCACCTACGCGCGGTTCAAGCTTTTGGACGCCAGCGGCGACGGCCGCCTGGTCCATGTCGGCTGCAAGCAGTGTGAACACCGCTGGGACATCGAATCCTGAGCCAACTTCAGAAGAAGGCCCCGATCACCATCGCCAGCAGGCTGAGCACCAGGCTGCTGGCCAGCGGGATGTAGAGCTCGCGGCCGAACAGCCGCAGCGTGAAATCACCGGGCAGCCGGCCCAGCCCGATGCGCTGCAGCCAGGCCTTCAGGCCGTTGAAGACCAGGAAGGCCAGCAGGAAAACCAGCAACCAGCGCATGCGGGCGGGGCGATCAGGCAGCCAGCGAGTCAGCGGAAGACCGGCGCGCCGCAGACGGCGGCGTAGGCGGCCTGGAAGCCGGCGTTGGTGGTCAAGGTGCCGCTGTTGGCGCCGCGGTTGTTGGTGCGGCAGCCACCGTTGGTGTGGATGGCCACGACCAGGCCGCCGACCAGCACCGCCGAGCCGCTGTTGCCACCTTCGGTGTCGGCGCGGTACTTCAGCGTCGACGTGGACACGCTGGCCTGCGTCACCGGGCCGGTGCTGACCTGCTGTGTCTGGTTGGCGCTGCCGGTGTCCACGCCGTAGCCGGTGATTTCCACCGGGTTCTGGCGCCTGGGCGTGACGGTGGAGAACTCCAGCCCCGGCCCTTGCGCCTGCAGCGGCGTGAGGCCGGTTTCGGTGTTGGCAAACACCGTGAACACGCCCCAGTCGTTGCCGATGCCGCCGTTGGCCGACTGGCGCACATTGGTGGGCACATACTGGTCGGCGGGCGGCGGGTGCACCAGGCTGCCGTTGGCGTTGGACAGCGGCACGTTGAACTCGACCACGTCCACGTCACCCGGCGAGGCCATGCAGTGGCCGGCGGTGATGAAGCAGCCATCGGCCGTCAGGTTGGCGGTGCAGCCCACGTTGAGCAGGCGGGCCCGGTTGTCGGCGCTCGATGCGACACGGTCGTCCACCGGGCCGCACTGGCTTTCCGCGCCCACATCGGTGCGGCCGGCGATGACCTGCGCGATGCCCACGCGGTTGCCCACGCTGCCCTCGGCAGCCAGCAGTTCCACACGCACGGCCGGGCCGTTGAAGTAGGCCGAGGTGTTCTGCCATTGCGCGGCGGTGGTGGCGTTCAGGTGCTGCTGGGCACCGTCCTGCAGCGAGGTGAGCCGCAGCACCGAGCCGGGCGCCAGCTCGACGGCGCCGAAGCGCAGGCGCAGCCATTGCGCACCCTCGTGGCGCACGAGGTGGGAGGCCAGCACACCGGCCCGCGCCGGCGCGGCCTGGGCCGGGGACGACCAGCGGTAGGTGATGCGGTCGGCCGACAGTTCGGCCCGCTGCGCGAAGGCACTGGTGACGGCGCAGGCCGCCAGCACACCGGCCAGCAAGCACCGAGAAGCAACAAAAGCCATGGAGGGCTCCGAGGACAAGGAACGTGGATGCTGGCACGAAGCAGGCCATCGCCCCATCCCCCAGAACCCGCCCGCTTCACAGGCGGTGGCTGCGGTCGCCGCTGGCAAAACCCGGCGACTCGAACCAGGGCCCCTTCACGAAGCCGATGACCTTGAACAGCTCGCCCATCTCGTGTTCGTTCACGAGCTTCTGCGCCGCACTGCGCGTGGGCAGGTCGGCCGTGGCCAGCTGCTGCATCAGCCCGGCGTTCAACAGGAAGCGCGCCTGCGAGGTGTAACCCAGCACCTGCAGCCCGGCGTCCTGGCCGGCGAGCGCGATGCCGCTGAAGTTGACATGGGCGGTGATGTCCTTCTCGCCCACGTCGACCAGCGGGTCGGCATCGGCGCGGTGGGCACGGTGGCACATCAGCGTGCCGCCGTGGCGCTGCGGCAGGTAGTACTCGGCCTCCGGAAAGCCGTAGTCGATGAAAAAGAGCGCGCCGCGCGTCAGCGTGCCGGCCAGCGTGCGCACAAAGGCCTCGGCCTGCGGGTGGACCTCGGTCACGGTGCCCGGCACGGCCTGCTGCGGGCCGGGCGGGCGCAGCGGGGTCGGCCTGTCGATCCAGCCGAAGCGCCGACCGTCGCTGCCCACGCCGCGCTCGAACCACTGCACACCGTCGAAGTGCAGCAGCTTCACGGGCATCGCGTCCAGCACCTCGTTGCCGACCACCACGCCCTGCAGCGTGGCCGGCAGGGCCGACAGCCACTCGACGCGGTCGCCCCAGGGCGCCAGCCGCGCCTGCTGGCGTGCGCGCAAGGCGCCGGAAAGATCGACGATGGTGTAGCGGCGCACCCGCTCGCCCAATGCACCGAGCAGCTGTGCCGCCAGCGCGCCGGAGCCGGCACCGAACTCCCAGAGCTCGTCGGTGCCGGTCGCGTCCAGCGCCTGCGCCAGCGCGGTGGCCAGCGTGGCGCCGAACAGCGGCGACAGCTCGGGCGCGGTGACGAAGTCGCTGCCCGAGGTGGGCAGCGCGCCGAACATGCGGTCGCTGCGGCTGTAGTAACCCAGCCCGGGTTCGTACAACGCGGCCGCCATGAAGCGGTCAAATGGCCACCAGCCGCCGTCGGCGGCCAGGCCCTGGTGCAGGCGCCGCTGCAACGGGCTCGTTAAACTGGCGGGTTCGTCGTGCATCGCGCCGGCATTGTAGGAAGCCCCCTGGAACCCGCCATGAAGCGCCCCGTGGTCCTCGTCACCGGCAGCGCCCGCCGCCTGGGCCGCAGCATCGCGCTGCACCTGGCCACGCAGGGCTGGGACATCGCCGTGCACTACCGCGGTTCGGCCGACGAAGCCGCCGAGACCGCGGTGGCCTGCCAGGCGCAGGGCGCACAGGCGCAGACCTTTGCCGCCGACCTGGCCGACGAAACCGCGTGCACCGCGCTGCTGCCCGCGGTGCAGGCGCACTTCGGCCGGGTGGACGCGGTGGTCAACAACGCCTCCTTGTTCGCCTACGACCAGGTGGCCGACTTCAGCTACGCCGCGATGGACCGCCACTGGCGTGCCAACACGGCACCCGCCATCGTGCTGGCCCGCGCGCTGCACGCGGCCGGCGGCGGCGTGGTGGTGAACCTGCTGGACCAGAAGCTCTGGAACCCGAACCCCGACTACCTGTCGTACACGCTGTCCAAGGCGGCGCTGGACGCGGCCACGACGCTGCTGGCCCAGGCGCTGGCGCCCCGCACCCGCGTGTGCGGCGTGGCACCCGGCGTCACGCTGGTGTCCGGGCCGATGGACAACGACGAATTCGAGCGTGCGCACCGGTTGACGCCGCTGCAACGCTCCTCCACGCCGGAAGACATCGCCCGCGCGGTGTTGTTCCTGCTGCAATCGCCGGCGATCACCGGCACCACCTTGCTGGTCGATGGCGGCCAGCACCTGCAGGCACAGCCGCGCGACGTGCTGTTCCTGGCCAAGAAAGACTGAACGTTATGCAGACCCTGTTGCAACACCCGCGCCTGATGGATTGCCGGCGCCTCTTCCTGCGCGACTACGAGGTCTGGATCAACATCGGCGTGCACGACTTCGAAAAAAAGGGCGAGCAGCGTGTGCTGATCAACGTCGACCTCTTTGTGCCGCTCGCGCTGTCCACGCCCACGCAGGACACGTTGGACGAGGTGGTGGACTACGACTTCATCCGCCGCAGCATCGGCGAGCGGGTGGCCAAGGGGCACATCCACCTGCAGGAAACCCTCGCCGACGACGTGCTGAAGGTGATGCTGAGCCACCCGCGCGTGCGCGCCGCGCGGGTGTCCACCGAAAAACCCGATGTCTACCCGGA
Organism: uncultured Rubrivivax sp.; assembly: GCA_964442175.1. Taxonomy (GTDB): domain Bacteria; phylum Pseudomonadota; class Gammaproteobacteria; order Burkholderiales; family Burkholderiaceae_C; genus Rubrivivax. Next base: position 14,860 of record CAYTWU010000038.1, read on the forward strand.
TTGCGACGCCGTGGGCGTGGAAGTCTTCGGACTCAAGGAGGGCACCTGATGGGCACCGACCCGCGCAAGGCCGCGTTCGAGGCCAACAAACTCGGCAAGAAGCTGCATCGCCAGGTGGGCCAGGCGATCGTGGACTACAACATGATCGAGCCGGGCGACAAGGTGATGGTCTGCCTGTCCGGCGGCAAGGACAGCTACACGATGCTGGACATCCTGCTGTCGCTGCGCGAACGCGCGCCGGTGGACTTTTCCATCATCGCCGTCAACCTGGACCAGAAACAGCCCGACTTCCCGGAAGAGGTGCTGCCCACCTACCTGCGCGGCCGTGGCGTGGACTTCCACATCGAGAACCAGGACACCTACAGCATCGTCAAGAAGCTGGTGCCGGCCGGCCAGACCATGTGCAGCCTGTGCTCGCGGCTGCGGCGCGGCATCCTGTACCGCGTGGCCGGTGAGCTGGGGGCCACCAAGATCGCGCTCGGCCACCACCGCGACGACATCGTGATCACGCTGCTGATGAGCATGTTCTTCGGCGGGCGCATGAAGAGCATGCCGCCCAAGCTGGTCAGCGACGACGGCAAGAACGTCATCATCCGGCCGCTGGCCTACGTGGCCGAGACCGACATCGAACGCTGGGCCGCGCACCGCGATTTCCCCATCATCCCCTGCACGCTCTGCGGCAGCCAGGAGAACCTGCAGCGGGTGCAGGTGCGCAAGATGGTGCGCGAGTGGGAGCGCCAATACCCGGGCCGCACCGACAACATGTTCCGCGCGATGACGATGGTGGTGCCCTCGCACCTGGCAGACCGGAAACTCTTCCCCTTCGAAACCGTCCAAGCGACCGGCGTGCCCGACCCGCTGGGCGACCGCGCCTTCGACCCCGACGACGAACCCTGTGCCAGCCCGGCCACGGACCCGGCCACCCCGGTGCCAATGCAGTGGCTGGCGCGCGAGGAGACCCCGTGAGACGCACCCTGCTCTGCACCCTGGCCGCCAGCGCGGCCCTGCTCGCCGGCTGCGCCGGCCTGAACACGGTGCAGGGCGACCTGTCCACCTGGGGCGAGTGGCCGGCCGGCCGCGCCCCGGCCCGTTACGCCTTCGACCGCCTGCCCTCGCAGCAGGACCGGCTGGCCGACACCGAACGCCTGGAACAGATGGCCAGTGCGGCACTGGCAAAAGCCGGCTTCCGCCCGGCCGAACCGGGCAGCACGCCCGACGTGCTGGTGCAGGTGGCGGCACGCACCACGGCGACCGCCCCCGACCTCTGGGCCGACCCGCTGTGGTGGCGTGGCGGCCATGGCGCGGTGCGCCGGCCCTGGGTGGGCCCGGTCTGGGTGCTGGACCCCCGCTTCGAAGCGCGCCGCTACGAACGCCAGGTGGCGCTGCTGCTGCGCGACGCCGCCAGCGGCAAGCCGCTCTACGAAGCGAGGGTGGCCAACGAAGGTGCCAGCATGGGCAACGACAGCCTGCTGCAGGCGATGTTCACCGCTGCGCTCGTGGACTTTCCGAAGACCGGGCCCAACCCGCGGCCGGTGACGGTGCCCCTGCCGTAGACGGCCGGCGTCAAGGCGCGGCTGCAGCGGCCAGCGCCTGCAGGTCTTCCTGCCAGGCCGCCAGGCGCTCGCGCTGTTCGGGTGTGGCGCTGTTGTGCAGTTGGGCTGACAGCCTGCAGCTGTGCGCCTGCCAGCGCGCCTGGCGTTCGCCGTAGGCACCCTCGGCCGGGCGCAGGTAGGCCTGGGCCGTGCTGCGCAATGCGGCCAGGCGGCGCGCCGCGTCCGGCTCCTGCTGGGCACGTCGCAGGCCTTGCACCAGCTCGCGCTGCCGGGTTTCGCGCTGTGCGATCCATTCCTCCGAGGCCATGGGCGAGGCGGCGATGCCGTCGGCCAGCAACTTTTTCTGGGCCGCGCTCAAGCGGCCGTAGAACTGTTCACCGCGGCCGACCGAACGGCCCAGCGCAGCGGCCTGCCGGTCCTCCGGGCGGGCCTGGGCGTGCTCTGCGCGCAACTCGGCCGTGCGCTCGGCAAGGCGCTTTTCCAGGAACTGCCACTGGGCCGCATCCACCTGCGGCAGCAGCTGCGCGCCGGCCGGCAGCGCACGCTCCACCGCCGTCTGCAGCTTGCCGCGCACCTGGTCGGACCAGGCACAGACCTCGTCGCCGCTGACCGTGCCGGCACTGCGCGCCTGCCAGGTGGCGAGCAGCTGCGCGTAATCGGGCAGCTGCGTGGCACGGTGCCAGTGAAACCAGTCCTGCAGCGCCGGTTTGACCCGCGCCTCCTGGCCGCGGTCCAGGTCCAAGTAACCGTCCAGCCACCACAGCGCCAGCGACGGGCCGTTGTCGTAGCCCAGGCGCACGGCGCTGCAGCCGCTCAGGGCCAGCACCACGAGGCCGATAATCCAAGTTTTGACCGAAAGCGAACGTCGCATGGCAGTGAACGTGATCATCATGGCCGCCGGCAAGGGCACCCGCATGAAATCCGCCCTGCCGAAGGTCCTGCACCGGGTGGGCGGGCGCAGCTTATTGCAGCATGTCCTGGATGCCGCAGCCGGGCTGGGGGACAAACACACGGTCGTCATCGTCGGCCACGGTGCCGAGCAGGTCGCGAAGGCGGTGGGAGAGACCGCCACCTGCGTGCTGCAGCAGCCGCAGCTGGGCACCGGCCACGCGGTGCTGCAGGCGGTGCCGGCGCTGCAGGACGCCCACGCCACGACGCTGATCCTGAACGGCGACGTGCCGCTGACGCGCACGGCCACCATGGCCGCCCTCAGCGCCGCCTGCGGCGGCGAGCGCCTGGCCCTGCTGACGGTGGACCTGGCCGACGCCACCGGCTATGGCCGCATCCTGCGTGAGGGTGATGCGGTGCAAGGCATCGTCGAACACAAGGATGCGACGCCCGAACAACGCCAGATCCACGAGGTTTACACCGGCCTGATGGCGGCCCCGACGGCGGCGCTGAAGCGTTGGGTCGCGGCGCTGAAGAACGACAACGCGCAGCGCGAGTACTACCTGACCGACATCGTCGCGCTGGCCGTGGCCGAAGGCGTGCCGGTGGTGGCCTGCGCCGCGCCCGACGAGACCGAGGTGCTGGGCGTCAACAGCCCGCTGCAGCTGGCCGACCTGGAGCGCCGTTTCCAGCGCCGCCAGGCCGAGGCGCTGATGGACGCCGGCGTGCGCCTGGCCGACCCGGCACGCTTCGACCAGAGGGGCACGCTGCAGTGCGGCAGCGATGTCGAGATCGACATCGGCTGCATCTTCGAAGGCCGGGTGCAGGTCGGCGACGGCGCGCGCATCGGCGCGCACTGCGTGCTGCGTGACGCGGTGATCGCCGCGGGCGCGGTGCTGCACCCCTTCACCCACATCGACGGCGCGCAGGTGGGCGCCGGTGCGCTGGTCGGCCCGTTCGCACGGCTGCGGCCGGGCGCGGTGCTGGGCGCCGAGGTGCACATCGGCAACTTCGTCGAGGTGAAGAACTCGACGCTGGCCGATGGCGCCAAGGCCAACCACCTGG
>CAYTWU010000039.1:0-15238 GCA_964442175.1 uncultured Rubrivivax sp.
GACCTGGAAGAAAAGACCGTCAGTTTCACCAAGTTGTCCGAGCACGCCTATGCCTACACGGCCGAAGGCGACCCGAACAGCGGCATCGTCATCGGCGACGATGCGGTCATGGTCATCGACACGCAGGCCACGCCGGCGATGGCGCAGGACGTGATCCGCCGCATCCGTGAGGTCACCGACAAGCCGATCAAGTACGTGGTGCTGAGCCACTACCACGCGGTGCGCGTGCTCGGCGCGGCGGCCTACCAGCCCGAGCACATCATCGCCAGCCAGGACACGCGCGACCTGATCGTCGAGCGCGGCGAGCAGGACAAGGCCAGCGAGATCGGCCGCTTCCCGCGCCTGTTCCGCAACGTCGAAAGTGTGCCGCCCGGCCTGACCTGGCCGACCATGACCTTCACCGGCAAGATGACGCTGTGGCTGGGCCAACTGGAAGTGCAGCTGCTGCAGCTGGGCCGTGGCCACACCAAGGGCGACACCGTGGTCTGGCTGCCGCAGGAGAAGATCCTGTTCAGTGGTGACCTGGTCGAGTTCGACGCCACGCCCTATGCCGGCGACGCCTACTTCAGCGACTGGCCGCAGACCCTGGACAACCTGGCCGCGCTGAAGCCGCAGAAGCTGGTGCCCGGCCGCGGCGCCGCGCTGCAGAACGAGGCCGAGGTCGCCGCCGGCCTGCAAGGCACGCGCAACTTCATTGCCGACGTGTTTGCGTCTGTGAAAGCCGGCACCGCCGCGGGCAAGGACCTCAAGAGCGTGTACCAGGAGACCATGGCCAACGTGAGCCCGAAGTACGGCCACTGGGTGATCTTCAACCACTGCATGCCGTTTGACGTGACCCGCGCCTACGACGAGGCCACGCAGTACCGCGACCCCCGCATCTGGACCGCCGAGCGCGACATCGAGATGTGGAAGGCGCTGGAAAGCTGAGCCCAACGTCCACGCAGGAGCCCGCCATGGCCATCCAACGCATCCACCACGTCGCCTACCGCTGCATCGACGCCAAAGAAACCGTCGAGTGGTACGGCCGCCACCTGGGCATGGGCTTCGTGCTCGCGATCGCAGAAAACGAGGTGCCCAGCACCCACGCGCCCGACCCCTACATGCACGTGTTCCTGGATGCCGGGGGTGGCAACGTGCTGGCCTTCTTCGAGCTGCCGAACTCGCCGCCCATGGGCCGCGACACGGCCACACCCGACTGGGTGCAGCACCTGGCCTTCAAGGTGGACAGCCTGGAAGAACTGCAGGCCACGAAGGCCAGGCTGGAGGCCGCGGGCATCCCGGTGGTGGGCATCACCGACCACACGATCTTCAAGTCCATCTACTTCTTCGACCCCAACGGCCACCGGCTGGAACTGGCCGTGGACACCGCCACGCCCGACATGCACCAGCGGCTGGACGACGTGAAGTGGGCCATGCTGGACGAATGGGCCCGCACGCGCCGCGCGCCCACGCATGCGGCCTGGATGCACGAGCGCGAGTTCGCCGGGAGTTGAGGCCATGTTGAGCACCTACACCTGGCCGCGTTATGCCGCGCGCCCTGCGCCCGAGCTCGGCGCATCCACCGTGCGGCGGGTGCCGCTGGTCATCGTCGGCGCCGGGCCGGTGGGCCTGGCGGCGGCCATCGACGCGGCGCAGCGCGGCCTGGACGTGGTGCTGATCGACGACGACGACACCGTCTCGGTCGGCTCGCGCGGCGTGTGTTACGCCAAGCGCACGCTGGAGATCCTGGACCGGCTGGGCATTGGCCAGCGCGTGGTGGACAAGGGCGTCACCTGGAACGTGGGCCGCACCTTCCACGGCGACAACGAGGTCTTCAGCTTCAACCTGCTGCCCGACGCCGGCCACCAGCGGCCCGGCATGGTGAACCTGCAGCAGTACTACCTGGAGCAGTACCTGGTCGAACGCGCGCAGCAACTGCCGGCCATCGACCTGCGCTGGAAACACAAGCTCACCTCCCTGGAGGCCCGCGACGACGGCGCCACGCTGCAGATCGATACCGCCGAAGGGCCCTACACCCTGCAGGCCGACTGGCTGCTGGTGGCCGACGGCGCACGCAGCCCGGTGCGCCGGCAGATGGGGCTGGACATCGAAGGCACGGTGTTCCAGGACCGCTTCCTGATCGCCGACGTGGTGCTCGATGGCGAGCCCTTCCCGCTGGACCAGACGGAACGCCGCTTCTGGTTCGCACCCACCTTTTTCAGCGGCCAGAGTGCGCTGATGCACCGCCAGGCCGACAACGTCTGGCGCGTGGATTTCCAGCTCGGCTGGGAGGCCGACCCCGAGGCCGAAAAGCAGCCCGAACGTGTCGAGCCCCGCATCCGCCAGGCGCTGGACCAGCAGGGCTTTGCGCACATCGGCTTCACGCTGGAGTGGGTGAGCGTCTACACCTTCCAGTGCCGGCGCATGACCGACTTCCGCCACGGCCGGCTGCTCTTCATCGGCGACAGCGCCCACCAGGTCTCGCCCTTCGGCGCACGCGGTGCCAACTCCGGCATCCAGGACGCCGACAACCTGGTGTGGAAGCTCGCGCGCGTGATCCGCGGCCAGGCCCCGCAGACCCTGCTGGACAGCTACCACGCCGAGCGCAGCGCCGCGGCCGACGAAAACCTGCTGAACTCCACCCGCAGCACCGACTTCATGACACCCAAGAGCCCGGTGGCGCGGCTGCTGCGCGACGCCGTGCTGTCGCTGGCGGCCGAGCTGCCGGCCGGGCGTGCGCTGGTCAACAGCGGGCGGCTCTCGGTGCCCACGCTGCTGCTGGACTCACCGCTGAACACGGCCGACGTCGATGCCTTCGACGGCTGGATGCTGCCCGGCGCCCCGGTGGACGACGCACCCGTGTCAGGCCCGGCGGGCGCCTGGCTGCTGCCGCACCTGGGCGATGACTTCACGCTGCTGTTCTTCGGCACGCCCGACGCCACGCAGCTGGAGGCGCTGGGCGCGCTGCAACTGCAGGTGCTGCTGGTGGACGGCCAGGCCGACGGCCTGCGCAGCCTGCAAGACACCGAGGGCCTGGTGGCCAAACGTTTCGACGCCACACCTGGCAGCTGCCACCTGATCCGCCCCGACCAGCATGTGGCCGCGCGCTGGCGCAGGCTGGACGCTGGCGCGGTGCGCCAGGCGCTGCAACACGCGAACGGACATTGAAAGCCTCGTGATGACCTCACACCTGAACGTGCAGCCGAACTTCGGCATCCCCGGCCAGCGTTACCGCCACCCCTACATGCCGGGCGACACTTTCTACGACCACCTGGTGCAGGCCCACCGCGGGCTGGACGATGCACAGAGCCAGCTGCTGCAGGCGCGCCTGGTGCTGCTGCTGGCCAACCACATCGGCGACCTGCGCGTGCTGGACGAAGCGCTGGCGCTGGCGCGCCAAGGCGTGGCCAAGAGCGTGGAGACCACATGACGGCGCTGCACCACCAAAGCGGCTTCGGCAACCAGTTCGCCACCGAGGCCCTGCCCGGCGCCTTGCCCGTGGGCCGCAACAGCCCGCAGCGCCCGCCGCTGGGGCTGTACGCCGAGCTGCTGTCGGGCAGCGCCTTCACCGCACCCCGCGCCGACAACCGCCGCACCTGGTTCTACCGCCGCCAGCCCAGCGTGGTGGTGGGCCGCTACACGCCGCTGGCCTTGCCGCTGTGGACCACCGGTGCCGCCAGCGGCGTGGCCGCACCACCCGACCCGCTGCGCTGGCACCCGGTGCCCATGCCGGCCGAAGACCTGGACTTCGTCGACGGCCTGCGCACCGTCGTCGTCAACGGCGATGCCGATGCACAGACCGGCATGGCCGCGCACCTGGCCTTCATCACAAGCTCGATGGCGCACCGCGCCTGCGTCAACGCCGATGGCGAGCTGCTGCTGGTGCCGCAGCACGGCACGCTGCACCTGCAGACCGAGTGTGGACACCTGGATGTGAAGCCCGGCGAGATCGCACTGATCCCGCGCGGCCTGGCCTTCCGCGTCGCGGTGGACGGACCCAGCAGCGCCTACGTCTGCGAGAACTACGGCGCGCCCTTCCGGCTGCCGGAACTGGGGCCCATCGGCAGCAACGGCCTGGCCAACCCGCGTGACTTCCTGGCGCCGGTGGCGGCCTTCGATGACACGGCCAAGGCCGGCGACTGGGAGATCGTCAAGAAGTTCGGCGGTGCCTTCTGGCGCGCCACGCAAGACCACTCGCCCTTCAACGTCGTGGCCTGGCACGGCAACCTCACGCCCGTGAAGTACGACACCGCGCACTTCATGACCATCGGCTCGATCAGCTTCGACCACCCGGACCCCAGCATCTTCACGGTGCTCACCAGCCCCAGCGACACACCCGGCACCGCGAACTGCGATTTTGTGATCTTCCCGCCGCGCTGGCTGGTGGCGGAAGACACCTTCCGCCCGCCCTGGTACCACCGCAACGTGATGAGCGAGTTCATGGGCCTGGTGCACGGCCAGTACGACGCCAAGCCCGAGGGCTTCCGCCCCGGTGGCGCCAGCCTGCACAACAGCCTGGTGCCGCACGGGCCCGACACCGAGGCCTTTGCCAAGGCCTCGGCCGCCACCCTGGCGCCGCACAAGCTGGACCACACGCTCGCCTTCATGTTCGAAAGCCGCTGGCGCATGCGCCCCACCGCCTGGGCGCTGCGCGACGGCGCACTGGACACCGCTTACGCCGCCTGCTGGGCCGGCCTGAAAGAACACCACACACCATGAACCTGCTCGACGCCACCCACGACCCGGCCCTGCGCAGCTGGGTGAATTCGGCCAACACGGCCGACACCGACTTCCCGATCCAGAACCTGCCCTATGGCCGCTTCCGCCGCGCGGGCAGCGACGAACCCTGGCGCATCGGTGTCGCCATCGGTGACCAGGTGCTGGACCTGAAACTCGCCGCCGAACAATGCCCCTGGGGCGAAGGGGTGGCCGGGCTGTTGCAGCCGCTGGCCGCCGGCGACCTGAACCGCTTCATGGCGCTGGGCGCGCCGGCCCGCCGCACGCTGCGCGCCGCGCTCAGCGCCGCGCTGGCGGCGGGCAGCGACCAAGCACCGTTCCTGGCGCAGTGCCTGCTGCCGCAGGCCCAGGCCCAGCTGACGGTGCCGTGCCAGATCGGCGACTACACCGACTTCTTCACCGGCATCCACCACGCCACCGCGGTGGGCAAACTGTTCCGGCCCGACAACCCGCTGCTGCCCAACTACAAGTGGGTGCCCATCGCCTACCACGGGCGGGCGTCGTCCATCGGCATCAGCGGCCAGGTGGTGCCGCGCCCGCAGGGCCAGACGCTGGCGCCGGGTGCGACCGAGCCCACGTTCGGCCCCTGCAAACGCCTGGACTATGAGCTGGAGCTGGGCATCTTCGTCGGTGCCGGCAATGCCCTGGGCCAGCCCAAGACCATGGAACAGGCCGAGGCCGACTGGTTTGGCCTGGTGCTGCTGAACGACTGGTCGGCGCGCGACATCCAGGCCTGGGAGTACCAGCCGCTGGGGCCCTTCCTGGCGAAGAACTTCGCCACCACGCTCTCGCCCTGGATCGTCACGCAGGAGGCGTTGGCGCCCTACCGCGCAGCCTTCGAGCGCCCGGCGGGCGACCCGCAGCCGCTGCCCTACCTGAGCTCGGCCTTCAACAGCGCCGCCGGGGCGCTGGACATCACGCTGGAAGTCTGGCTCGCCACCACCCAGATGCCCACGCCGCAGAAGCTGATGCAGAGCAACTGCCGCGACGCCTACTGGACGGTGGCGCAGCTGCTCGCCCACCACACCAGCGGCGGCTGCAACCTGCAGCCAGGCGACCTGCTGGGCAGCGGCACGCTGTCAGGCCCGCTGCCGGACCAGGGCGGCTCGCTGCTGGAGCTGAGCAACGGCGGCAAGGCGCCGCTGACCTTGGCCAGCGGCGAGACGCGCAGCTTCCTGCAGGACGGCGACACCGTGATCCTGCGCGCCTACTGCGCCGCCCCGGGCCGGGCCCGCATCGGCCTCGGCGAGGCCGCGGGCACGGTGCGTGGCTGAGCCGCTGAACGGCTGGGCTCAACCCAGCATGTCGGTCCAGATGTTCTGCGCCCAGCTCAGCGCGTAACGGCCCTCGATCTGGTTCGCCGCGGCCGACAGGCCACCCGAGCCTGGCACGGTCTTGAAGGTCTTGTCGGCGGCGTCGTACTGGTGCACCGAGGCCACGTGCACCACGTCCTTGGCGGTGACGAAGCTGTAGCAGGTGTTCATCACCACCGGCGTGGTGCTGGGCGGCTGGCCCTGCAGCAGATTGATGATGGCCGCCGCCGCCACCTTGGCGTGCTGGTTGGCCATGTGGCCGCTCTTGGGCATCAGCGGTGCCGACATCGTGGCATCGCCCAGCACGTGCACACCGGGCACTGCGGTGCTTTCCATGGTCAGCCAGTTCACCGCACACCAGCGGTTGTTCACGTTCACCAGGCCGGCCGTGCGGGCGATGTCACCGGCCCGCTGGGCGGGGATCACGTTCAGCACCGCGGGCTTGAAGTCCTCGAAATCGAACTTGGCGGTGCCGTCGGCCGTGACCTCGCGCAGAGCGGCGTTGGGCTTGTACTCGATGATGCCCTTGTAGTGCTGGGCCCAGGCGCGCTCGAACAAACCCTTCTTGGACTGGATCTCGGGGTTGGCGTCGTAAACGACGACCTTGCTCCTGGGCTTGGCCACCTTCAGGTAGCTGGCCACCATGCAGGCGCGCTCGTAGGGCCCGGGCGGGCAGCGGTAGGGCACGGCCGGGATGGACATCGCGAACACGCCGCCGTCGGGCATGGCCTCCAGCTGCGCCCGCAGCGCCGCCGTCTGCGGGCCGGCTTGCCAGCTGTGCAGCACACGGCCGCTGTCCAGCGCCGCCTGCAGGCCGCCCACGCCGTCGGTGATGAAGCCGATGCCGGGCGAGACGATCACGCGGTCGTAGGGCAGCGAGCCGCCGTCCTTCAGGCGCACGGTCTTGGTGGCCGGGTCGATGGCAGTGACCTCGCCGCGCACCACCTTCACGCCCATGGCGGCCAGGTTGCCGTAGCCGCGCGTGATGTCGGCCATCTGCTGGTGGCCGCCGATCACGAGGTTGGAGATCGGGCAGGAGACGAAGCTGGCGTTGCGCTCGACCAGGGTGACGTCGACGTTGCCCCACATCTTCAGGTAGTGCGCCGCGGTGGCACCGCCGAAGCCGCCGCCGATCACGACGACGCGGCCGATGGACGGGCCGCCCGTGGTGGCACAGCCCACCATCGTGGTGGCGGCCAGTGCGGCGCCAGCGCCCAGCACGCGGCGGCGGGAGAGGTGCAGGTGTTGTGCGTTCATGGTGCGGCTCCTCACTTCTTGGGCTTCTGGGCGGCAAAGTAGGCGGCCACCAGCTTGAGCTGGTCGTCGGTGTAGCCCTTGACGATCTGGTGCATGATGGTCGCGGGCTGGTTGCCGCTCTTGTAGTCGGCCAGCTGCGCCAGGATCTTCTCCGCGCTCACGCCGGCCAAGGGCTTCATGTCCGTCAGCGCGTTGCCGTTGGTGCCGTGGCAGTTGGCGCAGGTGGCGGCCAGGTTGCGCGCCAGGTTGGGGTCTTGCGCCTGTGCGCCACCGGCGGCCAGCACCAGCAGGGCTGCGCCCATCATCGTCTTTCGCATCGTGTTCTCCTCAGGCAATGCGGACTGGAGTGTCACCAGCCTGACCCGCAACGCTACACGGGTTGCCCCGCATGTCCCCGCGCTTTGGCTGGTTTCTAATATCGTTGCATGCGAATATATCGGTGCTTGAGCCAACCCTCGACCGTGAAAACCCTCCAATCCTGCACTTTCCTGCTGGTGCGCGCTGGCCTGGCGCTGGCTGCGGCCAGCGGCTTGGCCTGCGCGCAGCCTGTGCAGGCGGTGCAGGTGGCGCCGCAGGTGTGGATGGTGCAGGGCGAGTCGGCCTTGGGCTCGTCGGCCAACCGCAACTTCATCTCCAACGCGGCGTTTGTGGTCACACCGGACGGCGTGGTCGTGATCGATGCGCTGGGTTCGCCGGCCTTGGCCGAAGAGCTGCTGGTGCAGATCCGGCGCGTCACGCCGCTGCCGGTGAAACACGTCATCGTCACGCATTACCACGCCGACCACATCTACGGCCTGCAGGTGCTGAAGGCTGCCGGTGCCGAGGTGGTCGCCCAGGCGCGGGCCGACGAGTACCTGCAGTCCGACACCGCACAGCTGCGGCTCCAGGCCAGCCGCGACGAGCTGTTCCCCTGGGTGGACGAACACACGCGGCTGGTGGCGCCGGACCGGCGCGTGGCCGAGCTGGGCACGCTGACCGTGGGCGGCATGCGCTTCGAGATCGGCCACGCCGGGCCGGCGCACACCCCGGAAGACCTGGCCGTGTGGCTGCCCGACGCCCGGGTGCTGTTCGTCGGCGACCTGGTCTTCCGTGGCCGCATCCCGTTTGTCGGCCTGGCCGACAGCGGCGCCTGGGTGCAGGCGCTGGACCGGCTGCTGGCCTACGACGCCCGGCTCATCGTGCCCGGCCACGGCCCGGCCTCGGCCCATGCACGCGAGGACCTGCAGCTCACCCGCGACTACCTGGTGCACCTGCGGCAATCGATGGCGAAGGCGGCGCAGGAGCTGGAGCCCTTCGACGAGGCCTACGCCCGCACCGACTGGTCGCGTTTTGAGGCTTTGCCGCTGTTCCGCGCAGCCAACCGCATCAACGCGTACAACACCTACCTGTTGATGGAAAGAGCCGCCAAGTGACCCCTCTGAACCGCCGCCAGCTGCTGCTGGCCGGCTCGGCCGGCCTGTTGGCCAACGACATCGCCTGGGCCGACGGCGGCCCCGCTTTGCCCGGTCAGCCGGTGGCCTGGCCGGCCGAGGTGCCGCTGCTGGACGGCCGCGCTTGGGCGCCGGTGGCGGGGCAGGCGCAGATCGTCGTCATCTGGTCCACCACCTGCCCGTTCTGCCGCCGCCACAACGCCCATGTCGAGAAGCTGCACCGCGCGCTGGCCGGCCGCCCCGGGGCGGTGCTGGGCGTGGCGCGCGACCGCGACCCCGCCGCCGTGCGGCGCTACATGACCGCCAACGGCTACAGTTTCCCCGTCACGCTGGCGTGGCGGCCCTTCGCCGCCGCGTTGAGCACCCGCAACATCATCCCGCTCACCGTGACGGTCGCCCGAGACGGCCGGCTGAAAGAAGTCATCCCGGGCGAGATGTTCGAAGAAGACGTGCTCGAACTCGCCCGCCTGGCCACCTGAATCCTCCCTCCCCCCACCCTGTCTGGAGTTTTGTCGATGTCCCGTCTGTCCACCGCCATCGCCGCCCTGGCCCTGTCTGCCGCCGCCGCGCCCGCCTTTGCCAACCTGGCACTGGCCCAGAAAAACGCCTGCACCGCCTGCCACGCGGTCGACAAGAAGCTGGTCGGCCCGTCCTACGCCGACGTGGCCAAGAAGTACGCCGGCCAGAAGGACGCCGCGAAGACCCTGGCCGCCAGCATCAAGGCCGGTGGCAGCGGCAAGTGGGGCCCGGTGCCGATGCCGGCCCAGCCCGGCCTGAACGACGCCGACCTGACCACGCTGGCCACCTGGATCCTGGGCGGCGCCAAGTGAAGCCGCGGGCGGGCGCCTGGTTCGGGCTGCTCGCCCTGGGCCTGGCCTGCGCCACCGGGCCGGCACGGGCCCAGGTGCCCGACATCTTCAAGGATGCCGACCTGCCGCTGGGCCAGAAGCTGATCAAAGAACACGCCTGCAGCGCCTGCCATGTGCGGCGCGTGGGCGGCGACGGCAGCAGCATCTACCGGCCGCAGGGGCGCATCAACACCCCGGGTGCGCTGCGCGGCATGGTGGACTACTGCAGCACCGAGCTGAACCTGGGCCTGTTCCCGGAAGAAGTGACGGCCATCGCGGCCGTGCTGCAGCGCGACCACTACCGCTTCGGCAGCGCCCGGCCCGCGGCGGCCCCACGCTGAGCGCGGGATTGACGCCGACCGCCCGCCGCAAGCATCATCCACCGCTGATAGAAGGACATGCGCATGAAATCCACGTCAGCGGCGGACCTGGCCATCCCTGAAGACGACGGCTCGCTCGGGGAATCCGACCAGGTCTTTTCATCGGCGGCCGAGCTCTTTCGCCTGCTGGCCACGCCCATCCGGCTGAAGATCATCAGCGCGCTGTGCCAGACCGAAAAAAACGTGTCGCAGCTGCTCACCGAGATCGACACCACGCAGCCCAACATGAGCCAGCACCTGTCCACGCTGTACCGGGCAGGTGTGCTGAGCCGGCGCCGCGACGCGACGCAGATCTACTACCGCATCGGCAACGAACGGGCGGCCACGCTGTGCCGCGCGGTCTGCATGCAGATCGCGCTCGAGGCCGACGGGGACGACCAGATCCCGGCCACCGAGCGGCTGACCCCGCAGCCCGGCGCACGCGCCTGAGCGGCAGGCGCGCGGCTGTCTCCTGCGGGACGTCACGCGGCGGGTAGACCCGCTCGCCGTGGCGGCGTCTCCTGCCTAGTCTTGCGGCACCGGTGCCGCCTGGCGCACCGGATCATCCGACAGGAGACAGACCATGTTGCACCACCGTGCCGGCCTCTGGGCCAGCCTGACAGCCACTGCCCTTTTGGCCGCCTGTGGCGGCAGCGACGACGGCGCCCCGCCCACGCCGCCACCCGTGGCCGAAGAAACCCGGCCGCACGACGCCCGCGTGTTCACCGCTGACGCCACGGCCACCAGCTTCGACGCCATGGCCGCCGCGCCCGGCGACACCGTGGACATGGCCACCACCAGCCGCTGGGCCGGCGTGCGCGGCGGCGCCGCCTACCGCGTGGAGGTGCCGGCCAACTGGAACGGCATCCTGGTGATGTACGCCCACGGCTACCGCGGCGAAGGCGCGGCGCTGACGGTGTCCAACCCCTCGATCCGACGCCACCTGATCCAGCAGGGCTACGCCTGGGCGGCCTCCAGCTACAGCAAGAACTACTACGACGTGCGTGCCGGTGTGGAAGACACCAACGCGCTGGCGCTGGCCTTCAACAGCATCGCGCAGGCCGCCGGCCGGCCGCTGGCCGCGCCGAGCCGGATCTACATCACCGGCCACTCCATGGGCGGTCACATCACCGGCGCCGCCATCGAGGCCGAAACGCAGGCCACGGCGATCAACAAGGTCGCCTATGCCGGCGCCGTGCCGATGTGCGGCGTGATGGGCGATGCCGAGCTGTTCAACCAGTTCGCCGGCATCCAGATGGCGGCGCAGGCGCTGGCCGGCATCCCCAGCTACCCCAGCGACCGCTGGAGCGAGGTGGCCGGCCTCGTCACGGGCACGCTGTTCAGCAGCTTCCCGTCGCCCACCGCGCCGACAGCGCAGATCGCCGTCACCAGCCCACAGGGCCTGGCCTTTGCCTCGGTGCTGCAGAACATCACCGGCGGCACACGCCCGATCTTCGACCTGGGCCTGGCCTTCGGGGGCAGCTTCCCGTCGCTGTGGGGCGCCTTGGGCGGGGACGGCACGATCACCGGCATCCTGAACAAAAACGTGCTGGACACCAACGCCTACGCCTACACCATCACCGGGGACACCGCCGGCAGCGAGGCGCTCAACCTGGCGGTGCTTAAGCTCACGGCCGCCCCCGACGCCAACCGGCTGCGCACCGACGGCCTGCGCTGGATCCCGCAGATCAATGGCGAGTTCAGCGTGCCGGTGGTCTCCATCCACACGCTGGGTGACCTGTTCGTGCCCTTCAGCATGCAGCAGGTGTATGCCCGCCGCGCCGCGGCCAAGGGCAATGCCGACCGGCTGGTGCAGCGCGCCATCCGCGGCGCCAGCCATTGCGACTTCACGGTGGCCGAGCAGGTGTCGGCTTTCGAGGCCATGGTGACCTGGGCACGCGACGGCATCAAACCCGCCGGCGACGACGTGCTGACCACCACCACCGTGGCCGCGCCGACCTACGGCTGCAGCCACACCGACAACACCCTGGGCACCGACGAAAGCGGCGCCACGCTGGCGCTGCGCGGCACGGTGGCGGCCCTGGCACCTTGCACGGCGCCAGCACAGTAGTCGCCGTTCGTGGCACCAGCGGCGCCGAAGCTTGTCAGAGCCGGCCGGCCGTGCCGAAGCCCACCCCCCGCGCCACGGCCTGGGTGGGCCATTGGCGCACGGCGTCGTTGTAGGCCTGCACGGCCTCGTTGAAGACCTGGCGTGCAAAGGCCAGCCGGGGCTCCACCTCGCGCAGCACGGCCAGCGGGGCGGCCACGGCTTCGTCGGCACGCAGCTCGGGGTGCAGGTCCAGCAGGGCCAGCACCCGGGCGCAGGCGGGCGCCAGCACGGCCTCGGCGCGGGCCAGGGCCTGTGCGGCATCGGCCAGCACCGGACGCGGACGCAGGTGGTCGGCGGCTGCAGCCACCTGCGCCTGGCCGGTGAGCAGCGCGTCCAGCGCCGCGCCTTCGCCGGCCAGACCCGGGCGCAGTGCCGTCACCAGCGGCCGCAGCGCCTCGCCCCGGCGCAGCAGGGCCTCGTCCACCAGCTGCCAGGCGCCGCCGATGGCGTTGCGCAGCCGCACCAGGCGGTTGTAGGCGCCCAGCACCCAGAACACCAGCACCGCGCCGCCCAGCAGCGCGAGCAGGGTCGGCGTGGTCACGTGCGCACTTCGCCCTGGCCCAGCACCACCCACTTCAGCGAGGTCAGGCCCTCCAGGCCCACCGGCCCGCGGGCGTGGAACTTGTCGGTGCTGATGCCGATTTCCGCGCCCAGGCCGTACTCGAAGCCGTCGGCAAAACGGGTGCTGGCGTTGACCATCACGCTGGCGGAATCCACCTCGCGCAGGAAGCGCATCGCGTTCGGGTGGTGCGTGGTCAGGATGGCGTCGGTGTGGTGCGAACCATGGCGGTTGATGTGGGCGATGGCCTCGTCCAGGCTGTCCACCACCTTGACGCTGATGATGGGTGCCAGGTACTCGGTGTCCCAATCGGCCTCGGTGGCCGGCACGGCCTGCGGCAGCAGCGCGCGCGCCCGGCCGCAGCCGCGCACCTCCACGCCCTTGGCCGCGAAGACGGCCCCGATGCGCGGCAGGAAGGCCCGCGCCTGCGCAGCATGCACCAGCAGCGATTCAGCGGCGTTGCAGGGGCTGTACTTCTGCGTCTTGGCGTTGTCGGTCACACGCACGGCCAGGTCCAGATCGACTTCGGCATCGACGTAGACATGGCAGTTGCCGTCCAGGTGCTTGATGACCGGCACCCGGGCCTCGGCGCTGATGCGTTCGATCAGGCCCTTGCCGCCGCGCGGGATGATCACGTCCACGCTCTCGGGCATCGTGATCAGGCGGCCGACGGCAGCGCGGTCGGTGGTCTGCACCAGCTGCACGGCCTCGGGCGGCAGGCCGGCCTCGCTGAGTGCCGCCTGCACCAGCTGCCACAGCGCCAGGTTGCTGTGCAGCGCCTCGGAGCCGCCCCGCAGGATGCAGGCGTTGCCGCTCTTGATGGCCAGCGAGGCCGCCTCGATGGTGACGTTGGGCCGGCTCTCGTAGATCATGCCGAAGACCCCCAGCGGCACGCGCATCTGGCCGACGCTGATGCCACTGGGGCGGCGCTTGACGCCGGTGATCTCGCCTACCGGGTCGGCCATCGCGGCAATCTGCTCGCAGCCCTCGGCCACGGTGGCGATCACGGCACCACCCAGGCGCAACCGGTCCACCAGCGGCGGCGCCAGGCCCGCGGCCTGCGCGGCGGCGATGTCGCGTGCATTGGCCTGCTGCAAGGCCGGGGTCTCGGCCCGCAGGCGGCGGGCCAGGGCGCGCAGTGCCTGGTCCTTCGCGGCGGTGGGGGCCGCGGCCATGCGGGTGGACGCGGCGCGCGCGGCGGCGCCGACGTGGGCCATGTAGGCGGCGATGTCGTCGATCTGCATGCGGCATTGTCCCAAATGGCGTGGCCGACGCAGCGGGCGGCCGGCGGCGAACCCTTGTCACGGGTCAAGTTGAACACCGACGCGTCGATAAGGGCCCATGAGCGAACGCCAATCGTCCCCCCTGCGCCCGGCCGCGGCCGGCTTTTTTTCCCACCACGGCGTCTGGGCGCCCGGGGTGCGCCTGTTCCGAAACCTGAACTTCGCTGCCAAGGCGGTGATCCTCTCGCTGGTCTTCCTGGTGCCCCTGGTGGGCCTGCTGGGCTGGCTGCTGAACGACATGCACGCCGACGCCCTGGCAGCCCGCCAGGACAGCGTGCGCCAGCATGTGGAGGTGGCCCATGGCGTGATCGCCTGGGCGCACGCCAAGGAGGTGGCCGGCGAACTGCCGCGCGAGCAGGCCCAGCGCCTGGCGCGCGACGCCGTGGCCACGCTGCGCTACGACAGCCGCGAGTACTTCTGGATCAACGACATGCAGCCGCGGGTGGTGATGCACCCCGTGAAGCCCGAGTTGAACGGGCAGGACGTGTCTGCGGTGAAAGACCCCAACGGCCTGGCCGTGTTCGCCGCGTTTGTCGACCGGGTCAAACGCGACGGCCAGGGCTTCGTGGCCTACCAGTGGCCGCGCCCCGACAGCACCGCGCCGGTGGACAAGCTCTCCTACGTGAAGGGCTTTGCGCCCTGGGGCTGGGTGGTGGGCTCGGGCCTGTACGTGGACGACCTGCGCAGTGCCGCCCAGGCCCGGCTGCAGTGGGTGGGCGCCACGCTGCTGCTGGCCGTGCTGCTGGCGGGCTACCTGTTCCTGAGCTTCTTCCGCGTGATGGACGGTGGCCTCAAGGAGACCCGGCGCCACCTGCGCGCGATGTCCGACGGCGACCTGACGCAATCACCCACGCCCTGGGGCCGCGACGAGGCCGCACAGCTGATGCTGGACCTGCGCCAGATGCAGGAATCGCTGCGGCGCATGGTGCGGGGCGTGCGCCATTCCAGCAACGTCATCGTGCACACCAGCGGCGAGATCGCCAGCGGCGCGCTCGACCTGTCGGCCCGCACCGAACAGACCGCGGCCAACCTGGAGAAGTCGGCGTCGGCCATGGACCAGATCACCGTCACGGCGCGCCACACCGCCGACACCACGGCGCAGGCGGCCGAAGTGGCCCGCAACAACGCCGAAGTGGCCACCGACGGTGGCCGTGCCATGCACGAGGTGGTGCGCACGATGGACGAGATCCATGCGTCCTCCACCCGCATCGGCGACATCATCGGCACCATCGACGGCATCGCCTTCCAGACCAACATCCTGGCCCTGAACGCCGCGGTCGAAGCGGCGCGTGCCGGCGAACAAGGCCGCGGCTTTGCGGTGGTGGCGGCCGAGGTGCGCAGCCTCGCCCAACGCTCGGCCGCC
>CAYTWU010000039.1:15248-18064 GCA_964442175.1 uncultured Rubrivivax sp.
GATCAAGGCCTTGATCGGCACCAGCGTCGGGCAGGTCGAGGCGGGCACCGCCGTGGTCCGGCGCGCGGGCACGGCGATCGAGAACATCGTGGCCTCGTCCACGCGCGTGAACACCTTGCTGGGCGACGTGAGCACCGGCACCCGCGAGCAGAGCAGTGGCATCGGCGAGGTGGGCGGCGCGGTGCAGGAGCTGGACCGCATGACCCAGCAGAACGCTGCGCTGGTGGAACAGACCGCTGCCGCCGCGGGCGCCATGCGCGACCAGGCGGACACGCTGGCCCGCGAGGTGGCCCGCTTCCAGCTGCCCCCCGAGCAGGCCGACACGGCGGTCGCGGAGACCCCGGTGGGCGTGGACTTCAACTTCGACCAGGCCATCGAGGCACACCGCCAGTGGAAGGTGCGCCTGCGCCAGGCCATCGCCGAACGCGGCAGGCTCGATGCCGCCACGCTGTGCCGGGACGACGCCTGCCCGCTGGGCCAGTGGCTGCACGGGCCGGGCGGCAAGCGCTGGGGTGCGCAGCCCGGGTTCACAGCGCTGCTGGCGCGGCATGCCGAATTCCACCGCGCCGCCGGCCAGGTGGCCGAACGCATCAACAGTGGCGCCTACGCCGACGCCGAACGCCTGATCGGCTCCGGCTCGGACTTCTCGCGTTGTTCCACCGAGGTGGCCACCCTGCTGACACGCGCCAAGCGCGGCCTGTGACGGCTGCGGCCCTCAGCCCAGCCAGGCCAGCACGCCGAGCCAGCCCGAGGCCGTGACGACGAAAGCGATGGTGGACACCACGCTGGCGGCGGTGGCCTCGGCCTGCCCGGTGTCGTAGCGCTGCGCGAAGATCAGCGCATTGCTGCCCGTGGGCAGCGCCGCCATCAGCACCAGCACCGCCAGCGGCACGCCGGCCAGGCCGAAGCCCCAGTGCGCCGTCACCAGCACCGCCGCCGGCAGCACCAGCAACTTCAGCATGCCCAGCACGGCCACGCTGCGCCAGGAGGTCTGCACGCCGTAGTAGGCCAGCGACAAGCCCAGCAGCACCAGGCACACCGGCACCACGGCCGAGCCCAGCGCGGCCAGGGTCTCGTCCACCACCGGGTGCAGGCCCAGGCCGGTGAGGTTCCACACCAGGCCGGCCAGCACCGGCAGCACCACCGGGTGTAACACGGTGTTGCGCACGGTGCTGCGCAGCGTGGCACCGATGTCACGCGGGCCGGCCGAGGCCTGCGCCTGGGCACGGGCCAGGTCCAGTTCCACCAGCACGGTGGGCAGCGTCAGCAGGATCAGCGCGTGCAGGCTGACCAGCGCGATGTGGATGGCCAGGCCCGGCTCGCCGAACAAGGCCGCCGCCATCGGGATGCCCAGTTGCACCGAGTTGCCGAACGAAGCCGTGACCGCCCGTGCCGCCGGCTGCGCCACCGGCACCGGGCCGCGCCAGCGCTGCCAGGCGTAGACCGCCAGCGCAAACAGCACCGCCGGCACAAAATAGGCCGCCACCGTGCGCCAGGGCATGGCCGCGAAGTCCAGCCTCGCCGTGGTGCGGAACAGCAGGGCCGGCACGAAGATGCTGAACGCGGCGTTGCCGAGCACACGGGCCGGGTCGCGCGCCTGCGCGCCACTGTCCAGCCAGCGCATGCGGCCGGCGATGTAGCCCAGGCCGACGGTCAGGAAGATCGCCAGCAGCTTGTGGAAGACTGCGAGGCTCAACGCAGCCTCATGAGCGGGTCATCGGTGGCTCATCGCGGCTTCACGGCCCCGCAGGCGGCGGCCAGCCAGCGGCCGCCACCGCTCATGCGGTAGTCCACCTGGCCGTTGGGGCCGATCTTCAGGCCCGGCATGTCCCCGGCACCGGCCATGCGGCCCTGGCCACCCCAGCGGCCGGTCCAGGCCTTGTCGCTGACGAGCGTGAAGTCGCCCGTGATGTCGCCGGTGAAACCTTCGGCGTCGGTGCAGCGGCCCTTGAAGCTGAGCGTCGAGCCGGCCGCCTTCAGCGGCTCGAAGCGGCAGCTGGGCGCATCCTGCTGCATCTCGGCCAGCGCCTGCCTGGGGTCGGTGGCCTTGGCGGCCTCGCCGGGCGTCAGGCACTCCTGCTGCTTGCCGCCCAGCATCGCCATGCCACCCTGGGCCTTCATCATCTGCTCGGCCTGCGCGCGCTGCGCGGCCGGCATCTGCTGGAGCGCTTCGTTCATGGCCTTGCGCATCATGGCACCGAGGTCCTGGCCATTGACGCTGATCTTCCACTCGGTCTCCCACAACCCGGGCAAGGGGGCGGGCGACAGGGTCTGCGCGAAGGCGGCGGGAGCGGCCAGCACGGCCAGGGACATCAACTTCTTCATGGTGTTCAGGTGCTCTTCTTGGCCGCCACCTTCTTGGCCGCGGGTTTGGCCGGACGCGGCTCGAACTCGAAGCTGACCTTGCCCTCTTTGGCGTCGTACTGCAGGAAGGCCTTGAACTTGCGTCGGGTCTTGTTGGAGACAAAACCGTCCAGCAGCGAGGTCTTGCCGGTGCTCAGCAGCTTGGCCAGTTCTTCGTGCGACACCGGCTGCTGCAGGATGATCTTGCCGGTCTTGAAGTCACAGGTCTGCTTGGCGCCGACCGCGTGTTCGCAGAGGTAGTTGCTGCCATGTTCGTACACATGGCCCTTGCACTTGGGGCAGGCGCCGAGCGAGGTCTGTGCGCTGAAATCCACCGGCTCGCCGTCGGCCTCGGCCTGGCGCGCGTCTTCGCCGAAGTCGAACTCCAGCTTCCAGTTGTTGATCTCGTCGTCGTGCACCAGCTTCAGCTCGGCCGTGAAGGGCCAGCCGGCCTTGGAGCGGAAGCCTTCCAG
>CAYTWU010000040.1:0-18052 GCA_964442175.1 uncultured Rubrivivax sp.
TCGGCGCTCACCTCGGCGCGTGCGGCGCCTTCGCGCACCAGCGCGGCGTCGGCCCGTGCGCCGAGTGCCAGCTGCAGCGCATCGATCAGGATGGACTTGCCGGCGCCGGTTTCACCCGTCAGCACGGTGAAGCCAGGGCCGAACTCCAGCTCGAGTTCGGTGACGATGACGACGTCGCGCAGGGCCAGCCTTCTCAACACGTCAGACCACCCCTTCGTACCAGCGCAGCTTGCGGCGCAAGGTCGCGTAATAGCTCCACCCGCGTGGATGCAGGAAGCGCACCTTGTGCGCCGAGCGCTGCACACGCACCTGGTCGCCCGGCAGCAGGTTGGCCACGTTGTGCATGTCGAAGCTGGCCGAGACCTCCTTGCCCTGCACGATGCCGATGCGCACCTCGCCCGCATCCGGCAGCACGATGGGCCGGTTGGACAAGGTGTGCGAGGCAATCGGCACCACCACCCAGCCCGCGATGCCGGGGTGCAGGATGGGCCCGCCGGCGGACAGCGCATAGGCCGTGGAGCCGGTGGGCGACGCGATGATCAAACCATCGGCGCGGATGTTCGCCACGAAGTCGTCGCCCACGTCCACGCGCAGCTCCACCATGCTGGCGGTGGCGCCGCGGCTGACCACCACGTCGTTCAGCGACAGGCCTTGCGAGATGCGCTCGCCGTCGCGCCAGACCACGCCTTCCAGCATGCTGCGGTGCTCTTCTTCGTAGTCGCCACCGATCATCGGGCCCAGCGCATCGCGCCAATGGTTGGCAGCGATGTCGGTGATGAAGCCCAGCCGGCCCTGGTTGATGCCCACCAGTGGCAGGTTGTAGCGCGCCACCTCGCGCGCGATGCCCAGCATCGTGCCGTCGCCGCCCACCACCACGGCCAGGTCGCAGTTGACGCCCATGGCGCCCGTGGCCAGCACGTCGTATTCGGTCACGCCGGTGGCCTGCGCGGTCTCGCGCTCGAAGGACACGTCCAGGCCCTGCGCGATGAGGAACTGCGCGATCTCCTCCAGCAGCGGGCGGATGCCGCGCGCCTGGTACTTGCCCACGATGGCAGCGTGTCGAAAGCGGCTCGGCATGCGGGGGATTACACCATAGGGCCTTGCGGCGACGACCCCCATGCCCAGGCCCGTCACTACAATGAAAACCATGCTGGACGACCGCGCCAAGACCCTGCTGAAAGCCCTGGTGGAGCGCTACATCGCCGACGGTCAGCCGGTGGGCTCGCGCACGCTGTCGCGTGCCTCGGGGCTGGACTTGTCTCCCGCCACCATCCGCAACGTGATGGCCGACCTGGAAGACCTGGGCCTGATCGCCAGCCCGCACACCAGCGCCGGCCGCATCCCCACCGCGCGTGGCTACCGGCTGTTCGTGGACACCATGCTCACGGCCCGCCCGCTGGACATGGCGCAGCCCGATCCCGAAGTGACCGCCGTGCTGCAGCCCGACCAGCCTCAGCGCGTGATCGCGCAGGCGGCCTCGCTGCTGTCCAGCCTGAGCAGTTTTGTCGGCGTGGTCACCGCGCCGCGCAAGGCGGGGGTGTTCCACCACATCGAGTTCATGCGCCTGGGCGACAAGCGCGTGCTGGTCATCCTGGTGGCGCCCGATGGCGACGTGCAGAACCGCGTGATCTTCACCGCGCGAGACTTCTCTCCGACCGAGCTGCTGGAAGCCACCAACTACCTCAACGCCCACTACGCGGGCCTGACGATCGAAGAAGTGCGCGAGCGCCTCAAACACGAGGTGGACGCGCTGCGCGGCGAGATCGCCACGCTGATGCAGGCCGCCGTGCAAGCCGGCACCGAGGCCATGGCCGCCAGCAGCGACAACGTGGTGGTCAGCGGCGAGCGCAACCTGCTGGGCGTGCAGGACTTCGGCAACGACATGGGCAGCCTGCGCCGCCTGTTCGACCTCTTCGAGCAGAAGACCGAGCTGATGCGCCTGCTGGACGTGAGCAGCCGTGCCGAAGGCGTGCGCATCTTCATCGGCGGCGAAAGCCAGGTCGTGCCCTACGAGGCCCTCTCGGTCGTGACCGCGCCCTACGAGGTGGACGGCCGTGTGGTCGGCACGCTGGGCGTGATCGGCCCCACCCGCATGGCCTACGACCGCATGATCCAGATCGTGGACATCACCTCGCGGCTGGTGGGGCACGCGCTGTCGCAGAAGTAGGTGGCGGCGGCCGACCCGGGCCCGGCTCCTAGAATGCCGGTTGGCGGGCCGTTAGCTCAGTTGGTCAGAGCAGAGGACTCATAATACCCCTGCCGGTTGCCGAAAAAGCGAGGCAAAACAATAGCTTAGCGCGCACTGCGGCCAGCAGTGTGCGACCAGTGCAAGACGTGGGCCGCTAGCTCATGATGGTTAGAGCAGCAGACTCATAATCTGTTGGTGCCGTGTTCGACTCACGGGCGGCCTACCACTCACGTCGTGGTGTGCACAGTGCACCGCATTCACGACAGCACCCGCGCAAGGCGGGTGCCGAAGGTCGTTTCCCTGCCCTGAGAACGTGGACGGAACAGTGCCGACAGGTGCCGTTTTGCCCGACGGTTTCCTAACGGGGCTGCCGGGAAGGGACCGGCAGCGACTCACCACGGCGGTTGTCTATTCGCCCTACATGTGACCCTCTTCTTCGAGCGGGTCCAGGTCGTCGCGCTTGCGTGCGCTGCTGCTCAGCCACTGCCCATAGAACTGAGACAGTTCGCGCGTGCTGTGACCACGGTTCGCGGTGACAGCGGCAAGTGCAACGTCGCGCCCTGCCTGTGCGAGCTTCGGCGCGTGCTGGCGCAGGCTGTCCGGCAGACCGTCCATCTTCTGCAGACGCTGGCCGAGCGCTTGCAGGTCGATGGCAGCGGCAACCAGATCGCCGATGAGGCGCTCGTGGCGGGTGGGCGGTACGGTGCGGAGCATGTGTCACCGAACCCGCTTCAACGTGGTCAGCGAGCCTCTGCGCAGGTTGCCGCTTGCAGGGGTGCGCGGTGCAGCGCCTTTCGGCCCTGTAGCGCGCATCGCTTCTTGCCTATCGCGCTCGGCTTGCGCTTGCTGCGCTTGATAGCGCTTCAGTTCGGCTTCGTTGAGCTTCATCGTGTCAGTCCCATCGGTGGGCGAGGTGGCATCGGCTGGGCCTCTTGCGCGCGGCGCGGGTCGGGCTGGTGCGTGCGCTGCCCATTGACCACACGCTCGGGCATCGGGTGCGCGAACGGTGCTGTGTGGTCAACGCGGCGCCGCTCGATGTCCTCGGCAGCAGCAGCGGCCAGCGCCGCAAGCTGGGGCATGGCAAGCGCCTCCCACTCGTCCAGCCCCATGATGGCCGGTACCTTCATGACACCCCCGGCCTGCCCGTCGTCCTCGTCGAACGACCGTTCGACCGCTTCCAGGCGCTTGAGGGTGGCGGCGGTGACGCGAGCGCGCGCCATGTGCTCAGTGCGCTGCCGTGCTGTCGTAGAGCTTGCAGAGTGCTGCCACTCGCCGCCGCGCGCTGGTGCCGTGGTAGGCGAGGTGCACGTCGATCTGGTGCATGTTGAACTTGGCATCCTGCATGAACCAGTCGGCGGCGCTTCGGTGGTTCTCGTAGTCGAAGAAGATGCTCACCGTCCAGTCCCACGGGCGGCCCGCCTTGAGCTCGCGCACCGTGTCCACGACGCGCTGCCAGAACTGCTGCTCGGTTTCGTTCGCGGCACGGGGTACGGTGCGGCGCACAGCCGGCCCGCGCTTGTCGGCAGCGCTGATGCAGCGGGCCACCAGCGGCACCCGGTACGGTTCCAGACCGAACGAGTGAGTACCGATCATGATCATTGCGTCGTTGACGTTGGCGTGAGCGTTCATGCTGCCTCCGGTGCGGTGTGCATCACTCGACCCAGCACACCCTGAGCGGTGGCGTTGGCCTGAGCGTTCTGTTCAAGGGCGCCGATCCGAGAAGCGAGTTCGTCATGCTCGCGTAGACCGGCATAGGTGGACAGGCTGTTCAAGAAGATTTGCCCGACCTCCACGTCCACCTCGCCGGCTGCCATCGCGGTGAGCACTTGGCGGGCTTGTTCTGACAGTCTGGCGTTCGGGTCGAGCTTGAACTGGACGCGGGTGCCTTCCGACCGTAGCGGGGGCTTCACGCGCTCCAACACCAGACGCGCTGCCTGCATGTCCCCATCGAGTGCAGCGTCCACCACAGCGTCAGCCACGGCCTCCGCACGCTTCTCCAGCGCTTCGCCGACGAGGGTCTTCTTGTTCTTCGCCCCGAGTGGACGACCGTTCGGATTGCCGGACTGACCGGGCTTCCAC
The DNA here is from genome assembly GCA_964442175.1 of uncultured Rubrivivax sp. GTDB lineage: Bacteria > Pseudomonadota > Gammaproteobacteria > Burkholderiales > Burkholderiaceae_C > Rubrivivax. The sequence goes on from CAYTWU010000040.1 coordinate 4,268, forward strand.
TTCCAGGGATCAGCGTCCGACTTGGACCAGGGCGGGGGAATGGCGGCCATGTGTTCTTTGCTCCGGAGTAACAGCGGGATCAGCGGAACGCCGCTTCAGCCTTGGACTGCGCCGCCCGAAGCTGCGCCACCACGTTGAACGCGACACCCTGCGCACGCTCCGACTGGACGACGAACAGCGACCCGGCGTTGGCCAGCTTCTCTTGTGCAGCCTTCATCAGCGCCAGCCGCTTCGTCAACAGCGGCTGCGCCTTGCGGTTGTGCCGCTCGGTGTAGGCCTGGACCTCCGCGTCAGACAGGCCGCTCAGGAAAGCCGGCGCGGTCAGCAGCGCCCCCAGCGTCTTGGCGTCGCCCTTCTCGATCAGGCTGGCGATCAGTTCGCCGCGCTTGGCCGGGGGCAGTTCGCGGGCGTACTGCCGCACCTCCACCGCCACGGGGGTAACGAGCGTGCCGTCCATGGGCTTGCGCAGTTCGCCCTCCACATGGGCGATGCGGGTTTGCAGCGCGGTCAAGGTCGAGTCCACCATCTTGGCCGTCGTCGTGAGCAGCTTGTCAGCCAGGACCGCCGTGTTGATGACCTGCGCGCCCTCGGTCCATGACGGGTTGCGCTTGCTGGCCTCGCGTGCTTCGATGATCCTGGCGATTGCCTGGTGCATGGTGTCCATCGCGGTCACCGCGTCGGCCACATAGCCCTTGCTCTCGTCGTCGTAGCCGTCCAGCCCTTCGATGTTCCCCGGCGCCAGCGACAAGCTGGGCCGCGTCAGTTCGTCGTGGCGCAGGCCGGGTGCGTGGAACGTCGGGCGGGTGCCTGCTTGGGACACCTCGCGCTGGGCGGTCTGGATCAACTGCTGCACCGACACATTGCGCGTCACGGTGCGCTCGGTGCCCTGCTCGGGGTCTTCGGTGATCGACTCGGGTTCGATGTTGGACATGGTGTGCTGACCTGCTCGTGGTGCGGTTGTGCTATTGGGTGACGGCCCGCTCGGAGGAAACAACACTTCATTGCATGCGCCTTGCATGGGTGTGCTGTGCACCCCTGCTGCGCTGGTGTCGAGCAAGGTCTCTTCCGTACCCGTGCCGACTTGCGCAGGGCAGGCGCTGGGGGCGAGCGCGCGGGGTTGCCGGGGTACGGGTGGCGGCGCACCCCTGATCGTCGCCCCAGCCGCCCGCTATGCCAGGCGCTGGGTAGGCGCTGCGGGACGTGCGGCCAGCAAAAAGCCGCCCGAAGGCGGCTGGTGCTCGATGCAGGGTGTGGTCACTCGGCAGCGGCTTCCGGCTTGGGCATGCGCCCCGGGGCAGCGATGCCGTTGAAGCGGCGCCACCGGTTCAGTTCGATTTGCAGGTTGCCCAGGTTCGCCCCGTGCAGTTCCGCGAGCTGCGGGAGGTGCGCGCTGTAGATCGTGTCGGTCGCGCTGTCGAACAGTGCCCAGGCGGTTGCGATGCTTCCCTCGCGCTGCGGTGCCTTGACACCGTTCTGCTCGGCAAGCCGGCCCAGGTAGTGCGTCGGCTTCACCTTCGCCGCAGCCTTCACCCGTGCAACCGCCTCGCGCGCTTCCCGGGCCTCCTGCTGCGCTGCCAGCTTGCGCGCCTTCTCCGTCTCCTTCGCTTCGCGCTTGGCGGCAGCGGCAGCAGCGCGTTCTGCCTTCGCGTCGGCGACCGGTGCGGGGGCGGGGGCGACGGGTTCAGGGGTGACCACAGCCTCGGCGAACACAGCAGTCCAAACGTCCTTGCCGCCGCGCTCGCTGATGGTTGCGGTGTGCGCCGCAATGGTGCTGCGGTCCGCTTCGGTCAGCGCCTCGCCGTCCTGCATCGCGTTCTGGATGCCAGCCAAGTCGAAGCACTGCGTGCAGAGGCCGGTGCCTACGCTGTCGCCGTTCCCGTCGTCACGGGTGTTGCGTTCGCATGAGCGGCAGGCGTAGGCGCCGGAGCCCTTCGTGAAGGTTGTCGTCTTGCGGGTACGGGTACGCTTGGCCTTCAGTTCGCCGGTGCCCAGCAGGTCCATCGTCAGGGTGTTCATGTCAGTTCCTTTCGGTGCGGTGCCGCTGCGACGTGCTGCGGATGGCGCTTTCTAGGACAAGTCATGAACCTCGGTGGCAGTCGAAAGACTGACGGCGCACTATCGTATTGGCACTGCGCCCTGGCGCGCGAGAATGAGTCATGGTCGATCCGTACCGCAGCGCGTCATGGCACCAGTTCAGGCAGGAGGTTCTGCGCCTCGACGGGTACGCCTGCACACAGTGCGGGCGGCAGCGCGAGGACGGCGTTCGCCTCCACGTTCACCATAAGTTCTACCTCGCGGGGCACAAGCCGTGGGAGTACCCGCACGACCAGTGCGACACGCTGTGCAGCGGATGCCATGCGGCAGAGCACGGAATCATCCCGCCGAAGTTCGGGTGGACCTTCGTCGGCTATGACGACCTGGGCGACCTGTCCGGCGAGTGCGAATACTGCGGCACTGCAATCCGCCATTCGTTCCTGGTCCAGCACGAGAAGTGGGGCGCGATGGAGGTGGGCGAGATGTGCTGCGACAACCTCACCAGCACTCAGGTGGCGACCGGGTTTCTGGAATCGCTGGTGCGGCACCAGCAGAGGCGAAAGCGCTTCGTGTCGTCCACGCGCTGGGAACTTGACTACGCCGGTGAACTGAGCATCAAGCAGAAGGGCATCTACCTGTCGCTGGTGAAGCACGAAGGCGCGTACCGGATCAGGGTGTACGGCAAGCTAGGCAAGAAGGTGTTCCCGACCGAGCTAGAAGCGAAGGCCGGTGTCTTCGATCTGGTTGAGTCCGGCGTGATCGACGAATGGCTGACAAAGCAGCGCAGCAAGCCTCGAAGGCGGTGACCACACTTGCACCCATCTTGCACGGTGCTGAACTGCACCAGCGGCACCCAGCGCGCGAGCGGGGTCTTGGGCATACCGCGCTCGAAGTGATGCGCCGCTGGTTATGGTGTTATGGCGTTATGGCCGGGTGTATTCGCGCTGTAGATCCCGGCACGACATTTTTACTAAATTGTTGGTGACTTGGTAGAGATAGCCTCTCATAACGTCATAACGCAATAACACTGTGCTGCCTTACCTATGGGGTGGGGCTCAGTTCATGTTATGGGGTGTTCCTAACGCACGGACCACACGGCACGGCAATGTGGTTAGTCGAGTAGCCCATCTAACAGGTCGGTGACCCGGAAGCACTGCCCCTGGAAGCCCCACTCATCAGCCACCTTCAGCTTGTCCATCTCAAGGAGGTAGCCCGAGTCGCAAAGGCTGCGCAGCGCAGCGTTGAAGGCGCGGAGCCCGCCAAGGGGATGGCGCGCGAAGGCAGGCAGGGTGTTGGTCCGCTGCTGGAGGTATCGGCGTGAGATGACGCCTTGGGCATGCATCGCATCTGGCGCGCGACTGCCTTTGGGCGGTGTCCGGCAGGCGATGTACTCGCGACAGATTGTGATCAGCTTTCTGTCTCTTGCCGCGTCATCGTCGCCAACATCACCGCTGGCAAGTTGCTTCTGGTAGAGCGCAATGTCGCGCCTCACCAGCCAGATGGCCCATTGCAGGTGCTCGGGCGCGACCATTGGCTCTAGCTCGTTGTCGGCGACGGCAAGCAGACAAGCCACCTTCTGGACCTTCAAGTCGGCACGGTTCCAGACCTGCCGAACAGCCTCATCCGTGCTGGCATTGATCTGCCGGTCGCACTCGGAGTTGAAGGTGTTGCGCATCTCTAAAGCGGCGGTACTGAACTGGCAGGCTTGGTGGCCGCTGCGAGCGTTCAGCGCGTCGACCTGGAGCACCAGCGCCGCGCACCAGCGCATCAGCGACTCTGGCGGTGTGGTCACCCGGTCGTTGTTCTCCGGCGGCCTGTCGCCTGCGTACTCGACGACGCTGAACCGCGACGCAAACCCGTCTTCCATCATGTCGCTCGACTGCGCGGCGCGAAAGGTGCCGGGTGTCGTCTCTCCGATCATGCTGAAGGCGACGCTGCCCACGCGCCCGACGTTCTGCTTCTCGTCGCTGTACCGGTTCGATCCTGCGCGAGACTCCGGACCGCTCTTCTGATACAGGTTCGTCATCTCAGCCTTCAGGGTTTGCAGCGGTCCGTCAGGCTGCCGGGAGGACGACAGCATCGCTTTCAGCGTCAAGCCCCACTCGCCGTTGACCTGCACGAACGACCGGCGCTGCGCTACCGCCTTTCGCAACGCCGGTCCGGACGCGAATCGGTCAAAGGTGATGTACTGATCAGCGGTGACGCATCCGGCAGAGGCCAATGCGTCCGTGAGCAAGCTCAGTCCAGAGTGCATGGCCTCCTTACCGACCGCGCTCTTCGCAACCAGGATCATGTAGAGGTTCAGACCGCTGCGAGATGGTGTGGTGAATGCCTTCCCACAGACCCCGGCCAGCCAGCCCAAGGCGGCAACGATGGCAACCTCGCGGACGGGTCGATGAGCAGTGCCGAAGATGTACTGAGCGAGCTGGCCGGCGCGACCGGGAGGGAAGGCAATGCCGTTGGCCTGCTTGCCGGCTGCGTCCCATGCGCTGGCAGGTATCACCTCGCGCTCAAACGGAGGCGCGTACCAAGTGCCAAGCTGGTCCAGCGGCAACACCACGAAGCCGGGTAGGGCGCTCATGCTGCACCCCCTTGCGCGCGGCAGCAGGGGCCTGCACAGGCCGCGATCGGCCGCACGGTGCCAGGGTAGGGAGGGTGGCGCTGCTGCGCGGCCTGTGGGGGCGAGTTGTCAAACACGCGGCGCTCGTTGCGCCGCAAACTGCGGTTGTTCATTGCGTATGCCTTACACCCCGCCCCGTCGGGGTGCTTTTTTGATAGGCGTCGACGGAGGGACGCTTGGTACCCCGCTCAGGCGGTGGCAGTGGCTGCGGCGCTCAGTTCAGCGTTTCGGACCGGGTTGGAGCAGAGGCGGGTGCGCTCGGCGACCCAGGCTTCAAGGTCTTCGCTGCGGTACTTCGCCAGTCCGCCGACCTTCACGTACTTGGGGCCCTTGCCCAGCCATGTCCACTGCGCCAGGGTGTCGGGCTTGATGCCAAGGTATTCGGCCGCTTCCTTGCGGTTGAGCAGTCTTTGGACAGGTGCGTTCATGTGCAGCTCCAGTGCGGCACCGGTCCAAAAGCAAAGCGGCCGGTGCCTGTTGAGGGACACCGGCCGCTTGGCCTGAGATAGACGCTGCGGGATGCAGCGGTGACCGCACTCTACGTGCTTCAATACCTCCAATGCAACCGCGATGCGCTACACCGTGGCAGGGCTTGCGGTAGCGGTTGCCGCAGCTTCGATCCAATCGCCCACGCGCTGCGCGTGCTCGGCATAGTCCTCGCGCAGATCGTTCGTTTCGACGTAGTGAACGAGGGTGACCGACTGCGGGATGTGGTTAGTCAGAATCTCCGCGCGCCATAGCTCTACGCCGCTCTTGATCGCGATGGCGAGGAACGTGCGGCGCATGTCGTGACTCGTCAGGCGCAACCCGCAAAGCTCACTCACCTCGTCCCACAGTGCCTGCGGGTTGCCCAGCGGCGCCTTCGGGTTCTTGTGCTGCGGGAAGACGTAGGCGCTGCGCTTGCTGACGTGCTCGCGCTCCCGTAGCAGCGCGACGGCCTGGGAGCACAGCGGGACCGTGAGGGGGTTGTGGTTCTTGGCGTCGTCGGCTGTCAGTGACCAGCTTGGCACCTTGCCGTCTAGGTCAACGCGATCCCAGGTCAACCCGGTAACCTCGCCCCAGCGCATGCCCGTGAGCATCTGGAATGACACAGCAGCAGCGCCGACCGCTGTGCCCCTGCGGTCCACCACAGTGCGCCGCTTTTCCAGCATGCGCCACGCCTCGCCGACCTTGTCGAATGGGATGCGCCCGGTGCGCGCGACGCTGGCGTGCCACATGCCCTTGAGCGTGTCGCCCACTAGGTCTTTGACGAGCGATGGATTCGACTTGCGCGCCCAGCCATGCAGCGCCTGGAACACGATGAGCGCCTGATTAGCCTGGGCGGTGCGGGTCTTCGACAGTTCCTTGAACTTCGCCAGCACCATTGCAGACGTGATGGTGCGTATGGGCCGATCCTTCCAATCGCCCAGCGCCTTGGTGCAGTGTTTGCGAATGTCGTCGATGGTGTGCTGGCGCAAGGCACCGTGCTTCGTTCGGCGGTGCTCGATGTAGTCTTCCGCCACCTGCGACAGCGTGGCCGACTGCGCCTCCACCTGCTGAGCTTCTTGCACCGGGTCGATGCCGTCTCCCATCTGGAGCAAGATCGCCTTTGCCCGCTTGCGTGCCTCCTCGAACGACAGCAGCGCATGGTTCCCCAGCGTGATGCGGCGCTCCTGCGTATTGATGCGCCCCTGGACGACCCAGGACTTGGCACCGTTGAGAGTGCAACGGATGCCGAAGCCGTTGAGCTTTCCGCACCATGCGAAGGACTGGTTGACGGGCTTGCCGGTCCTGGTGACGCCGGTGGGCGGTTTCAGCGTGTCGGCGGCGCCTTGTGTGAGTGCTTTCATGTCTGCCTCATTGTCCGAAAGGGCAGCACTTCAAGGTTGGATCAAACGCGTCATCGCGCCGGGTTGCCGAGGGGCGGATGAAGGTCGGTAGGATCGTCATTGCAATACTCCAGTTCGTTTGGAGTTGAGCCACGCACCTCGGACAGTTGGCGCTGTCGCGAGGTGCACCTTTGCCTACCCGATCACTCGGGCCTGCCTGGGGCAGTGTAGGAAAGGCGTTGGCACCGTGTAAGCACGGTGCACGCGATACCGGTAGAGGCCCGTAGATGAGCGCCCGTGATGCCTACAGTTCGCAAACCCGGGCCAGTGCTAGCGCTATTGGGGTGCAGGGGGTGCGCATAGAGCACCGTAGAGCACTTGCGCGAACGTGGCGGCGGTTCTCATAATCCTTTGGTCGTTGGTTCAAGTCCAACACGGCCTACCAAAAAGTCTCAGCAGATCATTAGCTTGCGCGCTGTAGTGCGTCTATTGTTGGTTGTCGTTCGCCGGTTGTGCCAGATTTGTGCCGTGTGCGGCGAGCCGGTAGTTCCAGGGTGCCAGATGCTCCGCGCCCAGATGGGTGTAGCGCTGCACCATGGCCTGCGACTGCCAGCCGCCGAGTTCCCGCAACACCGACAGCGGCGCTCCCAGTTGGACGCGCCAGCTCGTGAACGTATGCCGGAGATCGTGGAAGCGGAGCGGTCCCCGCCGCCTCAGGAACCCGATGGCCGCAGGGAAATCTGGCCCTCGAAATTTCTGATGATCTGTACGTAGCTGTCGTGGGTGATGAGCGCGGGGCCGCGATCCTTGGTCAGCCACAGCGTGTCCTCGCTCGTCCGTGATGTCCAGCCGGTCAAGTTGCCGAACTGATCGACTATCTGCAGGTTGCCGACAGGGAGGCCACAGCCCTTCGGCAGCCGGAGGGAGTTGTCTATTGCGGAGAAGCGGGCAAAACCCAGGCTCTCCGCCCGCACGTTCAGCCGTCCTTCAACCTGATGCGCGCTGCGGCCCTGGTGGTCGCGATACACCGAGACCGTCAGCAACTGGGCGTCCACAGCGCCGAGCGCCGTCATCCAGTGCGGATCGTGGAGGTTCGCCACGACGGCGACGAACCGTGGGATGTAGCGCAACAACGCTTCGGCCTCGTCCCGTTTAAGCACCGGAAAGCCGCGACACAGGCTCGTGACGCACGAGGACTCCGGCTCGCCGAAGCGAAAGCACCGCACCTGCGGCAGCACATGGTGTTCAAGAGAGTGACCGGCAAGCTCGACTTCGACAACGAACCAGTGAGACAGGCTTTTGTGGATCAACGCCAGGTCTGCCGAGCGCCGTTCACCTTCCAGCACAAAGGCCCCAGCGAAGACGCCACAGGTGTAGTCGGGCAACAGACACGAGAGCACCTTGACGACCTCAGCTTCGAAATCCACTTCGACGAACTCGGTCGGGTCGATCAGATGGAAGATGTTGTCGATATGGCATTCGCCGGTCAGCAATGTCTTCATGCCCGGCTCCAGCTCACGGACGCAACGCCTTCAAGGCGCCTTTCCTCTTCCTTCAGCCGGTCTATTTCCGGCCCGGTCGCCACTAGCGTGTATATCGTCGCGCCCGCCTTGCCCTGGGCCGGGCGCACGACCCGTCCAAGCCGTTGAATCCGCTGGCGGCGCGTCGCGGTGCTGGCGGCGATGATCCCCAGTTCGGTCTCCGGCACGTTGAAGCCTTCATCGAGCGCCCGGCACGTCACCAGGACATCGATGTCGCCGCACCGATATTGACCCAACATGCTCGCGCGGGCGCGTAGCGTGAGCTTCGAGTGATAGACGCCGCTCTTGACGCCGTTTTCCAGCAGGATCGAATGGATCAGGTCGCAGGCCTCGATGTCCTCATGAAAGACCAGGGCGCGCTTGCCACGGTTTTTGGCGAGCAGCTTCAAGGTTAGCCGGATGCGGTTCAGGCTCAGATTGAGCACGCGCGCCCGCTTGAGGAACAGCGCTATCGTTTCATCGGCTTCGGGGCCGAACTTGGAGATTGAGCGGGCAATTGCCTTGCTCAGCTTTTCGTATTCGGCCTGCCGGTCTTCTTCCAGGTCAAAGACGATGTTCCGCAGATCAAAGGGAACAATGACCCCGTCGCGCAGCGCCGCGGCGTAGTCGTAGCTGAAGATCACCGGGCCGAGTGCGGGGATCAGCACGACCTGCAGCCCTTCGTCATAGGGCCGCTCCGGCGTGGCCGAAAGACCCAGTGACGCCGAGGTGTTAACGCTCAACGCCGCGCGGAAGTGTTCGGACGCGGCTTTGTGGCACTCGTCCACCACCAGGAAAACCTTGTGATTGGCAATGCGTTCAGCCAGCTTCGCCGCCGTGTTGATCACCGCGATGTTGATCGCGCCCACCCGAAACCGCAGGCTGCCCGTGACGATGTTGATCTCGTCAAGGTCAAGATCGAAGTAAGAGGCGGCCTCAGACCACCACTGCTCAAGCAGTGCCGTTGTCGGCACCACGATGAGCGTCGCGCTGGGGCGGATGCGGTCAATGCATGAGAGGGCAAACACGGTCTTACCGCCGCCGGTCACGACGCTGACGATGCCGCGATTGCCCGCGCGCTCCCACTCCTGCAGCGCGGCTAACTGCCATCCCCGTGGTGCGAGCTTTGGCAAGGCCGCGCCCTACGGCTGAGCGCCAGCCTGGCCGGATGCTCCATCGAACAACTGGGCTTCGGCCTGCTGCCGGACTTCAGCATCGGCGTTGTCCAGCTGGTCGGCGCGCGCCCGCAGCAGGCTGTCTTTCAACCGGCGAATACTGTCCGGGTTCAGCCGCGCCGCCAGCATCTTCGAAACCTTGAACTCAGCCACGGCATCGAAGATGTATTGATGGATGCACTCATCAATGGCGTCTCCAGAGAGCGAGAGGTAGTAGGGATGGAGACCGTTGATGATCACGTGAAGCATGCCTGCGGCGGCACCAGGCACGAAGGTGACGTGCGGCTCGTACTCGCTGGTTTCCTTGGCTGAAATGATCACCGTGAGGTCGGGCAAGATCGACAGCCGTGCAATCTCGTCCTCCACCGTCAACGAGTTCAGCAGTTGCCGGTTGTTGGCGGAAATCGTCTCCGGCGGGGGCAGCGCCGCGTTGTTCAGCGCATCCTTAATTTCGTTGCTGGTGAACTCGTTTTTCATGCTGTCCACTAGGTCACGCACCTTGTCTTTCGACCATTTTTGCGTCTTGCCGCTGCGCCGCTTCTTCGCGTAGTCGCTGTATTCTTTGGTCTCGGCCACCAGGAAGCGCTCCAGCTCGTCTTCTTCCTCGCCCTGAAACAGCACCGCGTCCTTGGTGTGCGAGACGACAAAGCCGTCCAGCAGCAGCACCCCCGTCAAGCGCTGCGCGACCAGGTTGTTCGCGCCTTCATCATCAACGCCGCCAAAGATCGCCTTCGGCTTCCAGGCCGTCGGGAAGCCCTGAATCTGCCGGTTGTTCTGGAACAGCGAGAAGCCACCGAACTTCCGGCCGCCGCGTTTGAGAACGCCGATCCAGCCGCTGACGGTCTTGCCCGCAATCTGGGTTACAGGCAGGTCACGCCGCATGGGGAGTCCCGCCGGATCGGTGTCCCAGTCCATGTCCTGGGGTGGGCCGACTTCATCACCGTTGTAGGTCAGCTTCAGCGCGACCTGGCCCTTGTCGTCCGGGCGCAGATCGAACATATACATGGAGCCGAGGTAGGTGCGGATCACTTCTTCGGAGCGGGTCTGGATCACGCGCCGCAGGTCGCTGATGACGATCTTCGTGTAGTGCGCCGACGTATCGACCTTGCGCAGCGTCAGCGGCACCTTCGCGCCGTGGTTGGCGATCGCGTCAACATCAATGGTTGCCGTCCATTCTTCGCCGCTGCCGAACTCGCAGGTCACGACCGACCACTTGGCCCCGATCCAGCAGGCTGCCGTCTTCATGCCCATGCCGTACTTGGAGCGGCCCTTGCTGTCCTTCGTCGGGTGGGCGATGCGCAGCGCCGCGACCAGATCATCCTTGGACATGCCTACAGAGTTGTCCTCAATCGAGATTTCCTTGGTCTGGCGGTTGTGGACGATGTCAACGGTCAGAGGCCGCCCCTCCGAGCGCAGCAAGTCATCGACGAGGTCGCCATAGTTGAGCCGCGATTGAGTCGAGTTATCAACGAACTCGGCGAGCGCGAACCACATGCTGTAGCTGAGGCGGCTGTAGGCGTCGATTGCCTTCGGGCCGACGCTCAGTTCAGCTTCGAATTCTTGTGTCATCCAGCTTGCTCCCACGTTAGAAAGGAAAACGTGCCGATTCAAGTCGACAGCGCGCTACCACTGCGAAAACGAATCCTGGGTGATGGCGTCGCCGAAACGGCCACGCGAGCCCTTGATGTAGTCCGCGGACGCTTCGATGCTGATCCAGAAGCGCTCAAGTTCCTCGGCAGCTGCACCTGTCGTGTTGCTGCCGCCAAACGGGTCGAGGACGATGTCGCCCGGCTCCGTCAGAAACTTGATGAAGAACTTCGCTAGGTCGCTCGGCATCCGCGCCGGATGAAGCTGGAGCTTGTTGTCGCGGCAATAGATCTGGTAGGCGTCGCCGCTGTGAGTGTTGGCGTAGGTCAGCACATTCGACGGGATCGCCCCGCCGTTGTCGCGCAGGAAGGCGGTCTCGCTGATGTCGTGCTCGGACGGACGCTTGCCTGCGTTGTAGCTGCCCTTCTTGAGCAGCCCCTTCATCGCCTTGCTGTATTCCTGCAGCACTCGTTGATTGTTGGCCTTGGGCGTCCGGCTCGCCGACAGCCACCACAGTTTGGTGAAACTGTCTTTCACCCGGATGCGCTCGACATTGACCCACTGCGCCGGAGACGGCAGCTTGGCCGGGTTCTGCCAGATGAACTCTTGGCATAGGTGCAGTTCGTTTTTCGACTGGAATTCAAGCAGGGCTCGCAGCGCCAAGGTGGACATGACCGGCATCCCTGGTTCCCAGGAGTTGCCCATCTCGATCACGATGGAGCCGTCCGGCGTCAGCATCTTCTTGAACAGCGGCCCGAAAGCGCAGAGCCAGCGGATGTAGGCGTCGCCGGTCTCGTTGCCGTAGCGCTTCTTGCGGTTGAGCGGGAACGGCGGCGAGGTGAAGATCAGATTCACCTTGCCCTCGAACCGCGCCAGCGACCCGTCTTTCAGCAGTTCATCGGATTTGCCATGCAGCATTCGGCCTGACGGCGTGGCGTAGGCAACGTTCGCGGGTGGTCTGCCGAGAAAAGGGCTGACAGGGCGCGCCCCCGCTTCCTCGGCAGAATTTCTGGGCGTGATCGTTTGCAGCATTGAGGACTAGGTCAGATTCTTCGATTTATCGGAGGCATTGTGCAAGGCGCAGCCGCTCCTCCACCGCCGCCGGAGGCTGCGGCTGACAATGCGTCGGTTCGTGTTTATAAACGCGCTTGCTGTCAGGCGACGACTTCGAGGCCGCGCTTCTGCACCAGGTGCAGGAGCTTGAGGGCCGTGCCCGTGGGCTTCTTCTGGCCGATCTCCCACTTCTGCACCGTCGAGACGCTGGTGTTCAGCAAGCGGGCGAAAACGGCCTGGCTCACCCGCGTGGTTTCGCGGATGTGCTTGATTTGCTCAGGCTGCAGCGGCTCGACCGGCGGCAGGCACAGTTGGTCGAATTCACGCAGCGTGACCTGATCCATCACGCCAGCCTTGTGCAGCCCCTTGGCCGTGTCATGCACGGCGGCCAGGATCGGAGACTTAGTCTTTCGCATCGCAATCCACCTCTATCAGTTCGCCAGCCTGCTTCGCCTTCCCGACCGCCTGAGCCGTCAGTGACAGCAGGTGCGCCGCCAGCTTCTTCAACGCCTCGGTTTCGTCCTTATCGATGTTGCTGCGCTCGTTCTTTGGGAAGCCGAACACGAACACCCAGCGGTTACCTTTGTTGGTGGCGACCAGTGTTCGGAAGCCGCCACTCTTCCCCTGCCCGGCCCGCCCAATCCGCTTCTTGACCAGACCGCCGCCCAGGTCGGCATCGATCAGCCCCTGGGTCATTTCCTGCACGGCAACGCAGAGGATCGACGCGGCCAATCCTTCCTTCCGTGCCCAGCGGTCGAACCACTTGGTCTTGTAAACCGCCATCAGTCCGACCCCATTCGGGGTTTATAGCACTCAGTGCTACTGTATGCAACCCCATGTCCGCAATGCGGCTTGGGCGTCCCCGCTCGCAGGGCATACCCGCCAGCAGGCCCGGCTCTAGGCGCAAGCGCCCCGCGCCGATGGTCGCGGCCTGCCGGTGACGACCAAGGCGCGGCCCCACGGCTGCGCCGTCGGCCCGCGCCAGAACATGGGCCTTTCAGCCGGCGACGTGGCGCCCTTCACGCAGCCGCGTGCCAACTTTTCTGAGCTGGCCGACCAGGCCAAGGCAGGCGCCGAGAGGATGATCACCAAGAACGACGCGCGAGACGTCGACCTCATCGACGCCGACCCGCTGGATGGCTACCCCCGGCCGGAGCTTGAGCGAATCCACCTGCTGCTGATTGCCGATGTCAGGCGTGGCCTCGCTGACATCGAGGCCGGCCGCACCGTGGCGGCCGATGTCGCCATCGCCCAGCTTCAGCAACGCAGTGCCGGCTCGGCGTCCAGCGAGACGGTCAAGCCGCTCAAGGCAAATCAGTTGTCAACCATTGATTGACCACTGCCGACGATGGCAACGCCTCCGGATCTTCTCACCCCCCACTCAACGCCAACACCACCGCCACCGCATCCTGCGCCCCCAGCGCGCGCTGCAGGTCGCGGCAATCCCGCCCGTTCACGAACACGCGCATGTTGGGCCGCAGCTGGCCTTGTTCGTCCACCACGCGGAAGCGCAGGCCGGGGTAGCGGCGGTCCAGGTCGTCAAACAGCGCGGCCAAGGTGTCGCCGTCGGCCTCCACGTGCAGCGTGCCGGTGTAGGAGCGCAGCGCGCCCGGCAGCATCACCTTCACGGCCGGCCCTTCACGGCAGCACCGCCACTTCCACCGCGTAGATCTCCGGCAGGTGGCGGGCGATGTTGGCCCAGCGCCCGCCGCCCTCGTGCCCGATCCAAAGCTCGCCGCTGGTGGTACCCAAGTACAGCGCGGGTTCGGCCAGGGTGTCGATGCCCATGGCCTGGCGCTTCAGCGTCCACCAGGCCTGCTCGGTGGGCAGGCCGGTGTCCTGCCGCTGCCAGCTGGTGCCGGCGTCGTGGGTCACGTAGGCGGCCGGGCGGCCGGCGGGGCTGGTGCGCGGCCAGACGTCGGTGCCGTCCATCGGAAACACCCAGGCGGTGTCCGCGTCGTGTGGGTGCACCACCATCGTGAAGCCGA
>CAYTWU010000041.1:0-6660 GCA_964442175.1 uncultured Rubrivivax sp.
GGCCACCAGCGCGTGGTACACGCCCCAGACGGTGCCGAACAGGCCCACGAAGGGCGCGGTGGCACCCACGGTGGCCAGCACCGTCAGGCCGTTTTCCAGCCGCGTGGTTTCTTCATCGAGCACCTTCTTGATGGTGCGGGTGACGAAGTCGCTGGCCGTGCCCGCTTCTTCCAGCTTGGCCGCGCCGTAGCGCGCGTGGTGGGTCTGCGCCTGCATGGCGTGCGCCGTGAGGTGCGAAAACGGGTCGAGCGCGCCGTGGGTGCCGATCTCGTGCTGCACCGATTCCAGCGAGGTGGCGTTCCAGAAGAAATCCAGGAACTTCGTGCTGCGCCGCTGGCGGTTCACCTGCGCCAGGCCCTTCAGCGCGATGATGATCCACGACAGCACCGACATGCCCAGCAGCAGCACCAGAAGCGTCTTGCCGACGGCATCGCTCTGCGCGATGAAGTGCGCCAAGCCGAGATTCGATTCCATTCAGTTCTCCAAGGTGAAAGGCACGGGGATGCGGGCCCAGCCGGCCAGCGCCCGCCCGTTTTCCAGATAGGGTTGGAAGCGCGCGCGCTGCACACCGGCCACGGCGGCCCGGTCCAGGCGCTCGAAGCCGCTGCTCTGCGTCACCTGCACCTCGCGTGGCACGCCGTCGGTGTCCACCAGCACCGTCACGACCACGACGCCGCTCTCGCCCAGCCGCCGGGAGGCGTTGGGGTAGCTGATGTCCGGCAGCACGCGGTACTGGATGGCCGACGGCGGGATCAGCTTGGGCGCGGGCCCCGCGGCCGGCGGGGCCGGTGGCGCGGGAGGTGCCGGTGCGGTGACGATGGCCACCGGCGGCAGGGGTGGCGCCGGCTCCGGGGCCGGCGCCACGAAGGTGGCAGGTGTCGGTGCTGCGGCGGGCGTGGCGACGATGTTCTTCGGCGGCGGCGCCGGCACCCGTGGGCGCGGCTGCGGTGGTGGCGGTGGTGCGGGTACCGGGGCTGGCGGGGCGATCCAGTCGACGAACATCGGCGCGGCGGCCACCAGGGAATCGCGCACGGCCTGCACCTGCAGCAGGCCCCAGCCGGCAGCGGCATGCAGGGCCAGGATGGCGGCGACGGCGGCGTTGCGCTGCCCGGGGGGCAGGTGATCGGAGGACGGGGGACGGCGCAGCACGGTGAAGTCTTTACTTAGTGAAACTAAGCATAACACGAATGATTCGCAACTACATTTGTAGATCTGCGGCCAAAACTGGTGTGCCTGGCCCGGCTGCGACAATCGCACGATGCTGAATTTCCAAGTCCTGGGCACCGAAGGCCACGCGCGCCGCGGCCGCCTGACGCTGAACCACGGCGTCGTCGAAACCCCCATCTTCATGCCCGTGGGCACCTACGGCACGGTCAAGGGCGTGATGCCGCGCGACCTGGAGGCCATGGGCGCGCAGATCATCCTGGGCAACACCTTCCACCTCTGGATGCGCCCGGGGCTGGACGTGCTGAAGACCTTCGGCGGGCTGCACGCCTTCGAGGCCTGGCCCCGCCCCATCCTGACGGACAGCGGTGGCTTCCAGGTCTGGAGCCTGGGCGCGATGCGCAAGATCAGCGAAGAAGGCGTGCGTTTTGCGTCGCCGGTGAACGGCGACAAGCTGTTCCTGACGCCCGAGGTCAGCATGCAGGTGCAGACCGCGCTGAACTCCGACATCGTGATGCAGTTCGACGAGTGCACGCCCTACGAAACCGACGGAAAACGCACCACCGAGGCCGAGGCCCGCGCCTCGATGGAGCTCAGCCTGCGCTGGGCGCGCCGCTCACAGGCCGAGTTTGCGCGGCTGGAGAACCCGAACGCGCTGTTCGGCATCGTGCAGGGTGGCATGTTCGAATCGCTGCGCGAAGAATCGCTGGCGCAGCTGGCCGCGCTGGACCTGCCGGGTTATGCCATCGGCGGCGTCAGCGTCGGCGAGCCCAAGGAAGACATGCGCCGCATCATGGCGCACACGCCGCACCGGCTGCCGGCGCACAAACCGCGCTACCTGATGGGCGTGGGCACGCCGGAAGACCTGGTGGAAGGCGTGGCCGCAGGCGTGGACATGTTCGACTGCGTGATGCCCACGCGCAACGCGCGCAACGGCCACCTTTTCACACGTTTCGGCGACCTGAAGATCCGCAACGCGCGCCACAAGAACGACACCCGGCCGCTGGACCCGACCTGCGGCTGCCACACCTGCAGCCACTTCAGCCGCGCCTACCTGCACCACCTGGAGCGCTGCGGCGAGATGCTGGCGCCGATGCTGGCCAGCCTGCACAACCTGCACTACTACCTGAACCTGATGAGCGAGGTGCGCCAGGCGCTGGAGCAAGGCCGCTTCGAGGCCTTCCGCCAGCAGTTCCACGCCGACCGGCAGCGCGGGCTGGACCCCTGAACCAGCGTCAGCTGCCCGTTTCCAGCGCGCTGCTGGCCTGGCCGCCGGTCTGGTCCAGCACCTCGGCCAGCCAGGGCAGGGTCTCCTTCAGTGCCGGCTGCAGCGTGTGCGGCGGGTTGATCACCAGCACGCTGCTGCCCAGCATGCCGAAGCCGCGGGCATCGGCGCGGGCCACCGTCAGGCGTGCGAGCAACCAGCCCTTCTTGGCCGGCGCGGCCGAGGCCTTCAGGCGCTGCGACAGCTGGCTGGCTTCCAGCAGCTGCAGCTGCGGCAGCCAGACGACGATGGTGCCGTCGGCGAACAGCGCGAGCGCCTCGCGCACGGCGGCCAGCACCTTGGCGTAGTCGCTTTTCAGCTCGTAGGGCGGGTCGATCAGCAGCACGCCGCGGCGCGTGGGCGGTGGCAGCTGCTTCTTCAGCGCCGCGAAGCCGTCGCTCATCGCCACGCTCACCTGCGGCTGGTCACCCAGGTAGCTGGACAGGATCTTGTGGTCCGTGGGGTGCAGCTCGAACAGGCGCATCTCGTCCTGTGGGCGCAGCAGCAGGTGGGCGAAGGCCGGCGAGCCCGGGTACTGGCGCAGCTGCGCGCCGTCGTTGAACTGGCGCACCAGGGCCAGGTAGTCGGCCAGCGGCGCGGGCAGGTCGTCGCGGCCCCAGAGCCGGCCGACGCCGTCCTCGAACTCGTGGCGCTTGTTGGCGTATTCGCCCTGCAATGAATAACCCCCGGCGCCGGCGTGTGTGTCGACCACACGGTAGCCCTTGTCCTTGAGGTTCATGTGGCGCAGCACAAGCGTGAGCACCAGGTGCTTCAACACGTCGGCATGGTTGCCGGCGTGGAAGGCGTGTCGGTAAGCGAGCATCGTGCGATGGTGCCACGCTTGGGCGTGTCACCACCGCACCGGGGGCCTCAACGCGTGGTGACGATGGTCACGCGGCGGTTTTCCGGCGCTTCGGGGCGCTCGGCGTTCAGCAGCTCGGCCGAGCCCTTGCCGACGGCGCTGAGCCTGTCGGGCAGGATGCCGACCTTGTCGACCAGGTAGGACACCACCGACTGCGCCCGCTGTTCGGACAGCGTGAGGTTCATCTCGGCGCCGCCGCGTGGGTCGGCATGGCCTTCGACGCGGAAACTGAAACCTGCCAGGCGGTCGGACTGCAGGGCCTTGCCCACCGTGTCCAGCGCCTTGATGGTTTCCGGCGTCAGTGCGGCCGAGCCGGTGGGGAAGGTGATCAGCAGGCTGGCACGGCCCGGGCCGGCGGCCTGGGTGCTGCCGGCCGGCTTCATGGTCGGCCGGATCGAGCGGGTCTGGCCCACTTCTTCCTGCGGTGCAGGCTCGATGGCCAGGGCATCGACCAAGGCGTTTTCGGTCACCTGGCCCGGCTTGAGCACGGGCTCGGCGGCCCCGGCCACCTGGGCGGCCAGCACAAAACCGGCCAGGAACAGACCATGGGCAAGGCGCGTGGGAATGTGGCGCATGGAGGCCTCCTCGGCATCAGACTGGGTTCAGATTGTGCGGCGGCCGGCCTAACGCGTCACTCCCTCCAATTGGCGTTGTTCAAAGACATAGTCCGCACCGGGCTCGTGCCCGCCCTGCCCGGACGCCCCGTACTGCGGCCGTTGCGGCAGCTGGCGGGCCACCTGGAAGCGCACCTGCTCGAACAGGTTGCTGCCCGGGCGCCACGCCGGCACACGCTCCAGGGCCTGCATCAGGCTGAAGGCAAAGGGCGAATGCCCGTTGCGCCCGGCGTCGGCCACCGGCTCGTTGCCGCCCGAGGACATGACCACGGCCGCGCGCCGCGCCAGCAGCGCCGCCGGGTCCTGCGTCGGGCTGATGCCGCGGATGCGGGTCTCGCTGACCAGGCTGCCGGAGAAGCAGCTGTCCGACACCAGGGCCACCTGTGACGCGCCGATGCCCCGCAGCACACGGTTGATGTCGCTGTTGGACACCCAGGTCTCGGGGCGGGTGGCGTCGGCGTCCGACGGTTGCCAGTAGCCCAGCCCGGTCTGCGGCACCAGCTCGCCGTGCCCGGCGTAGTACAGCACCACGGAGTCCTGCGGCGACGACTCCGCCGTCAGCCGGTTCAGCACCCGGAACAGCGCCGCCTTGGTCGGGTTCTCTAGCACCACGGTCTCGTAGCCGAGCGCGGTTTCCAGCCTCTGCGCCACGGCCTGGGCGTCGCGGACCGAGTTGGCCAGGCGCGGGATGCGGGCGTCGGCGTACTGGTCGATGCCCACGACGACGGCGATCTTGCGCTGGATCTGCGGCAACGTGGCCTGGCGCACGCCGCGCCGCTCAGGGAAGGGTGGCACCACCACGGGCACCGGCGGGCGTGGCGCAGCCAGGGCGGCGGGTGCCGCCGGCGCGGCCGATGCGCCGGGCGGCACCACGGCCGGGGCCGCCGGTGCGGGCTGCACCGCAGGTGGTGAGGCGATGGGCAGGCGTTCCACCACGCGGGCGTTGGAGATCACCGATTCACGGTCCAGCGGCGTCACCATCAGGCACTGGCCGCTGGCGGCCTGCTGGGCGGTGGCACAGCCCGGTGCGTCGGCCAGCGACGGGTCCTGCTCCAGCCGCGCCAGCGCGGGGCTGAGCAAGGCCTTCTTGTATTCGTCGCGTGCCGCCAGCACCGCGGCCACCCGGTCCGGCCCCAGGCCGGAGATGTCCAGCGCACCGAAGATCGCGTCGCGGTTGTTCGGGTCCAGCGCGGGCATCAGGTCCAGCAGGCGGCCGATTTCCGGTGCCGTGGCCAGCGGGGCGGGCAGCAGGTCACGCGGCGGCTTCACGCCGGCGATGCGCTCGGTCGGTGTCACCACCGTGGCCGCCTGTTCGCCGGAGACAGGCGGCGGCGGTGGCGGCGGCGGTGCTGGAGCGGCGATGATCGTCAATGCCGTGGCGTTGCCGAGCGCCTGGGTCAGGCTGTAGTTCGCGGCCGTCAGGCCGCTGCCGTTGAGCGCATACACACCGGGCAATGGCGCGCCCTCCAGGCCGGGGCTGAAGACCGCAGTGCCGCTTGTTGCGCTGGCCAGCGTGTCGCCGCCGACGAAGCCGGTCACGACACCGCTGAAGCCCGTCAGCGGCGCGTCGGCCGACACGGTGGCTGGTGTGGCCACGTAGGTGAGCAGCGCCGGCGTGATGGCCGCTGTGGTGGTGGCCGTCAGTGTGCCGCCCAGCGTGTAGTTGCCGGCGTCGGCACCCGACAGGCCCAGCAGCGACAAGGTCACGGGCTTGGCATTGCCGGCATTGCGGTCGGCGAAGCGGGCGTCGGCGCTGCCGCTGACGCTGTCCCCGGTGATCACGCCGGACAGCGTCAACGATATGGCCGTGGTGTTGACCGTGCCGTCATAGGTCTTGCCGGCGGCCGTGCCACCGGCGAGGGTGATCTGGGCCGGGAAGATCGTGGCGCTGGCGCTGGCGTCGGCCTGGCCCACCACGTAGTTGCCGGCGTCGGCGCCCGTCAGCGTGGTCAGGCGCACGTCCACCGGCTTGGCCACGCCGGCCAGGCGGTCCGCGAAGCTGGCGCTGCCGCTGCCGGCCACGCTGTCACCGGCCACGACGCCCGCGAGCGCGAAGCTGGTGACCGTGGCCGCGGTCGTGCGGTCGTAGGTCTTGTTGGCGACGGTGGCACCGTCGACGTTCAACGTGGCCGGTGTGATGGACGCCGAGCCGGTGGCCGTGGACGTGCCGATCAGGTAGTTGCCGGCGTCGGCGCCGGTCAGGCCGCCGAGCACCAGCGCCACGGGTTTGGCCGTGCCGACGTTCTTGTCGGCGAAGGCCGCGCTGCCGCTGGCGTTGACGGTGTCGCCCGCCAACACACCGGCCAGGCTCCAGGCGGTGACGGTGGCACCCGTGCCACCGTCGTAGACCTTGTTGGCGACGCTGCCGCCCAGCAGGTCCACCGCGGCCGGCGTGATGGCGGCGGTGGTGGTGGCCGTCACCGTGCTGCCCAGCGTGTAGTTGCCGGCATCGGCGCCGCTGAAGCCGGTGAGCGTGACGGTCACGGACTTGGCCGTGCCGGCGTTGCGGTCGCTGAAGCTGGCACCACCGGTGCCCAGCACGCTGTCGCCTGTCACGACACCGCCGAGCACCAGGCCGGTGGGGTTGGCGCTGGTGCTGCCGTCGTAGACCTTGTCGGCCGCGGTGGCCGACAGCAGGGTCAGCGTGGCCGGTGTGATGGCGGCGGTGGTCGTGGCGGTGGTGCCGCTGCCCAGCGTGTAATTGCCGGCATCGGCGCCGCTGAAGCCGGTGAGCGTGACGGTCACGGACTTGGCCG
>CAYTWU010000041.1:6760-17817 GCA_964442175.1 uncultured Rubrivivax sp.
CGCTGGTGCTGCCGTCGTAGACCTTGTCGGCCGCGGTGGCCGACAGCAGGGTCAGGGCGGCGGGCAGGATGTCGGCGGCCGCGCTGGTGCTGGCGATGCCCAGCTGGTAGTTGGCGGCGTCGGCGCCGCCCAGGCCGCTGAGCGTCACTGCCACGGGCTTGGCGCTGCCTGCATTTTTGTCGGCAAAGCTGGCGCTGCCCAGCGCCTGCACCTCGTCGCCCGTCACCGCGCCAGCCAAGGACAGGCCCGTGAGGGTGGCGCCAGTGCCGCCGTCATAGGTCTTGTGGGCCACGGTGGCCGCGATCAGGTTCAGCGTGGCCGGCGTGATGGTGGCGCTGGTGGCCACGCTGAGCGTGCTGCCCAGCGTGTAGTTACCGGCATCGGCCCCGCTGAAGCCGGTGAGCGTGACGCTGGCCGGTTTGCCGACCCCCGCGTTCCGGTCGTCGAAGCTGCCACTGAGCGCAAAGCTCAGCACCTCGCTGCCCACCACGCCGCTGACGCTGGCGCTCAGGACCGTGGCGGCCGTGCCACCGTCGTAGACCTTGTCGGCCACGAGGCCGGTCACCAGGTTCAGCGGTGCGGGCAGCAGGTTGCCGGTGGTGCTGCCGGTGGTCACGTTGCCCAGCATGTAGTTGCCCGCGTCGATGCCGCTCAGGCCCAGCACCGACAGCGACACCGGCTTGGCGGTGCCCACGTTCTTGTCGGCGAACACCGCGTCGCCGATCACCATCAGGTCGTCGCCGGGCACGAAGCCGCTCAGGTTCCACTGCTGCACCACGGCCTGCACCGCGCCGTCGTAGACCTTGTCGCTGATCTGCGCGCCCAGCAGGTCCAGCGTGGCGGGTGTGATGGCCGCCACACCCTGGCCGGCGGAAAAGTCCAGCGTGTAGCCGAACACCGGCGCGCCGTCCGGGCCTTTGATGCCGGTCAGGCCGAAGGCATTGAGCGCGATGCTCTTCCCGGTGCCGACGTTCTTGTCGTTGTAGCCGAGTGCACCATCGATCACGTCCTGGCCGCGGAAGCCGGAGACGAACAGGCCGTAAAAGTCGGCGTCCAGGCTGGGGCTGCCGTCGTAGACCTTGGTGATGGGCGGTGCACCCTCACCGAGGAAGAGCGTCAGCTGCGCCGAGCCCTGGAAGAAAAACCCGCGCGCCCCGCCCAGCGCCGGCTGCGTCTGGCCGTAGACCGCGTCGACCTGGCGGAAATCGGGCACCAGGCCGCCGGGGTAGAACAGGCCCTCGCCTTCCGGCGCCAGCGCCCAGACTTCCCAGTGGCCGTTGGGTGTGGAAATGGCGTTGGCACCGGCCTGGTTGTCGAACAAACTGATCGCGTGCAGGTTGTCGGCGGTGCCGGCCAGCGTGACAGCGGTGCCGACCGCCGGTGAATGGAACGTGGCGTTGGCGCCGATGGCCAAAGAGTCGGCGAACACCGTGATCGGCCCGCCGGCTGCCAGCAGCGTGGTGCTGCCCGGGGTGTCCACCAGCACCGCCAATGGCCGCACCCGGCCGTCGACGGCCTGCTGTGCGAACACCTCGCCTTGGTCCGGGATGAAAAACGAATCGGCGCCGAACAGGAAGCCCGCGGCTTCGATGTGGACGCTGGTGTTGTCGCCAAAGACCAGCCGGGCGGGCTGGGTGCTGGAGCCGATCTGAAGCCCGCTGCTGGTCACGATGTCCACGCTGGAGGGATCGCCGGTGACCGTGGCGCCCAGGATGAAGAGCGTGCTGTCGGACTGCAGCGCAAGGCTGCCCCCTTGTTCGGAGACACGGAGGTCGGCGGAGATCAGCAGGTTGCCGCTGCTGTACAGCGACAGATCGGCGCCCTGCGAGGTGTCGATGGCGCCAGCGGCCGTGCTGTCCACCCGCACGCCCAGGTCCTCGCCGCTGCCGCTGCCGGTGGCCGTGCCTGCGATGTCGATGCTGGCGCCGTTGGTGGCGACGACGCGGCCTGTGCTCCCGCGGATGCCGACGCCCACACGTGGCACGCCGAACGGACCGCCATAGCCGTAACCTGGCGAGGCGTCTTCGCTGTAGCCATAGATGCTGAGCAGTGAATCGCCCTCGCCCGTGCCGCCGCTGCCGTCGAGCCGCACCTCACCCAGGATGTCCACGCCCGTCGGGCTGCCGTCGTAGGAATAGAACGAGGAGTAGGCCTGGCCGTTGATGGTCAGGCTGTTGGTGGCGGCCACCAGGCCGCCGGCGATCTTGACGCCGGTGCGGTTGAGCGAGCCGCTGGAAACCACCACCCCTCGCAGGTTGATGTCGCGCCCCAGCAGGCTGGACCCGTCGGCGACCAGGATGCCGCTGGTGTCGGCTTGTGTGACCTCGCTTTGGCCGAAGACGTCGATGCGGCCGTTGGCGGCGTCCAGCAGCGACGACGCGACGGCCACGCCGTGTTGCAGGCCGCTGCCGTCGGTGGCCAGCGCCGCCGTGCCGAACTCGCCGTCGCAGAAGCGGCCATTGCAGAACGTCCCGTTGCCGGTGAGCAGCAGGTTGCCGCCCGCGGTCTGCAGCGTCGAGGCATTGATCAGGATCGAACCCGCGCCGCTGTTGGCCGCCGTCAGCGTGATCGACAACGCCGCGCCCTGGCTGCGGAGGGTGGCGCCGTCCAGCACGATGTTGCGGTCGGCCAGCAGCGTCAACGACACCGGTGACGTCGGGGCCACGTCCACCGTGGCGTTCAGCATCCGGATGTCGCCCGCCTCAAAACCGCTGGACGAGGTGCTGATGCTGACGTTGTTGCCGGCTTCAAGCGCCGCCTCGATCGTCGAGGTCAGGATCGTGGCGCTGCTGCCGATGGCGAAGAAGTCCGGTCCGCCGCCGATGTTGCTGTCGCCGTCGGTGTCGCTGATCGTGATGTCCCACGGGTCCAGCAGCCACAGGCCGGCGCGGCCGCGTGCCGCGTCGGTGCGCACCTGGGCGGGGCGGGCGTCCAGCCAGCCGCCGGAGGTCTCGATGAAGCCACCGTTGCCGCCCAAGGCGCCGCCGCGCGCGCTGAGCGCACCGTAGACGCGCGTGGCGTGGTCGCTCCACAGCACGATGCTGCCACCGTCGCCCCGCTGCGTGGCATCGGCCTGGATGCTGGCCGTCGGCGCCATCCACACGGCCTCGGCGTGGCGCAGGCTGGGGTCGCGGCCCTGCAGGCCACCGCCCACGGTGATGGTGCCGCCGCCGGTGGCGCCGGAGGCGTCCAGCATGGCGCCGTCCAGCAGTGCGATCTGGCGCCCGCTGAGCGTGAGCCCGCCGCCGGTGCCGCCCGCGCTGCCCGCGCTGGTGCTGCTGCCGGTGCCCAGCGTCAGCCGGTCTTGTGCCTCCAGCACGATGCGTCCGCCCTGGCCTTCGCCCAGCGCGTCGGCGCGCACGATGCCGTCCTGGTTCACCAGCGCGGCCATCAGGTCCACGTGCCCGCCGGCGGCCGCGATGCGGCCCAGGTTCAGCGCCGTGCCGGCCGGTGCGTCCAGCCGCACCGCCATGTGCGGCAGGTGCGTGTCCACCAGTTCCACGCTCTGGCCGGCGGCCAGCAGCACCTGGCCGCCAGGCGCTTCGATCAGGCCTTCGTTGCGCACCCCGGCGCTGCCGCCCACCAGCAGGATGCGGCCACCTTCGTCGGCCTGCAGCGTGCCCTGGTTGACCAGTGCACCGGCGGTGTCGCCCTGGGTGAGCCGGTAGCGGCCGGCCAGCCAGTCGTCGTCGCGGATGTTCAAGGTGGTCGCGACGAGCCCGGCGACGTCGATGCGCGCGTCGCGCCCGAACAGCACGCCCTGCGGGTTCAGCAGCCAGACCTTGCCGTTGCTGCCCAGCTGGCCGAGGATCTGCGAGGGGTCGCGCCCCACCACGCGGTTGAGCACCTGACTCACCGACGAGGGCTGCTGGAAGTACACCGACGCACCGCTGCCGATCGAGAACTGCTGCCAGTTCAGGATGGCGCCGGCGGAGTTGCTCACCGTCATCTGCTGGCCCTGCGTCTGCACGCTGGCCTGGCCGCGCACGACGTTCAGGCCGCCCGGCAGTGCGGTGGCGGTGGGCGCGCGGTTGTCGGCCAGGCCGGGCAGCGCCGCGCTGAGCAGGCAGGCCGAGGCCAGCGCCAGCGGCAGGCGGCGCAGCGCAGGTCGTGGGGTGTTCCGGAGGGTCGAAGTGGGCATTTCAGGGTCTCCCGCCGGCGGCTAGAAGCTCGCGCTCAACGAAAAGTGGGTGCGCCAGTCGCCGCGCAGCGTGGTGGCGCCGTCTTCCAGTGCGTTGGCCACCGAGAGCCGGGTCTGCAACGGGCCCAGCGTCAGCCGGGCGCCCAGGCCGAAGGCGGCCAGGTTGCAGCGGCTGCGGTTGCCGGTGCAGGCGGTGGCGTTTTCATTGCGCACGGTGCCGGCGTCGGCAAAGGCCAGCAGCCGCAGGTCGATCTTCTGGTTGCCAAAGCTGCCATCGAAGCGCGGGGTGACCAGCTCGATGCTGGCGGTCAGCCCGCTGTCGCCGGTGATCTCGCGTTCTTCGTAACCGCGCACGGTGGCGCTGCCACCGATCCCGAACTGCTCGCCAGGCACCAGGGCATCGCCGGTGAACTGGCCATTCACGCGGCCGGCCAGGCTCCAGTCCTCCAGCACCGGCAGGCTCAGGTAGGCGCCGGCCCGCACGGCGGTGTAGCGCCGCTTGGCCCCGGCGCGCACGGCCTCGAAGTTGGCGGCGTCGCCATGCCGCCCGCCCAGGCCGAGGTTGTGCGTCAGCGCCACGTTGAAGCCGCCGGAGGCCTGGCCACCACGCTGCGTGGCCCACTCCAGCGTGAAGGGCTGCACGGTCACGCTCTCGCCGGCCGGCCCGCAGGCGCCCGCCGGCAGGCCGCTGATGGCGCACTGGTTCAGGTAGGCGCGCTGCTCCAGGCCAAAGACCAGGCGCTGGTCGAACTCGGCCAGGCGCGGCAGGTACAGGTTCCAGCGGGCACCCACGATGCGGCCGCGGCCGGAAAAACTGAGGTCGCCCGCGGCCGTGGTGCTGGTGCCACCGTCCACGTCGTTGTAGGCGGCGAACAGGTCCAGCGCCGACAGCCAGCCCGGGAACGGCAGCCGGTAGCCGCCGCTCAGCACGGCCACCGCGTCAGATGCCGTGGGCGAGGTCTGCAACTGCAGCGTCAGCACGTCGTCGCGCCCGCTCAGGTCGGCATGCTGCCACCCGAGGGACGCGCGGTAGCGGCCGGTGCGCTGATTGCCGGAGTTGTCGGCGCTGAGCTGCCAGCGCTGGGCCGGCGCTTCCTGCACCTTCACCGTGGCCTGCACCTCGCCGGGCTGGCGGCCGGGGCCGAGCAGCACACCCACCGCGCGGCCCGGGTTTTCATTGGCCATCTGCAACTCGCCGTCGATGCGGCGCACCTGCGGGGTTTCGCCTTCGCGCAGCGTCGGCAGCGCGGCGCGGATCTGTGCCGCCGTCTTGCGTTTGGCACCCTCCACGACCACCGCGCCGACCTTGCCCTCGAGCACGGTGATGGCGATGCTGCCGTCGTCCACGGCCTGCGACGGCAGGTAAGCGACCACCGCGCCGTAGCCGGCCTGCACGTAGGCCGCCTGCACCGCGAGCGTGGCCTGGCGCAGCTCGGCCAGCGTGCGCGGCCCTTTGAACGGGGCCAGCACCGCCTGCAGGTGGCCCGGGTCGATCAAAGTGGCACCGCTGAGCACAAAATCTCGCACCTGCACACGCCGCTCGGCCGCTGCGTCGGGGGTGTTGGTGGGGCCGGCGGTCTGCGCCAGCGCGGCCGAGCCCAGCAGGGCGCAGCAGAGCGCGGCAGCGCAGGCCACCGCCAGGGGGTGCCTGCTGAAGTTGGGGACCGTCATTGCTCCTCCGGTCTGCGGCCCGTCGATACCGCGGGCGCGGGCTTTTTGCAGCCTGCGGCATGCTGCGGCCGGTGGTCATCTGCGGCAATCCCACAGAAGGCGGAGCCCGCGGCCGCAGGCGGCAGGGCTTACCATCCCAGCTTATCTCCGTCAGGATCCGGCCGCAGCTGTGGCCGCACAGGCCCAGCCGATGAGCGCACCCCCTTCCGACGACGACGTCACCGGTTTTTTCGACCCCACGATGTCGTACCCGCCCGGCCAGGGAGGCATGCCCGCCGTGCCGCAGCCCGCCCACGACGGTGGCAATGCATTGCCGGCCGGCATGCGGCTGGCGGAGTTCGAGCTGCTCAGCGTGGTCGGGGAAGGCGGCTTCGGCATCGTCTACCGCGCCTGGGACCACTCGCTCAAACGCCAGGTGGCGGTGAAGGAGTACATGCCCTCGTCGCTGGCCCAGCGCGTGGGCGGCATGCAGGTCAGCGTGCGCTCGGACAAGTACAAGGAGACCTTTGACGCCGGCAAGGACAGCTTCGTCAAGGAAGCCCGCATGCTGGCGCAGTTCGACCACCCGGCGCTGGTGAAGGTGTTCCGCTTCTGGGAGGCCAACGGCTCGGCCTACATGGTGATGCCGTTCTACGAGGGCATCACGCTGCGCGACGAGCTGCGCCAGCGCGGCACGCCGCCCGACGAGGCCACGCTGCTGGGCTGGCTGGGCCCGGTGGCCGACGCGTTGGCCATCATCCACGCCGAGTACTGGTACCACCGCGACATCGCACCCGACAACGTGCTGCTGCTGGCCGGCTCGCGCCGCCCGGTGCTGCTGGACTTCGGCGCCGCCCGGCGGGTGATCGGCGACATGACGCAGGCGCTCACCGTCATCCTGAAGCCGGGTTATGCGCCAGTGGAGCAGTACGCCGAGATCCCGGGCATGAAACAAGGCCCCTGGACCGACGTCTACGCGCTGGCGGCGCTGGCCTACTACGCGGTGCGTGGGCGCACGCCGCCGCCGTCGGTGGGCCGGCTGGTGAACGACAGCTTCGAGCCGCTGTCCCAGGTGGCTGCGGGCCGTTACAGCGAGCGTCTTTTGCGCGCCGTGGACCACGCCCTGGCGGTGCGGCCGGAAAACCGCACCCCGTCCATCGCCGCCTTCAAGGCCGAGCTGGGCCTGGCGGCTTCGCCCACCGATGCCGCCGCCGATTTCCCGGCCAGCCGGCCCATCGCCGAGGCCGACACGCTGGACCTGGACCTGCCCGCGCCGGCCGCGCCGGCCCAGGACCGCACCCAGGTCGTGGCACCACCGCCGGAGCGCACCCGCGTGGTGGCCCGCCCCGAAGTGCCCGCCGACGACGCCCGCACGCAGATGGCCCCGCGGCCGATGCCGGTACCCGCGGTGGCGCCTGCTGGGGCGCCGGCTGTGGCGGACGCTCCAGCCGACGGCTCGCGGCGGGGCCTGCTGGTGGCAGGTGCGGCCGTGCTGGCCGTCGGCGGTGCCGGTGCCTGGTGGTTCGCGGGCCGCGGCACGGCGCCCGCCCCGGCGGTGGCCGAGGCGCCCAAGACCGACGCACCCGCCGCACCCGCTGCATCGGCAGCCGTCGTGGCGCCCGCGCCAGCGCAGGTGGCGGCCAGCTTCGTGCCGGCCGAGGTCTTCCAGCGTGTGGTGGCGGCACAAACGCCCGGCTGGGGCCTGGAGCTCACCGCCGCCAGCACCCGGCTGCGCATGGACCGCGACAAGCTGGTGCTGACCATCCGGTCCCTGCAGGACGGCCACGTCTACCTGTTCAACCACGGCAGCGACGGTGCCCTGCAACTGCTTTACCCGAACGGCCTGACACCCGCGCCCAAGGCCAGCAAGGGCAAGGCGCTGACGCTGCCGCAGGGCGGCCTGGAGTTCAACATTTCCGGCCCACCCGGCCAGGGCCAGGTGCTGGTGATGGTCTCGCGCTGGCCGCGTGACATGGCGGCGTTTGCACCCCGGCAGGCGGATGGTTTCACGAGCTTCCCCACCGGCTCGGTGGCGGCGGCACTGGAGGCCGCCAACGCCGGCGGCCGCCTGCCGCTGCTGGCGGGGCAGCCGGTGTGCCCGGCCGGCACCACCTGCAGCGACGAGTTTGGCGCCGCGCTGTTGACGATCGAGGTGATCGGCTGAGCTGGCGCCACCTGGCGCGGCTGCTCGGCACCTTGCTGCTGGCCACCGTGGCCGGCGTGGCCGCGCAGGCCGTGCGCCTGCCGCTGCCGTGGATGATCGGGCCGCTGCTGGCCACGGCACTGGCCGGTGTCTGCGGTGTGCCGCTGGCGGCGTCTAACCGCCTGCGCAACGCCGGTCAATGGGCCATCGGCGTCTCGCTGGGCCTGTACTTCACGCCCAGTGTCGGCGGCTTGTTCTGGCCGCTGGCCCCGGCGATTGCGGCGGGTGTGCTCTGGGCCCTGGTGCTGGGCGACGGTTTTCAGCGCCTGCTCGCCGCCCTCAACCCCGGCGAGAGCCCGGCCACCACCTACTACGCCGCCGCGATCGGCGGCGCGTCCGAGATGGCGGTGCTGGCCGACCGGGCCGGTGCGCAGGTCGACCGCGTGGCCGCTGCGCACTCGCTGCGGGTGCTGCTGGTGGTGCTGACGCTGCCACTGGCCTTTCAGCTCGCCGGTGTGCATGGCGCCGACGCGTATCTGCCGGCGGTGCAGGCCGTGCGCCCGGGCGGCCTGCTGCTGTTGGCCGCCTTGACGCTGGTGGGTGTGGCCCTGATGCGCTGGTGGCGGCTGCCCAACCCCTTCGTGCTGGGTGCCCTGGGCGTCACGGCTGCGCTCACGCTGGCAGGTGTCGAGCTGTCGGCCTTGCCACGCTGGGCCACCAACGCCGGCCAGCTGTTCATCGGTGTGGCCCTGGGCACGCGCTTCACCCCCGACTTTGCCCGCGTCGCGCCGCGCTGGCTGCTTTCGGTGGCCGTGGGCACGCTTGTGATGCTGGGCGCCTCGGCGGTGTTCGCCACCGGCCTGGCGCTGCTGGCGGACTTGCACCCGGCCACCGCGATCCTGGCCACCTCGCCCGGCGGCATTGCCGAGATGTGCATCACGGCCCAGGTGCTGGAACTCGGCGTGCCGGTGGTCACCGCCTTCCACGTGGTGCGCTATGTGGCGGTGTTGTTGCTCACTGCGCCGCTGGGCCGGTGGCGCGGGGTGGTCAGCCCCGCCCCGCCATCTGGGCCTTGAACAGCTCGCGCAGGTTGACCTCGCGCGGCCCGGGTTCCAGCACGATGTTGTCGCCCGCCTGCACGGGGCCCGGCTGGATCACACCCAGGTAGGCGCCGCAGTAGCCGGACTGCACCATCAGCTTGCCGGCCTGGGCAAACCCCATCACCGCGCCGAACTTGAAGCAGGGGAAACGTGGCTCGCTCACCGCCAGCACGCAGCCGGGCAGCAGCAGGCGGTCGCCGATCCAGAGCTGGTCTTCCGTCACACCTTCCAGCGTCAGGTTCTCGCCCACCAGGCCCGGGGTGACGGGCTCGTCCCACAGGCTCACGCGGGCCTGGGCCCGCACCGTCTGCCAGAACGTGAAGTGCTCCGCGGGATAGGCGTAAACCGCCTTGGCCGGACCGCCATGCACCGACAGGTCCGCCTGCTCATCGCCTTCCAGACCAAGTGTGTGCACACTCACGGCACCGGCAACAGGGCGCTTGCCAATGGCGCTGAGCACCGTTCTGCCGTTCGCCCGCAGTGCTTGCGCCACGGCCACATTCACGCTCAAGACCCGCATCAGACTATTCCATTTCTGCATGACCCCCGCGGGGAGGGCGGTTACGGGGCGATTACATTGGGGTGACAATCGCGCCCCCGACGTCTTTCGGGCGGTATTCGGCGAGGCCCGCAGGCGTTGCAGGCGGGCCTCGCCCAATCCCGCTTCTTGTATCTAGACGATTGGAAAACCCCGTGAACCGTCCCGTGCTGGAAGGGCTGCGCCTGAACGTGCCCGCCTACGTCAAACACGCCCGCCTCGTGAACTGGGTGGCCGAAGTCGCCGCACTGACCGAAGCCAGGGAAGTCTACTGGTGCGACGGCAGCGAGGCCGAGTACCAGCGCCTGACCGAGCAGCTGGTGGCCGCCGGCACGCTGCAGAAGCTGAACCCGGCACTGCGCCCGGACAGTTTCCTGGCCCGCAGCGACCCCAGCGACGTGGCCCGGGTCGAAGACCGCACCTACATCTGCAGCGCGAAAAAAGAAGACGCCGGCCCCACCAACAACTGGATGGACCCGGCCGAGATGCGCCGCCTGCTGCAGACCGGCGAGCAGGCGCTGTTCCGCGGCGCGATGCGCGGTCGCACGCTGTACGTGGTGCCGTTTTCGATGGGCCCGCTGGGCTCGCACATCGCCCACATCGGCATCGAGCTGACCGACAGCCCCTACGTGGCGGTGAGCATGCGCGTGATGACGCGCATGGGCCGCAAGGTCTTTGACGTGCTGGGCGACGACGGTGACTTCGTGCCCTGCGTGCACACGGTGGGCGCGCCGTTGGCGGCAGGACAAGCCGATGTCGCCTGGCCCTGCAACCCCACCAAGTACATCGTGCACTACCCCGAAACCCGCGAGATCTGGAGCTACGGCTCCGGTTACGGCGGCAATGCGCTGCTGGGCAAGAAGTGTTTTGCGCTGCGCATCGCGTCTACGATGGGCCGTGACCAGGGCTGGCTGGCCGAGCACATGCTGGTGCTGGGCGTCACCTCGCCCCAGGGCCGCAAGTACCACGTGGCCGCCGCTTTCCCCAGCGCCTGTGGCAAGACCAACTTCAGCATGCTGGTGCCGCCCGCCGGCTTCGAGGGCTGGAAGGTCACGACCATCGGCGACGACATCGCCTGGATCAAGCCCAACGCCGACGGTCGCCTGTACGCCATCAACCCCGAGGCGGGTTATTTCGGCGTCGCCCCCGGCACCAATTACCACACGAATCCGAACTGCATGGATTCGCTCCAGCGCAACGTGATCTTCACCAACGTGGCGCTGACCGACGACGGCGACATCTGGTGGGAGGGCATGACCGACACCCCGCCGGCCCACGCGATCGACTGGCAGGGCCGCGACTGGACCCCGGCCATCGCCAAGGAGACTGGCGCCAAGGCCGCACACCCGAACGCCCGCTTCACCGTCGCCGCCACCCACAACCCCGTGCTGGACCCGGAATGGGACAACCCCGCCGGCGTGCCCATCGACGCCTTCATCTTCGGCGGCCGCCGCTCGACCACCGTGCCGCTGGTGACCGAGGCGC
>CAYTWU010000042.1:0-17534 GCA_964442175.1 uncultured Rubrivivax sp.
GGCGCTTTGCCATCGTCGACATGGTGGTGGACCTGCCCAACGTGCAGAGCTTTGTCTACCGTGAACACGAAGGCGCCTTCCTCGTCGGCATGCTGGCCGCGCTGGCCAGCAAGAGCGGGCAGGTGGGTTTTGTCGGCGGGCAGGACATCCCGCTGGTGCGCAAGTACCTGTGTGGCTATGAGCAGGGCGCCAGGTACGCCGTGCCCACGGTGCGCACCGTCAGCGCGATGACGGGCACCACGCCGCAGGCCTGGGTCGATCCGGCGCGCGGTGCCGAGCTCACGAAGACGCAGATCGCCCAAGGGGTGGACGTGGTCTTCGCCGCCGCCGGCACCACCGGCCTGGGCATCCTGCAGGCCGTCAAGGATGCCGGCAAGCTGGGCATCGGCGTGGACAGCAACCAGAACCACCTGCACCCCGGCCACGTGCTCACCTCGCTGGTCAAGCGTGTGGACCTGGCGGTGGAGAGTGCCTTCCAGGGCGTCAAACCCGGCGTCACCGCGCTCGGTCTGAGGGAGGGCGCGATGGACTACGCGCTGGACGAACACAACGCCAAGCTCATCACCCCGGCGATGAAGCAGCAGGTGGAGGCGGCCAAGGCCGCCATCGTCAGCGGGCGGCTGAAGGTGATCGACTACACCGTGGCCAACGCCTGCCGCTGAACAAAGGCTTCGATCTGGCTCAGCGCGGCTTGTCGCGCAGCCTGGGGCAAGAAGCTGCGCTGCGCCGCGGCCCGGGTCATCGCCAACATCTCGGGCAGCGTGACACCACAGCCCTGCAGCACGTTCACCGCCTCGTCGGCGAGGCCCACCATCGACATCAGCCGGTTGTCGGTGTGGAAGGAACACTCGACGCCGGCCCGCCACAGCGCGGCCAGCGGGTGTTCGGCCAGCGACGCAAACGCCCCTGTGTGCACGTTGCTGGTGGGGCAGACCTCCAGGTGCAGGCCACGCTGGCGCACGGCGTCCAGCAGCGGCGCGCGGGCCGGGTCGTGCAACGCATCGGCCAGCCGCACGCCGTGGCCGATGCGCACGGCGCCGTGTTCGGCGGCCTCCAGCACACGCTCGGCCACGTCGGCCTCGCCGGCGTGCAGCGTGATCGGCAGGCCGGCGTCGCGCACGCGCGCCAGCGTGGCCGCGTGGCGTGCGGGCGGGAAGCCGGCTTCGGGCCCCGCCAGGTCGAAGCCGACCACGCCTTGGCCGGCGTAGCGCAGCGCCAGATCGGCCGTGCGCTCGACCTCGCCGCCGAACTGCTGGCGCATGCCACACAGGATCAGGCCGCTGGGCAGCGCGCTGCGGGCCAGGCCGGCCAACATCGCTTCCACCGCAGTTTCCGCCGGCACGCCGTGCGGCTCGAAGAGCAGCGGCGCGATGCGGAATTCCGCCAGCACCGCGCCGTCGGCCAGCGCGTCTTCAGCGGCCTCGAAGGCCACACGTTCCAGCGCCGCCGGCGTCGCCATTGCGGCCACCGTGAGGCCGAAGCCCTGCAGGTACTGCTCCAGGCTGTGCGCCAAGGCGCGGGCGCGGAACCAGGCGGCGAGGCTGTCCACGTCCGGCGCCGGACTCTGCAGCCCGCGCTCGGCCAGCAGTTCGAACAAGGTGGCCACGCGCAGGCCGCCGTCCAGGTGTTCGTGCAGCAGCACCTTGGGCATCTGCCGCGCCAGGTTGTCTTGGGCTTCAGAGATCATGGGGAATCCTAGCGGTTCCGGGCGCGGGACTTGCTATCCTGCGCCGCCATATCCACTGCCGACGGAGCTCTGTTCATGGCTGTTTCTCTGCGCTCCGCGTTTGCCGGGGCCTGGTTGCTCACCGCCGGCGCCAGCTGGGCCAACCCGGCCGTGGTCTATGACCTGGGCGGCAAGTTCGACAAATCCTTCAACGAAGCCGCCTACCGCGGGGCCGAGCGTTTCAAGCAAGAAACGGGGAAGACCTACCTGGATTTCGAGATCGCCAACGCCACGCAGCGCGAGCAGGCCATGCGCCGCATGGCCGAACGCGGCGCCAACCCCATCGTCGGCGTCGGTTTTTCACAGGGTTCCAGCGTCGAAAAATCGGCCAAGGCCTTCCCCAAGCTGCAGTTCGCGATCATCGACTTCGTGGTCGACCTGCCCAATGTGCAGAGCATCACCTTCAAGGAGCAGGAGGGCAGCTTCCTGGTCGGCATGATGGCTGCGCTCGCCAGCAAGACCGGCAAGGTGGGCTTCATTGGCGGCATGGACATCCCGCTGATCCGGCGCTTCCAGTGCGGTTATGAACAAGGCGCCAAGTACGCCAACCCCAAGGTGGAGGTCAGCAGCGCGATGACCGGCACCACCCCTGCCGCCTGGGGCGACCCGGCGCGTGGCGGCGAACTCGCCAAGGCACAGTTTGCGCGTGGTGTGGACGTGGTCTTCGCCGCCGCCGGCGGCACCGGCGTGGGCGTCTACCAGGCCGCGAAGGACGGCGGCAAGCTGGCCATCGGCGTGGACAGCAACCAGAACCACCTGCACCCGGGCACCATGCTCACCTCCATGGTCAAGCGCGTGGACGTGGCGGTCTACAACGCCTTCAAGGGCGTGAAGCCGGGCGTCACCTCGCTGGGCCTGAAAGAAGGCGGCGTGGACTACGCACTCGACGAACACAACACCAAGCTGGTGACCCCCGCGATCAAGGCCAAGGTGGACGCGGCCAAGGCCGACATCATCGCCGGCAAGATCCAGGTCGCCGACTACATGGCCGCGAACAGCTGCAAATACTGATGACGACCCCCCGTCCGCCGGGTACGGCGGCCGGCCCCCCGGGGGGGCACGGGCCGGCTTGGGGCGGCCCGGCGCTCGGCCCGGAGCCGACCCCACGGCCACCCGCGGTGGCCATGCGTGGCATCGGCAAGCGCTTCGGCGCCGTGCAGGCCAACCGTGCGGTGGACCTCACGGTGGCCGCTGGCACCGTGCACGGCATCGTCGGTGAAAACGGTGCCGGCAAGAGCACGCTGATGTCCATCCTCTACGGCTTCTACCAGGCCGACGAGGGCGAGGTCCTGATCGACGGCCGGCCGCTGCAGGCCCGCAACTCGTCGGAGGCCATCGCCGCAGGCATCGGCATGGTGCACCAGCACTTCATGCTGGTGGACAGCTTCACCGCGCTGGACAACATCATGCTCGGCGCCGAGCCCGGCTGGCGGCTGCAGGCGGCGCGCGCCCAGGTGCGCGCGGCGCTGGTGCAGCTGATGGCGCAGACCGGCCTGCAGGTGCGGCTGGACCTGCCGGTGGAAGAGCTGCCGGTGGGCGAGCGCCAGCGGCTGGAGATCCTGAAAGCCTTGTACCGCGGCGCCCGCATCCTGATCCTGGACGAGCCCACCGCGGTGCTCACGCCGCAGGAGACCGATCAGCTGTTCGAGACCCTGCGTGGCCTGCGCGCGCGCGGCACCACGGTGCTGCTGATCACGCACAAGCTCAAGGAGATCATGGCGCTGTGCGACGCGGTCACGGTGATGCGCGGCGGTGCCGTGGTGCTGGACACGCCCATCACCGCCACGTCGCTCGATGCCCTGGCCCAGGCCATGGTGGGCCGGCGGGTCAACCTGGGGCGGCAGGGCGCCGCGGCCACCCCGGGCGCGGTGCTGCTGCAGGCCGAACAGCTGACGCTGCGCGACGCGCTGGGCGTGGCGCGGCTCTCGGACGTGTCCATCACGCTGCGCGCCGGTGAGATCGTCGGCATCGCCGGGGTTTCGGGCAACGGCCTGAGCGAGCTGCTGGACGTGCTCTCCGGCCTGCGCGCACCGCAGCAGGGCAGGCTGCAGCTGGGCGGCCAGCGTTTCGAGCCCGGCCGCTGGCTGACGCCGCAGACGGCGCGTGCGCTCAAGCTGGCCCATGTCCCCGAAGACCGCCATGCGCGCGCGCTGGTGCTGCCGTTTGCGGCCTGGGAATCGGCGGTGCTGGGCTACCACCGGCTGGCGGACTTTTGCCGGCGCGGCTTCATGCGCACGGTGGCCATGCGCGAGGCGACCAACGGCATGATGCAAGGCTACGACGTGCGCCCGCCCGATCCCGACCTGCGCGCCAGCAAGTTCAGCGGCGGCAACCAGCAGAAGCTGGTGCTGGCGCGCGAGGCCTGGGCCGGCCCGCAGGTGATGCTGGTGGGCCAGCCCACGCGCGGCGTGGACATCGGCGCCATCGAGTTCATCCACGCCCGGCTGCGCGGGCTGCGCGATGCCGGCGGTGCGGTGCTGGTGGTCTCGTCCGAGCTGGACGAAGTGCTGGCCCTGGCCGACCGCGTGGTCGTGATGAACGCCGGCCGCATCGCCGGCGAACGGCCCGTGGAAGCCTGTGACGAAACCACGCTCGGCTTGCTGATGGCAGGTGGTGAACATGCGTGACACCGACCAGCTGCCGCGCTGGATGGACCTGGCCCTGCTGCCGGCCATCAACCTCACGCTCGCGCTCGCGGTGGCCGGCCTCGTGGTCTGGGGTGTGGGGCAGGACCCGCTGCAGGTGCTGGCGCTGCTGATCAAGGGCGCCTTCGGCAGCCGCATCGGCATCGGCTACACGCTGTACTACGCCACCACCTTCGTCTTCACCGCATTGGCCGTCAGCGTGGCCTTCCACGGCGGTTTGTTCAACATCGGCGGCGAAGGCCAGGCGATGATGGGCGGGCTGGGCGCGGGGCTGGTGGCGCTGGCCTGGTCGGCGCAGCTGCCGGCGGCGCTGATGCTGCCGCTGATGGTGATCGCCGCGGCGCTGTTCGGCGCCGTCTGGGCCGCGATCCCGGGCGCGCTGCAGGCCTGGCGCGGCAGCCACGTCGTCATCACCACCATCATGTTCAACTTCATCGCCTCGGCGCTGCTGGCCTATTTGATGGTCAACGTGCTGAAGGAGCCGGGCAACATGACGGTGGAAAGCAAGGCCTTTGCCGACTCGGCCCGGATGCCGGGTGTGCACGAGGCGCTGGGCTGGCTGGGCATCGAGTGGCCGGCCTCGCCGCTGAACCTGAGCGTGCTGCTGGCCCTCGCCGCGGCGGTGGGCGTGGGGCTGTTCCTGTGGCGCTCGGGCCCAGGTTATGCGCTGCGCGCGGTGGGTTTTTCGCCCTCGGCCGCGCTGTACGGTGGCATCGCGCCACCGGGGCAGGTGTTGCGTTCGATGGCGCTTTCGGGTGCACTCGCCGGCCTGGTGGGCGTCAACGAGATCGCCGGCGTGCACGGCCGGCTGCTGCTGGACTACGTGGCCGGCGCCGGTTTTGCCGGCATCGCCGTGGCGCTGATCGGGCGCAACCACCCGCTGGGCATCTGGCTCGCGGCCATCCTGTTCGGCGCGCTGTACCAGGGCGGGGCCGAAATCGCGTTCGAGGTGCAAGGTTTTTCGCGTGACATGGTGTTCACGCTGCAGGGCCTGATCGTGTTGTTCGCCGGCGCGATGGCGCAGATGGCGGCACCGGTCTTGATGAGGTTCGTGAGGCCCGCGCATGGATGAAGTGCAGATCGGCTCGCTGCTCGCCTCCACGCTGCGCGGCGCCACACCGCTGATCCTGTGTGCGCTGGCCGGCACCGTGAGCGAACGCGCCGGTGTCATCGACCTGGGCCTGGAAGGGAAGATGCTGCTGGCCGCGTTTGCGGCGGGCAGCGTGGGCGCGGTCACCGGCTCGCTGGGCCTGGCGCTGGTGGTGGCCATCGCGGTGGGCGTGGCCTTGTCGATGCTGCACGCCTGGGGCTGTGTCAGCCAGCGCGGCGACCAGGTCGTGATGGGCGTGGCGCTGACCATGACGGCCGCCGGGCTCACCGTGGTGCTGGGCCTGGCCTGGTTCGGCCTGGGTGGCCAGACCCCCCCGTTGGCCGACGCCGTGCGCCTGAAGCCGCTGATGGACGTGGACCCCGCTGCCTGGCCACCCGGCCTGCGCGGCCTGGCGCTGGCGCTGGCCGGCCACAACGCCATGGTCTACGGCACCTTGGTGCTGGTGGCTGCGGTCTGGTGGCTGCTGTACCGCACCCGCTTCGGCCTGCGCCTGCGCGCCACCGGCGAAAACCCGGCGATGGTGGATGCCGCCGGTGTGTCGGTCAAAGGCATGCGCTATGCGGCCCTGGCGATCAACGGTGTGCTGGCCGCATTGGCCGGCGTGTACCTGGTGCTGGCGCTCAACGCCAGCTTCAGCCCGCACATGACGGCCGGGCGGGGCTACATGGCCCTGGCGGCGATGATCTTCGGCAAGTGGCACCCAGTGGGCGCGCTGCTGGCCTGCCTGCTGTTCGGCTTCCTCGACGCCGCCGCCATCCAGCTGCAAGGGGTCTCGCTGCCGCTGATCGGCGAGGTGCCGGTGCAGGCCATCCAGGCCTTGCCCTATGTGCTGACGGTGGTGCTGCTGGCGGGCTTTTTTGGCCGCTCGCGCGCCCCGGCGGCGCTGGGCCGGCCGTACCTGAAGGAACGCTGATGGACGACGACGCCTTGCTGGCCGCTGCGCTGGCGGTGCGCCGCCACGCCCACGCGCCGTACTCCGGCTTCGCGGTGGGCGCGGCGCTGCGCGATGAACAAGGCCGCATCCACGTCGGCTGCAACGTCGAAAACGCCGCCTACCCGCAGGGCCTGTGTGCCGAGGCGGTGGCGCTGGGCGCGCTGGTGGCGGCCGGTGGCCGGCGCATCACGGCCGCGGCGGTGGTGGCCGACGCACCCGCGCCCGTCACACCCTGCGGCGGCTGCCGCCAGAAACTGCGCGAGTTCGCCAGCGAAACCACCCCGGTGCTGTGCGCCAACACCGCCGGCACCACAATGCCGACCACGCTGGGTGCGCTGCTGCCCCAGTCCTTCGGACCGGACCACCTGCCTTGAACGACGCTGTCACCATCAGTGCACACCGCCTGCGCCAGGCCTGCGGCGGCGCCGTGCCGCGCACCGCGGTGCTGCTGGGCTCGGGCTGGACAGTGCTGGGCGAGGCGCTGCAGGAGCAGGCGGCGCTGGATTACGCCGAGCTGCCCGCCTTCCCCGCGCTGGGCGTGGCCGGCCATGTGGGCCGCGTGCGCGCAGGCACGCTGGGCGGGGTGCCGGTGCTGCTGCTCAGTGGCCGCAAGCACACGTATGAAGACGGCGATGCCGCCGCGATGAAGGGTGTCATCCGCACCTTGGCCGCGGCCGGCGTCACCACGCTGCTGCAGACCAACGCCGCCGGCAGCCTGGACCCGGCGATGCCGCCCGGCGCGCTGATGCTGGTGGAGGACCACCTGAACATCGTGCAGCGCAGCCCGCTGCACGGCGAGGCCGGCAACAGCCGCTTCGTCGACATGGCCGCGGCCTACGACCCGGCGCTGCGCGCCGCGGCATTGCAGGCGGCGGCGGCCATCGGCCTGCACCTGCACCGCGGCGTCTACGCCTGGGTGCTGGGCCCGCAGTTCGAGACGCCGGCCGAGATCCGCATGCTGCAGCGCCTGGGCGCGCAGGCCGTGGGCATGAGCACGGTGCCCGAGACCATCCTCGCCCGCCATGCCGGGCTGCAGGTGCTGGCGCTGTCGATGGTCACCAACATGGGCTGTGGCCTGTCCAGCGAACAGCTCAGCCACGCCCACACCCTGGCCAGTGCCCAGGCCGCCAGCGCCGATGCGCTGCGGCTGGTCACAGCGCTGCTGCCGCGCATTGAAGACCCGACATGACCGAACTTGACGACGCCCGGATCGCCCTGGCCTGCCTGGACCTGACCAGCCTGAACGATGCCGACACCGAAGCCGACATCGTCGCCCTGGCCCAGCGTGCGCTGGGCCCCTTCGGCCCGCCGGCCGCGCTGTGCGTGTGGCCGCGGCTGGCGGCGGTGGCGCGGCGCGAGGCGCCGGCCGGCGTGGCCGTCGCGGCGGTGGCCAACTTCCCGCACGGCGGCACCGATGTCGAGGCGGCGCTGCGCGACACCGGCACCACCGTGCAGGCCGGCGCGCAAGAGGTCGACCTGGTGCTGCCCTGGCGCGCGCTGCAGGCCGGTGACCACCGCAGCGCAGCCGCGCTGGTGGCGGCCGTGCGCCGCGCCTGTCCGGGCCTCACGCTGAAGCTGATCCTGGAAACCGGCGAGTTGCAGACCGAAGCACTGATCCGCCAGGCGGCCACGCTGGGCCTGGCCGAAGGGGCTGATTTCCTGAAGACCAGCACCGGCAAGACGCCCGTCGGCGCCACACCGGCCGCGGCGCAGATCCTGCTGGACACCCTCGTCGGCACGCCGGGTTGCACGGCCGGCTTCAAGGCCTCGGGCGGTGTGCGCACCGTGGCCGACGCCGCGCTCTACATCGGCCTGGTGCGCCAGACGCTGGGCGATGCGGCCCTGGCGCCCACGCGCCTGCGCCTGGGCGCCAGCGGGCTGCTGAACGACATCGAGGCCGTGCTCGCCGGCCGCACCCCGGCGCCGCCCGCTTCGGGCTACTGAGCGCCGCACGGACCGCCCGCCCGCCGCCGCATGCTGTCTTCGCCCCCCCGCTGGCGGTTGCTGGCCGGCGACCTGGTCGGCGGCAGCACCGCCGCCCTGGTGCTGTTGCCCGTCTACGGCAGCCTGGGCCTGCTGGCCGTCGCACCGCTGGGCCCGGCCGCGGCCAGCCTGGGTTTCATGATGGGCGTGCTGGCCGCGGCGCTGTGCAACCCGCTCACGGCCCTGGCCGGCCACCGCGGGCCGACGCTGATCGCGCCGGCGTCGGCCACCGCCTTGCTGGTGCCCGGGTTGCTGCTCAGCTTGATGGGCCGCCCGGCCTTCCAGCAGCCCGACGGCACACCGGCCGTGCCACTGCTGCTGGCGGCGCTGGCGCTGGCCATGGGGCTGGCCGGTGCGCTGCAGTGGCTGCTGGGCCGGCTGCGGTTGACGGCCGCCATCCGCTACGCGCCCTACCCGGTGCACGCGGGTTTCATGCTGGGCGTGGCGGTGCTGATGGTGCTGGCCATGTGGCGCCACGCCGTGGGCCTGCGCCCGGGGCAGCCGCTGCAGTGGTCGCCGGCCCTCTTGGGCCCGCTGGCCGTGGCCGCGCTCAGCGCCACGCTGGTGTTGCGCCCGCCACCCGTGCTGCAGCGCGTCCCGGGGGTGTTGTCGGCCCTGGTGCTGGGCACGGCGGCCCACCATGCGCTGGTGGCGCTGCTGGGCCCGGCCTGGGGCGGCGCCACGTTGGGCCCGCTGGCCCTGGCCTGGCCGGTGCCGGGTTGGTGGCCGGGCCCGGCGGCGGCCGTGGGCCTGGGGCCGGCCCTCGCCAGCGCGGCCGGCCCCTTGCTGCTGTTTGCAGCCGGCCTGGCCGTCACCGCGACGCTGCAGACGCTGATGGCCAGCGCCGCCATCGACACCCTGTCCGGCCGGCGCAGCGACAGCGAGACCCTGGTCCGTGCGCAGGGCCTGGCCAACACGGTGGGCGGGCTGGCGGGCCTGCTGTCGGTGTCCAGCTCTGCGGCCTACACCGCCATCGGCCAGCGTGCCGGCAGCACGGGCACGGCCAGCCGGGTGGCCCACGGCGTGGCCTTGGTGGCGGCGCTGACCGTCGGTGCGCCGCTGATCGCGCGCCTGCCGCTGCCGGTGATTGCCGGCATCTTCTTCGCGATGGCCTGGGGCCTGGTGGACCCCTGGAGCCGGCGCCTGCTGCGGGACGTCGCCGACGCGCTGCGGCGGGCCCGCCTGCCGGCCCCGGCCCAGCGCGGGCCGGTGCTGGTGCTGCTGCTGGTGGCAGCGGTGTCGGTGCATGTGTCGCTGGTCGTGGGCATCGTGCTGGGCTGCCTGCTGGCGGTGCTGCAGTTCGTGCGCGGCCACCTGCGCCCGCCGGTGCGGCGTGTGGTGGGCGCCGATCGGCAGCCCTCGCGCCGCGTGCGGCCGGCTGCGCATGCGGCCTGCCTGCGCGCCCAGGGCCACCGCATCGTGCTGGTGACGCTGGACGGCCCGCTGTTCTTCGGCACCGCCGATGCGGCGGCGCAGGCCATCGAGCGCGAGGCCGCGCGCGCCGACGAGGTGGTGCTCGACTTCCGCCGTGTGCCCGAGGTGGATGTCAGCGGTGCACGCGTGCTGCTGCAGGCCGCTGCCGGCCTGCGCGCCCAGGGCCGGCGCCTGCTGCTGGCCGGCCTGCACGGAGACGACCCGCGCGCCCGGCACCTGGTCGAGATGGACGCCGGGGGCCTGTTGGTGCCGGCGAGCTTCCAGCCCGACGCCGACCGCGCGCTGGAGCAGGCCGAAGACCGCCTGCTCGCGGCCCAGGGCGTGGCGGCCGTGGCCCCCGAAGCCCCGCTGACGCTGGCGCAGACCCCGCTGGGCGCCAGCCTCGATGCCGATGCGCTGGCCCGGCTGGCAGCGGTGCTGGGCCACACCCGGCTCGCCGCGGGCGAACATGTGTTCCGCCGCGGCGACCCGGGCGACGCGCTGTACCTGCTGCGCAGTGGCCAGGTCGCGATCTCCTTGCCCGGCCCCGGGGTGGACCGGCGCCTGGTGTCCTACGCCCCCGGGGTGGTGTTCGGTGAGATCGGCCTGCTGCGTGGCACGCCCCGCACCGCCGATGCGGTGGTCGAGGCCGATGCCGCGCTCTGGGTGCTGGACCGCGCCCGCTACACACGCCTGTGTGCCGACGATCCGGCCCTGGTCGGCCTGCTCTTGCGGCATGTCGCGCTGCAGCTGTCGGACCGCCTGGCTGCGTTGACGCTGACGCTGGAGGCGCTGGACGATGCGCCGCCGGGAGGGCCCGCGCCGGCTTAGGCGATCATCGGGCCCTCGCACTGCGGAGCCGCCCATGCAGCACTGGAAACCCTGGACCCTGGCCCTGGCGGTGGCCGCGGGCCTGGCCGGCTGTGCCAGCACCGCGCCCCCGCCACCGGTGGCCGTGCGCGTGCTGGCCATCAACGACTTCCATGGCCACCTGCAGCCGCCGCGCGGTGGTTTCCGCCAGCCTGATCCGGCCGACCCGGCCAAGACCATCAGCGAGCCCGCCGGCGGCGCCGCCCACCTGGCGAGTGCGGTGCAGGCCGCCACGGCCGGGCAGGCGAACCATGTCTTCGTGGCCGCGGGTGACCTCATCGGTGCCAGCCCGCTGATCTCGGCGCTGGCCAAGGACGAACCCACCATCGCCGTGCTCGACGCGATGGGCCTGGCGCTCAGCGCGGTGGGCAACCACGAGTTCGACCGCGGCGCGGCCGAGCTGCTGCGGCTGCAGGGCCTGGCGCGCTTCCAGTACCTGGCGGCCAGCACGGTGGATGTCGCCACCGGCCAGACGATCCTGCCGGCCTACGTGGTGAGGCGTTTCGAGGGCGTGCCGGTGGCCTTCATCGGGCTGACGCTGAAGGACACGCCCAGCATCGTCGTGCCCAGCGGCGTGGCCGGCCTGCGCTTCGGCGACGAGGCGCAGACCGTCAACGCGCTGGTGCCCGGGCTGCAGGCCCAGGGCGTGCAGGCCATCGTCGTGCTGATCCACGAAGGCGGTTTCCCCGCGCGCGGGCCCAACGACTGCCCGGCGCTCTCGGGCCCGGTCGTCGGCATCGTCGAGCGCCTGCACCCGGCGGTCGACGTGGTCATCAGCGGCCACACACACCGCGCCTACAACTGCCACCTCGCCGGCAAGCTGGTGACCAGCGCCGACCAGTACGGCACCGTGCTGTCGCAGATCGACCTGCAGCTGGACCGCCGCAGCGGCGACGT
Organism: uncultured Rubrivivax sp.; assembly: GCA_964442175.1. Classification (GTDB taxonomy): domain Bacteria; phylum Pseudomonadota; class Gammaproteobacteria; order Burkholderiales; family Burkholderiaceae_C; genus Rubrivivax. The sequence continues at coordinate 11,580 of CAYTWU010000042.1, forward strand.
GCTGGACGCGCGGGCCCACAACATCGTGGTCAGCCCGCAGCGTTTTGCCGCCGATCCGAAGCTGGCCGCGATGGTGGCCGACTATGCCGAGCGGGTGCGCCCGCTGGCGCAGCGTGTGGTGGGCCGCTTGCCGGCGGCGCTGCCGCGCGATGCGGTGCCCAGCGGCGAGATGCCCGCCGGCCGCCTGATCGCCGATGCGCAGCTGGCCGCCACACTCGGCGCCGGGGCGCAGATCGCGCTGATGAACCCGGGCGGCGTGCGCGCGGCGCTCGCCCCGCAGCCCGACGGCAGCGTGCGTTACGAAGACCTGTTCAACGTGCAGCCCTTCTACAACAACCTCGTCACGCTGACGCTCAGTGGCGCCGAGCTGCAGCGGCTGCTGGAGCAGCAGTGGGCCGGCCAGCCGTTTGCGCGGGTGCTGCAGGTCTCGCAGGGTTTCAGTTACGCCTGGGACGCGGCGCAGCCGGCGGGCGCGCGTGTCGTGCCCGGCAGCCTGCGGCTGAACGGCCAGCCCATCGCGGCCGGGCAGCAGCTGCGCGTCACGGTCAACAGCTTCCTGGCCAGCGGCGGTGACAACTTCGGCGTGCTGCAGGCCGGGCGCGAACGGGTGACCGGCGCGATGGACATCGACGCGCTGGAGGCCTTTGTCGCCGCCGGTGCAGGGCCCGACACCGCCGTGCGCATCCAGCGGCTGAACTGATGGACCCCATGCTGCCGCAGGAAATCATCCGCCAGAAGCGCGACGGCGCGCGGTTGGACGAGGCCGCCATCGGCGCCTTCGTGCGTGGCCTGGTCGACGGCAGCTTCAGCGATGCGCAGGTGGGTGCGATGGCCATGGCCGTGCTGCTGCGTGGCATGGACACGGCCGAAACCGTGGCCCTGACGGCCGCCATGACGCACTCGGGCGAGGTGCTGAACTGGTCCCACGCCGGCCTGCCCGGCCCGGTGCTGGACAAACATTCCACCGGCGGCGTGGGCGACAAGGTCAGCCTGCTGCTGGCGCCGCTGGTGGCCGCCTGCGGCGGCGTGGTGCCCATGGTCAGCGGCCGCGGCCTGGGCCACACCGGCGGCACGCTGGACAAGCTGGAGGCGCTGCCCGGCTACCAGGTCAACCCCGATCCGGCGCGCCTGCTCGCCACGCTGCGCAGCGCCGGCTGCGCCATCGTTGGCGCCAGCCCCACGCTGGCACCGGCCGACCGCCGGCTGTATGCGGTGCGGGACGTGACGGCCACCGTGGAGTCGCTGCCACTGATCACCGCCAGCATCCTCAGCAAAAAACTCGCGGCCGGGCTGCAGGCGCTGGTGATGGACGTCAAGGTTGGCAACGGCGCTTTCTGCACGACGCTGGCCCAGGCACGCGCCCTGGCCCGCGCGCTGGTGGACGTGGCCGCCGGTGCCGGCCTGCCCACCGTGGCCCTGCTGACCGACATGGACCAGGTGCTGGGCACACACGCCGGCAACGCGCTGGAGGTGGCCGCGGTGCTGGCCGCCTTGCGCGACCCGGCCCGCTGCGCGCCGCGTTTGTGTGCCGTCACCACCGCGTTGGCCGGCCGCCTGCTGCACCAAGGCGGCCTGGCACACAGCCCGGCCGACGGCGAGGCGCGCATCACGCAGGCCTGGCACAGCGGCGCAGCGATGGCGCACTTTGCGCGCATGGTCGCCGGCCTGGGCGGGCCGGCCGATGTGGCGCAGGACGCCGGCCTGCCGCAGGCGCCGGAGCGCTGGCCCGTGCCGGCCCCGCGCAGTGGCGTCGTCGCCGGCATGGACACGCGCACGCTGGGCCTGGCCATCGTGGCCTTGGGCGGTGGCCGCCGCCGGGGCGGTGATGCCATCGATCCCCGGGTCGGCCTGGCCGAGGTGCTGCCGCTGGGGCAGGCCGTGCAGGCCGGTGAACCGCTGGCCTGGGTGCACGCCGCCACGCCGGCCGCGGCCCAGCAGGCGGTGCTGGCCGTGCAGGCGGCATTCAAGCTGGCCGATGCCGTGCCGATCCTGCCCCCTGTGGTCCTGGAAACCGTCGCTTGAGCCCCGTCATCAAGGTCTGCTGCATCGCCAGCCTGGCCGAGGCCCGGCTGGCCGTGGCCGCCGGTGCCGATGCCCTGGGCCTGGTTTCGGCCATGCCCAGCGGGCCGGGCGTGATCGATGACACCACCATCGCCGCCATTGCTGCGGCGGTGCCCCGCCCCACGCGCACCTTCCTGCTCACGGCCCGCACCTCGGCCGAGGCCATTGCCGAACAACATGCGCGGGCTGGCACCACCACGCTGCAGCTGGTGGACCATGTGCCGCACGACGAGTTGCGCCACTTGCGCCTGCTGTGCCCCGGGGTGGAGCTGGTGCAGGTGATCCACGTCACCGGCGATGCGTCGGTGAATGAAGCCGTGGCTGCCGCACCCCTGGTGGACGCGCTGCTGCTGGATTCCGGCAACCCGGCGCTGGCGGTGAAGGAGCTGGGCGGCACCGGCCGCACGCACGACTGGGCCCTGAGCCGCCGCATCCGCGACGCCGTGTGGCCACTGCCGCTGTTCCTGGCCGGTGGCCTGCACGCCGGCAACGCGGCCACCGCCTTGGCCGCCGTGCAGCCCCAGGGCCTGGACCTGTGCAGCCGCGTGCGCACCGAGGGAAAACTCGACCCCCGGAAACTGCGCGAATTTGTGGCCGCTGCGCGGCGCATGCCCTAAGCTGGCCTGCCGTGGTCCACGCCCTCCTGCTCAGCGCCGCCACCAGCCTGCTGGTGGGGCTGGCGCTGTTGATGGCCTGGCGGCGCGACCGGGCGCAGGCCTTCTCCCGCGACCTGGGCGTGGCCTTCCTGTGCCAGGCCGTGGCGCCGCTGGGCTTTCTGCTCTGGAGCGCGCACCCGCAGCCCGGGCCGATGCGCGCCCTGGGTGTGCTGGTCATGATGGTGTCGGGTGTGGCCTACCTGAGCGCGGTGCTGGTGGGCTGCGCGCGGCTGGCCGGCCGCGCGCCCACGGCGCTGCAGACGGGCGTGCTCTTCGTGGCCCTGCTGGCGCTGCTGGGCGGCCTGGTCACGGTGGACGTGCGCTGGCCGCCCATCGTCGCGGCCACGCTGCACATCGCCGCCGGTGCCGTGGCCACCTGGTGGTTGTGGCCGCGCGGTGGGGCGGAGCGTGCGATCGGCCCGCTGCTGGTGCTGGCGGGCCTGTGCCAGTACACCACCAGCCTGTTCGGCCTGGAGTACGCCGCCTTGCAGGCCAGCGTGGTGGCGGGGGTGCGGCTGGCGATGGGCCTGTGCATCCTGTTCGCCGCGCTGCAGCGCAGCGCCGCGCAGGCCGGGCAGGCGCACGCGCGGCTGGTGAACCTGATCGAACGTTCGCACCAGGGCGTGGGCATCCAGCGCGGCGAGCAGGTGCTCTACATGAACCCGGCGGCGCGCCGCATCTACGGCGTGCAGGACAACAGCCCGGCCGCGCAGCGCTGGCGCGAGGCCACCATCCCGCCGGAGGAGCGTGCCGCGGCGCGCGAGCGCCACCGCGCGCTGATGGCCGGCGAGCTGGAGCATGCCGAGTGGGAGGCCGACCGCCTGCGCATCGACGGCAAGGCCCTGCGGCTGCGCTTCAGCGCCTGGCGGGTCGATTGGGATGGCGGGCCGGCGGAGCAGATCGTCGTCACCGACATCAGCGCCGAGCACAACGCGCTGCAGGAAAGCCTGCACCGCGCCACACACGACGCGCTCACCGGCATCCCCAACCGCAGCGCGCTGATGCAGCACCTGCACCGGCTCACACCTGCCGGCCAGCCCTTTGCGCTGCTGCTGCTGGACATCGACCGCTTTGCGCTGATCAACGATGCCCACGGCCCCTCGGTGGGCGACGAGGTGCTGCGCGAACTGGCCCGCCGCCTGCTGCAGCACTTCGACGGCCAGGCCCATGTGATGCGCCTGGGCGAAGACGAGTTTGCGCTGCTGGCGGAACACGCCGAGCCGCGCGAGGCGGCGGCGGCGCTGGTCGGCGGCCTGCGGCGCCTGCTGGCGTACCCCTTGCCGGCGGCCGGGCAGGCCTTCTACCTGGACGTGTCCATGGGCATGGCGCTGCACCCGGCCACGGCCGCCGACCCCGAGCGCCTGCTGCGCGCCGCCAACGCCGCGATGCACCAGGCCAAGCTGGTGCCGGGCACCTCGGAACAGCTGGCGGAGGAGCGCTTCGAACGCGGCTCGGGCGCCTCGCTGGCGGCCGAGCAGGCCCTGCGCGCCGGCATCCAGCACGAAGAGTTTTTCCTCGTCTACCAGCCCAAGGTGCACGCCGCCAGCCGCGAGCTGCTGGGCTTCGAGGCCCTGTTGCGCTGGCAGCGTGGGCCCACCCTGGTCTCGCCGCTGGATTTCATCCCCGCAGCCGAACGCACCGGCCTGATCCTGCCGCTGGGGCGCGTGGTGCTGGACCTGGCCTGCCGCCAGATCGCCGCCTGGCGCGCGGCCGGGCTGCCGGTGGTGCCGGTGGCGGTGAACGTCTCGCGCTGGCAGCTGCTGGACCCGGGTTTCGTGGGCCTGGTGCTGGGCACGCTGCAGGCGCATGGTGTGCCGCCGCAGGACCTGGCGCTGGAGATCACCGAAACCGCCGCCGTGCAGGACCTGGAGCGGGTGCGCGAGCGCACCGAGACCCTGCGCGCCGCCGGCCTGGTGCTGTCGCTGGACGATTTCGGCAGCGGCCTGTCGTCGCTGACCACCTTGCGCGCGCTGCCGCTGAAAGAAGTCAAGATCGACCGTGGCCTGATCTCGCCGCTGCCCGCGCCCGATGCCGTGGCCGTGGTGCGCGCCATCTGCACGCTGGCCCGCGCGCTGGACCTGGGCGTGGTGGGCGAGGGTGTTGAAACCGATGCCCAGGCCGCGGTGCTGGCCGAGTGTGGCTGCGATGCGCTGCAGGGTTACCTGCTCGCCCGCCCGCTGGCACCGGATGCCGCCACGGCATGGCTGCAGGCCGGCGCGCAGCCCGCCGCGGCCTGATCAGCCCGGGGCGCCGAAGCGGTCGGCCAGCGTGCACAAATCCGGCACCACCACGTCGAATTCGCCCGGGCTGTAGGCCGGCAGGCCGCGCCCCGGGCCCTGTTCATCGGGCCGCAGCACCAGGGCCGTGCCCAGGCCGCACGCGGCCGCCGCGCGCAGGTCGTCGGGGTGGGCCGCCACCAGGGTCAGGTCGGCCGGGCGCAGGCCCAGCAGGCGCGCCGCGCCGCGGTAGACGGCGGGGTCGGGTTTGTAGTGGCCGAAGAGCTCGGCCGAGAACAGGGCATCCCAGGCCAGGCCGCCGTGGCGGGCCAGGTCCAGCAGCAGGCGGACATGGCCATTGGACAGCGTGGCCACCGGCCGCCAGGCCTTCAACCGCGCCAGGCCGGCGGGCACGTCGGGCCAGGGGTCCAGCCGGTGCCAGGCGAGGTTGAGGTCGGCCCGTGTGGCCTCGGGCAGGTCCAGGCCATGCCGGGCCAGCAGCGCATCCAGGATGCGGCGGTGCAGGCCGTCGATGTTGGTCCAGGGCAGGCGGCCCTGGCGCACCGTGTCCATGGCCGGCGCGTAGCCGGCCCGCCAGGCGCGCGCGAAGTCTTCCGCGTCCACCGGCAGGCCATGCCGACGGAGCTCGCGGCTGACCGAGCCGTGCCAATCGACCACGGTGCCGAAAACGTCGAAGACCAGGGCCTGGGGGGTGGTGGGCATGGCGGGTCTCCTCGGGCGATGGAACGGGTGGGTCCACCACCATTCTGCCGCCGCCCCCTGCGCCTAAAATCCGCAGCTGCCGCTGCTGTGGGACCGTGCTGTCGCCCACGCGCCTCCGAGCTTCCGTCCATCGTCTGCGCCTGCCCGCGCACCCGCCATGACCCTTTCCGCCCTCACCGCCCTTTCGCCGCTGGACGGCCGCTATGCGCCCAAGGTGGCCGGCCTGCGCCCGCTGCTGTCGGAGTTCGGCCTGATGCACCGGCGCGTGCAGGTGGAGGTGGAGTGGTTCATCGCGCTGT
>CAYTWU010000043.1:0-17307 GCA_964442175.1 uncultured Rubrivivax sp.
GTGCCCGCCATGTTGGCGTGCTTGAAGACATCGGAGCAGCGGTCCACCCCCGGGCCCTTGCCGTACCAGATGCCGAAGACACCGTCGAACTTCTTCTCCTTCGGGTACAGGTCCAGCTGCTGCGTGCCCCAGACGGCGGTGGCGCCCAGCTCTTCGTTCACGCCGGGCTGGAAGACGATGTGCTGCTCGGCCAGGTGCTTGCGCGCGGCCCACAGGGCCTGGTCATACCCGCCCAGCGGGCTGCCGCGGTAGCCGCTGATGAAGCCGCCGGTGTTCAGCCCGGCCAGCACGTCGCGCTGGCGCTGCAGCATCGGCAGGCGCACCAGGGCCTGCACGCCGCTCATGAAGGCACGGCCCTGGGGCAGCGTGTACTTGTCGTCGAGCGTGACACTTTCCAGGGCACGGCGGACGGCGTCGGGCAGGGGGGCATTCATGGGCGGCGGCTCCAGCAGGGGGTGGCGAAAGTGTAGGCAAGCCGGCCTGTCATGTCTTTTTTTTTGATGCCCGCACAGGCACACTGAAAGAAAGGATCTTGCTCGATCAGAGCACCAACAGGTTTTGTCATGCTCAAGAAGCCCGTATCAGGGAAAACCCATGAGCCGGCCGCGCCCGACCCGGCCGAGGCCCATGGCGCGGCACTGGACCGCTACGACATCGCCATCCTGCGCGCGCTGCAGCAAGACGCGCGCCTGTCCAACACCGAGCTCGCGCAGCGCATCGGGCTGTCTGCCGCCCCCACGTGGCGGCGCGTGCGCTGGCTGGAGGAGCAGGCCTACATCACCGGCTACCGCGCCGAGATCGACCGCCGCCGGGTCGGGCTGGGCGTGCTGGCCTTTGTGCGTGTGGACACCGAGCGCAGCGGCGGCGATTCGATGCGGGTGCTGGAGGACATGATCCGCGCGCTGCCCGAGGTCATCGCCTGCCACTACATCAGCGGGGCCGGAACCTTCGAGCTGCAGGTGATGGCGACCGACCTGGATGCTTACGCCCGCTTCTCGGTCGACACCCTGCTGAGCCTGCCGAACGTCAAGGACATCCACACCAGCTTCTCGCTGGGCGAGGTCAAGGCCGGGGCCTTGTTGCCGCTGGGTCACCTGGGCGCGTGATCAGCCGCGCAAGCCGGTGGTGCCGGCTGAAAGCCACAGGGAGTACCCTAGACACCCCACGATGTCGTCGCCCAGCCTGCACCCGCCCCTGCACCACCGCGTCGCCGACGCGGTGCTGACCACCGACCCGGTGCAGCGCCTGCGCCTGACGCAAGCCGGCCTGGCCATGTTGCTGATGGCCGCCGGCGTGGTGGCGATGCACTACTTCGTGGCCGTGGGCAGCGCGCCTGCCGCGGCGGTCTGGGCCTGGACGGCGGTGTCGCTGGCCGGCATGGCCGTGTTTTTTGCGCTCATCCGCAGCGGCTGGTCGCGCCGCCAGCGCGACCCCTCGCTCACGCTGGCGCAGATGCTGTACGCCATCACCAGCGGCGCGGTGGCCTATGCGCTGGTGGGCGAGGGCCGGGGCGGTGTGTTCCCCATCGTGATGGTGATCCTGGCGTTTGGCCTGTTCCAGCTGCGGCCGCGGGAGGTGCATGCCGTCGGCATCTTTGCCGTCGGGATCTTTGGTGCGGTGATGGCGCTGATGGCCTGGTGGCGGCCCGAGGTCTACTCACCGCGCGTCGAGCTGGGGCACTTCCTGATGGTGGCCACGATGATGCCGGCGATGTCGATGCTGGCCGGTCGGCTGAGCCGGATGCGCGAGCGGCTGCGGCGCCAGAAGGCCGACCTGGCGCAGGCCGTCGCCCGCATCCAGGAGATGGCCACGCGCGATGCCCTCACCGGCCTGGTCAACCGCCGCCACATGCTGGAGCTGATGGAGCAGGAGCACCGGCGCTGTGTGCGCAGCGGCCACACCTTCTGCCTGGCGCTGCTGGACCTGGACCACTTCAGGGACATCAATGACCGCCACGGCCATGCCGGCGGCGACGAGGTGCTGCGCACCACCACCCGCGAGATGCAGGCCGTGATGCGGCTGTCGGACGTGCTGGCGCGCTGGGGTGGCGAGGAGTTCGTGATGATGCTGTGCGATTCGCGCGCCCCCTTGGCCCGTGGTGGCGTCGAGCGCCTGCGCGAACGTGTGCTGCAGCTGCGCTTCGAGCTCGAATCCGGCCCGGCGGCCATCACCTTGTCGGCCGGCCTGGCCGAGCACCACGCCGGCGAGTCGGTGGCGCAGACGCTGGAGCGGGCCGACAAGGCGCTCCATGAAGCCAAGGCCCAGGGCCGCAACCGCGTCATCGTGGCCTGACGCTGCCCTGGTTTGCTCAGCCCGGGGGCTGCCCTTTCGGCCACAGCACCCACAGGCGCAGCGGCTGTTTCATGCGCCCGGCCTGCGCTTCGGCCCCATCGCCCCAGCCCCAGAAGTAGTCCGCCCGCACGGCGCCGACGATGGCGCTGCCGGTGTCCTGCGCCGTCACCAGGCGCTGCAGCGGCGTGGCCGAGAGGGGCTCGGTCGTGTCCAGCCAGACCCAGGCGCCGTAGGGGATGCTCTGCGGGTCCACCGCGATCGAGCGGCCCGGTGTCAGCGGCACGCCCATCGCGCCGCGTGGGCCCAGTGCCGGGTCGGGCAGGGGCTCTTCCCGGAAGAAGACCACGCGTGGGTTGGCCCACAGCATCTCGTTCTGGCGCTGCGGGTTGGCGCGGGCCCAGGCCTTGATGGCCGGCCAGGAGGCGCCGTCGGCCGTCAGCTCGCCCTGTTCGATCAGCCAGCGGCCCACGGACCGGTAGGCGTGGCCGTTGTGGCCGGCGTAGGCCAGGCGCACCGTGGCCGCGCGGCCGTCGGGCTCGGTGATGCGCAGCCGGCCCGAGCCCTGGATCTGCAGCACCAGCGCGTCCAGCGGGTCGGCCACCCAGGCGATCTCGCGGCCGGCCAACGCGGCCTGGGCCGCCGCGGCGGTGTCGATCTGCCGGCGTGTGAACCAGGGCTCGCGTTTGTCCTGCAGCGCTGCAGGCAGCGCGTACAGCGGTGTGGCGTGGCGGGCGTCGCGCACACGCCGCGCTTCGATGAAAGGTTCGTAGTAGCCGGTGATCAGGCCCTGTGTCTGGCCATCCAGGCTGCGCACGCTGTAAGGCTGCAACCAGGCCTGCAGGAAGTTGCGCACGCCGGCGTCGTCGCCGGGCGGCTCCAGCAGCACGCGGGCGCAGACATCGGCCCAGCCGCGCAGCGGGCGCGCGCAGCCGGCCAGCAGCGCCGGCCAGGCGGTACGCACCGGGTCGGCGTCGAAGCCGGGCAGGTCCTGCCAGGTGGCCGGTAACCAGACCGACCTTGGCCGCTCGATGCTGCGCGCCGGCTCCATCACTGCAGGCGGGCCTGCCACAGACGGCGGTACCGTGGCAGCAGGCGGGGCCGGTACCGGCACGGGCGGCAGGGCCATGCAGGCCGTCAGCAGGATCGAGCCACCTAAAATCGATGCCTTGACTGCTGCAGCACCAGAAACAGGAACTCGAAGCATGTGGTGGATTGTGCTGGAGGCTCTGGCTGCGCTGGCGCTGCTGCTGTTCGTCGTGTGGTGGACCATGTTCTCGGGTCGGCGCCACGGCGAGCGCCCCCCTGACGACGACGCGCGCTGAGCCCCTTGGCGCCGCCGTCAACCTGACGGAGACGCCCATGCTGGCCGACATCGCCGGCTTCCTGCAGATCGATCCCTGGCCGCTGGCCCCGGGCCCGCTGTTCTGGCTGGCGCTGGCCCTGGTGGCCGGCGCCCTGCTCGGCGAGGCCGTGCAGCGCTTGTTCTCGGTGCCGCGCATCGTGGGTTATGGCGCCGTCGGCATGCTGCTGGCAGCGGCAGGCTTCGGCCTGCAGGACGGCCAGCTGCCGGCCGCGCTGCGCTGGGTGGTCGACCTCGCCTTGGGCGTGCTGCTGTTCGAGCTGGGCAGCCGCGTGCGCCTGGGCTGGCTGCGCGACAACCCGTGGCTGCTGGCGACCGGCCTGCTGGAATCGCTGCTGAGTTTTGCCGCCGTGGCTGCGGTGTTGCGGGCCTTCGGGTTCGACTGGGCCGTGGCCCTCACGGGTGCGGCCATCGTCGTGCCGGTCTCGGCCGCCGTGGTGGGCCGCGTGGCCGGCGACCTGGGCGCCGCCGGCCAGGTGACGGAGCGGCTGATCGTGCTGACCGCACTCAACACGCTCTTCGGCGTGCTGGCGCACAAGCTGCTGAGCGGCTGGCTGCACGTGGACCAGGCGGGTGACTGGGTGCGTGCCATCGCGCAGCCGCTGTGGGCCTTTGCCGGCTCGGTGGGGCTGGCGGCGGTGCTGGCGCGGCTGGTCGGCTGGGTGGCACGCCGGCTGGACCTGCGCCACGAAAACGCGGTGCTGCTGCTGCTGGGGCTCATCGTGGTGACGCAGTTGATCGCCACGCAGCTGAACCTGTCCACGCTGTTGCTGCCGCTGCTGGCCGGTGTGCTGCTGCGCCACAGCAGCGAGCGGCCCTGGGTCTGGCCGCGCCACTTCGGCACCGCGGGGGGTGTGCTGGTGCTGATGCTGTTTGTCATCGTCGGGGCGTCCTGGTCGCCTTCGCTGGTGAGCGCCGGTCTGGCGGCGGCGTTGGCGCTGCTGGTCGCGCGGGCCCTGGGCAAACTGGTCGCCGTGCAGGCGCTGGCCGGTGCGAGCAGCCTCTCGCAGCGGCAGGGCTTGGGTCTCGCGATGGCGCTGGCGCCCATCTCCGGCACCACCTTGCTGCTGTTCGGTGAAACCGCCAGCACGCACCCGGCGGTGGCCGCTGCGCTGGCGCCCGTGATCCTGACCGCCATCGCGGTGATGGAGCTGCTCGGCCCGCTGGCGGTGCAGGCCGGGCTGAAACTGGCGCGCGAGCAGGCGCCGGGAGGCCCCCGATGAAGCTCGAGTCCTTTGCGCAATCAAAGCCGCTGACCTTGGGTGTGGAGCTCGAGCTGCAGATCGTCAACCGGCACGACTACGACCTCACCCCCGGCGCCGCCGACCTGCTGCGTGTGCTGAAGAAATACCCCCACCCCGGCAACGTGGTGCCGGAGATCACCGACAGCATGATCGAGCTGTCCACCGACATCTGCGTGGACCATGCCGACGCGCTGCACCAGCTCGGCGAGATCCGCGACGCGCTGGTGCGCAGCGCCGACACGCTGGGCCTGGCCTTGTCGGGCGGTGGCACGCACTCGTTCCAGGACTGGAGCCAGCGCCGCATCTTCGACAAGCCGCGGTTCCAGCAGCTCAGCGAGCTGTACGGCTACCTCTCCAAGCAGTTCACCATCTTTGGCCAGCACGTGCACATCGGCTGCCCCGATGCCGACGGGGCCTTGCGCCTGCTGCACGGCATGAGCCGCTACATCCCGCACCTGATCGCGCTCTCGGCCAGCTCACCTTATGTGCAGGGCACCGACACGGGCTTCCACTCGGCCCGGTTGAACTCGGTGTTTGCCTTCCCTCTGTCAGGCCGGGCACCCTTTGTGCAGACCTGGGACGGGCTGGACCAGTTCTTCGGCAAGATGGCGCGCACCGGCGTCGTCAAGAGCATGAAGGACTTCTACTGGGACATCCGGCCCAAGCCCGAGTTCGGCACGATCGAGGTGCGTGTGATCGACACGCCGCTCACCATCGAGAAGGCCGCAGCGCTGGCCGGTTTCATCCAGTGCCTGGCGCGCTGGATGACGCTGGAGCGCCCCTTCGAGCCGGCCGAGGACGACTACCTGCCCTACACCTTCAACCGCTTCCAGGCCTGCCGCTTCGGGCTGGACGGCATCTTTGTCGACCCCGGCACCGGCGAACAGCGCGTGCTGCGCGACGACATCGACGCGCTGTTCACGCGGCTGGAGGGCCATGCCATTGCGCTGCAGGCGGAAAACGCGATCCGGCTGCTGCGCCAGGAGCTCTCCGGCGAGGGCAACGACGCCGCCTGGGTGCGCCGCACCATGGCCACCGAGCGCCTGCTGCCCGAGGTGGTGCGGCAGCAGACGCAGCGCTGGGCCGGGCGCGGCTGAGCGCTCAGCGCGGGATCGCCCCCAGCATCATCTGCACGAACTGCGGGGCCTTGATGAAGCCGCCGCCCCACTGGGCGTCGAACTCCGCGGCCGGGGCCGAGGCGGCGATCTCTTCGTTGCTCTTGCCAGCCGCGCGGCCGGCCTTGATGCGGGCCGTCACCGTGGCCAGCATGTCGCGGTAGGCCTGCAGCTCAGCCTTCTTCGCCAGCGGGCCATGGCCGGGGATGATCTGCGTCTGCGCATCGGCCAGCGCCAGCACGCGGTCGGCCGCTGCGATCACACCATCGGGGTGGCCGCCGCTGGAGGCATCGATGAAGGGGTACATGCCGTTGAAGTACACGTCACCCATGTGCACGACCTTGCTCTTCACGAAGTGCACGATCAGGTCGCCATCGGTGTGCGCCGCCGGCACGTGGAAGGCGTGCAGCTCGTCGCCGTTCAGGTGCAGGCGGATCTCGCCCGGCACCGTGACCACCGGCAGCGCCACCCGCGGCGACGCCGCCTGGCGCGCGCCGATGAAGCTGATCAGCTGGTCGGCCGCCATGCGGCGGCGCACGTTGTCGTGCGCCACGATCACGGCAGAATCCTTGCCGAAGGCTTCGTTGCCACCCGTGTGGTCGAAGTGGAAGTGCGTGTTCAGCAGGAACTGCACCGGCTTGGGCGTGATCTTTGCGATGGCCGCCTTCAGCTTGGGCGCCATCGGCGCAAACTGGTCGTCGACCATGAACACGGCGTCGTCGCCCACCGACAGGCCGACGTTGCCGCCGGCGCCCACCAGCATGTAGGTGCTGGCTGTCAGCTTGACGGTCTGCACCTCGACCTTGCTGAAGTCCTGCTGCGCGGCGGCGCCCGTTGCGAACAAGCCCAGGGCGGCGGTGGCCAGGGCGAAGAGAAGGTGGGTCATCGGTGTCTCCTCGGGTGGGGACCGCAGTATGACCAGCTTCAGGCCGCGGCGTCGTGCCTCAGGATCGAGAAGATCACCACGTCGCACAGCTGACCCTGCGGGTCGCGTTCGTGGCGGCGCAGCACCCCTTCCTGCTGCATGCCCAGGCAGCGCGCAAAGTGCAGCGCGCGGGTGTTGCGCGTGTCGCTCATGGCCTCGATGCGCTGCAGGCCCAGGGCCCAGCAGGTCTGGATGACCAGCAGCGCCGCCTCGCGCATCAGGCCCTGGCCGGCGTGGGCGCTGGCGCCCACGTAGCCGATCTCGCCGCGGGCGGCGTCGTGGTCGATGGTGTGCACGTCGATGCGGCCCATCCAGTCGCCACCCTCCCGGGCGAACACATGCCAGGCCAGGTCCTTGCCCTCGGCCATGCAGCGGGCGTCTTCGCGGCAGAAGCGCAGCGCCCACTCGGGGCTGGGTTGCCAGCCCACGTACAGCAGCGCTGGCATCGTGGCCAGCACACCGGCCAGGAACAGCTCGGCATGGCCTTCGTGCGGCACCTCCAGCCGCACCCGCGGGCCGTGCAGCACGGCGGGGATGGCGGCGGGGTCGATCAGGCGGGGTCTTTCGGCGGCCACAGGAAGCTCCACGGTGCGCTGCGCAGGCGGCGCCAGATGGCCTGGGTGATCAGCGCGCGGTCCTGCACCCGCACGCCGCGCGAGCGCAGCGCCACCTTGAAGGCGAACCAGAAGCTGACGCTGAGGTTCAGCACGCCGGTGACGGCGATGCCGGCCAGGCACCACCAGAACGCCGGCTGGTGCAGCACGTCCAGGCCGAGTGCACCGGCTGCGGCCGCGACCTGCCCGGTGGACAGCGTGACGTGCCGCACCTCGATACCCAGCCCGAAAAACGCGAACAGCGCCGGCATCAGGCCCAGCATCAGGCCCAATGAGACGTTGGCGGCGAGGCCCGAGATGTTGCGGCGCCACCAGGCGGCCCAGCGCTGCGCGCGTGCCGCGCCCAGCGTGGCGACGATGCGCGGGTTCCACGCGATGGCGCTGTCCAGGCGCTGGAAAACGAACCAGTTCTCCACCCAGCCGGCGATCAGCGAGCTGGCAAACAGCAGCACGCCGGTGAAGGCGGCGAACAGCGACGTCGGGCCCAGCAAGGTGAGGCTGTGCAGCACGTACTCGGCCGTCTCCGGCCCGACCACCGGTGCACCGAACAGCCACTGGCTGGCCAGCTGAACTGCCAGCACCAGCGGGCCGCAGACCACCAGGTTGCCGAAGATGCCGGCCGCCTGCGAGCGGATCAGCGCCGCCACCCGGTCGACAAACGATTCCACCGCCGCATCGGTTTCGGCGCCGGCCCGCGCGCGTCGCAGGTCGCCCAGCGTGGCCGCCATCGCCGGTGCCGTCATCGCGGGCTGCTTGGTGGCCACCGTCCAGTGCAGCAACATGATGAACACGAAACTCAGCGCGTAGTTGGCACCGGCCCAGAAGCCACCCCAGAACAGCGACAGGCCGAGCGCGCCGATCGCGAACTTGGCAAAGGTGGTGCCGACGATGACCAGGCCGCCGCCGGCGGCACGCCGCAGCATCGTGCGGTGTTCGCTGCGGTCACGCGTGATGTAGTGGTCGCCGGTCTCGGCGTTGCGCTCGGCCACCTGGCGCGCCAGCAATGAGTAGTGGCGTGCCATCAGCCGGCGCAGGCCCAGCATCTCGGCCTCCACCTGCACCAGGTCGTGCAGCAGGCGCTGCAGCGCCGGGCCGGGGTCCGGGGCGAGCAGGCATTCCAGCAGCAGCTCGATGCGGTGGATGCGCCCGCGCATCTGGTCCATCTCGAAGACGATGTCGACCGAGACGCCAAACTCTTCCAGGTGGTTGGTGATGCTGTCGTTGGCCTCGCCGCAGCTGTCCAGCAGGGCACGCAGCCACTGGGCCTGCTGCAAGGCAACGGCGGGGTCGCCTTCGGTCAGCGCCACGCGCAGGGACTCCGCGGCGGTGCTGAGCTTGCGGAACGGCTCGGCCTCGCGCAGCGCCGGGCTCATGCGCTTGCGCAGCGCGCCGGTGTGGCCCGTGGCCTGCACGGCGCTGACCAGGATGGTCAGCGCGTCCAGCAGGCTGCGGCGCCAGTCGCGCACATCGGGTGGCGGCGCGAGCATCACACCCACGCGGGCGCGCAACGGGGCGTCCAGCGCCTCCAGCCACACGCCGTCGGCGGGGTCGAACAGCAGCGGGAACAGCTCGGCCAGGTCATTGGTTTCCGGCGTGCGCGGCAGCACACGCTGGCGGATGCGGCTGAGCACCTCGCTGCGCAGCGCCATGCGTGGCGCGAAGCCGAAATCGGCGAACAGCGCCACCGCGTCCACCTCGCGCCAGAAGGCGTGCAGCACGGCCTGCACCTGGGCCTGGTGCTCGGGGTGGCGGTCCAGCACGTTCATGAAGTGCCGCAGCCGCAGCGCCGCCATCGGCGTGCGCGGCTCGGCGGCGGGCGCATCACCGGCCTGCGGCGGTGCGGCGTGGCGCAGCCACTCCATCAGGCGCACCAGCCAGGTGTGCCGCTCGGCCTGCGGCGCGCGGGGATCGGCGGCGTTCAGCAGCGCCGTCAGGTCCCAGGTCATGGTCGCCCGTCGGGCCGCCCCAAGGGCGACCGCGCCCCCTTGGGGGGCCGCGAACGAAGTGAGCTTGGGGGCAAACGCTGGCTCAATGCAGCAGGCCCGGAAAGACCAGTTCGAACGCGGGGACGTCGGCCTCGAAGGCGTGTGCGTCTTCGGTCATGCAGAAAAACGTGCCACGCATCTGGCCGTGCGGCGTGGCCACACGGGTCCAGCTGCTGTACTCGAATTGCTCGCCGGGCTTGAGCAGCGGCTGCTGGCCCACCACGGCCAGGCCACGCACGTCCTCGCGCTGGCCATGGGCATCGGTGACGATCCAGTGCCGCGCGACCAGCTGCGCGGTGATGTCGCCGGTGTTGCGGATGGTGACGGTGTAGGCGAAGCCGTAAGGGCCCTCGGGCGGGTTCGAACGTTCGGGCAGGTACTGCACACGAACCTCGCAGCGGAACTCGGGGCGGCTCATGGCGGCGGATTCTAGAATCGTGCGATGGTCACCCACCGCATTGCCCCTTCGATCCTTTCAGCCGACTTTGCCCGCCTGGGCGAGGAGGTGCGCAGCGTCATCGCCGCCGGCGCCGACTGGATCCACTTCGACGTGATGGACAACCATTACGTGCCCAACCTGACCTTCGGGCCGATGGTGTGCCAGGCGCTGCGCAAACACAGCAGCGTGCCGATCGACGTGCACCTGATGGTGCAGCCGGTGGATGCGCTGGCCCAGGCCTTCTGCCAGGCCGGCGCCGACCTGGTGAGCTTCCACCCCGATGCCAGCGCGCACGTGGACCGCACGCTGCAGCTGATCAAGGCCGAGGGCAAACAGGCCGGCCTGGTGTTCAACCCGGCCACGCCGCTGGATGTGCTGGAGTACGTGATCGACAAGGTCGACCTGGTGCTGATCATGAGCGTCAACCCCGGCTTCGGCGGCCAGAGTTTCATCGACAGTGCGCTGCGCAAGATCGAGCGCGCGCGCAAGCTGATCGCCCAGACTGGCCGCGACATCCGGCTGGAGGTGGACGGTGGCATCAAGGTCGACAACATCCGCCGTGTGGCCGATGCCGGCGCCGACACCTTCGTCGCCGGCAGCGCGATCTTCGGCAAACCCGACTACAAGGCCGTGATCGACGCGATGCGCGCCGAACTCGCCCGCTGAAGGGCCGCGCCGTGAAACTGAAGATGGCGAAGAACTCGCTCTTCGCGGTGCTGTTGCGCTCGCCCTGGTGGATCAGTCTGCTGCTGGCCGCGGCCGTGGGGCTGGTGAGCGTGGCCTTGTTGCCCGAGCAGTTCAAGATCGTCGGCGCCTTGTCAGGCTTCCCGTTCCTGGTGATCGCGGTGATGGCCGTGGTCAAGCAGTGGCACAAGCCGAGTGCGGCGCGTGTGGCCCAGGTGCAGCAGGTGGTGGCGGGCCTGGCCTGGCCGGCGTTTGCCGGGCTGCTGGAACAGGCCTTCCAGCGCGACGGCTACAGTGTGCAGCGCACCAAGGACGGCGCCTGCGACTTCCTGCTCGAACGCCAGGGCCGGCGCATGCTGGTGAGCGCCCGGCGCTGGAAGTCGGCCCAGACCGGGCTGGAGACGCTGCGGGCACTGCAGGCCGCGCGCCAGCAGGCCGATGTGGCCGATGCGCTGATCATCGGCCTGGGGGCCTTGAGCGAATCCGCCGTGCCGTTTGCCGCGCAGCACCAGATCGCCGTCTGGCAGGCGCCGGAGATCGCGCAGGCGCTGCGCGGCATGGCGCTGCCCAAGGCCTGAGCGGCTTCAGTCGAGCGCACGCGCCTTCACGCGTTTGCCTTTCACCGGCTTGTCGTTGAGCGCCTTGAGCGCCTTCGGTGCGATGGCCCGGTCCACCGCCACGTAGGTGGAAAAGTCGTTGACGCTGATCTTGCCGATCTGCGCGCCGGGCAGGCCGGCGTCCTTGGTCAGCGCACCCAGCACATCGCCGGCGCGGATCTTCTCCTTGCGCCCGCCCAGGATCTGGATCGTGGCCATCGGCGGCCGCAGCGGGCCGCCGGGCGCGGGCGTCAGTTCGTCCAGCGGGTGCCAGGGCAGCTCACGGCCGGCGATCTCTTCGATGCGGCCCACGCGCCCCATCTCCTCCAGGCTGGCCAGGCTGAAGGCCCAGCCGTCCTCACCCGCGCGGCCGGTGCGGCCGATGCGGTGCGTGTGCAACTCGGCCTCGGGCGTGATGTCCACGTTGATCACGGCTTCGAGTTGCGCGATGTCCAGCCCGCGCGCCGCCACGTCGGTGGCCACCAGCACCGAGACGCTGCGGTTGGCAAAACGCACCAGCACCTGGTCGCGGTCGCGTTGTTCCAGGTCGCCGTGCAGCGCCTCGGCGCTGAAACCCTGGCCCTGCAGCACGTCCACCAGGTCGCGGCACTGCTGCTTGGTGTTGCAGAAGGCCAGCGTGCTGCTGGGGCGGAAGTGCGCCAGCAGCAGGCCCACCGCGTGCAGGCGCTGTTCTTCCTTCACCTCGTAGAAGCGCTGGCGGATCTGCGCGGCTGCCGGCTGTTCGGCCAGCGTGATGCGCTGCGGGTTGCGCAGCACCTTCTTCGCGAGGGCCGCGATGTTGTCGGGGTACGTGGCCGAGAACAGCAGCGTCTGGCGGTCGGGTGGGCACAGGCTGGCCACGCGGGTGATGTCTTCGCTGAAGCCCATGTCCAGCATGCGGTCGGCTTCGTCCAGCACCAGGCTGCGCAGCGCGCCCAGGGCCAGCGTGCCGCGGTCCAGGTGGTCGAGGATGCGGCCCGGCGTGCCCACCACCACGTGGGCACCGTGCAACAGGCTCTCGGCCTGCGGGCGGATGGGCGTGCCGCCGCACAACACCAGCACCTTCAGGTTGGCCTCGCCGCGCGCCAGGCGGCGGATTTCCAGCGCCACCTGGTCGGCCAGCTCGCGGGTGGGGCACAGCACCAGGGCCTGCACGGCGGTCTGGGCGGGCTGCAGCCGGTGCAGCAGCGCCAGGCCGAAGGCGGCGGTCTTGCCGCTGCCGGTGCTGGCCTGGGCGATCAGGTCGTGGCCGGCCAGGGCCAGCGGCAGGCTCGCGGCCTGGATGGGTGTCATGGCCGTGTAGCCCAGCTGCTGCAGGTTGGCCAGCGTGGCCGGCGGCAGGGGCAGGGTCGCGAAGTCGTTTGAAGTCATGTTGGCACCTTATCAGCCGCGGTCCACACGCCGGGCCAGCACCACCGAGCTCGTGGTGCGTGCCACGCCCGGGATTTCGCCGATCTCATCGAGCAGCGCGTCCAGCCGCGCGGTGGTTTCGGCGCGCAGCAGCGCGATGTAGTCGAACTCGCCGCTGACGGAGCTGAGCTGGCGCAGCTCGGGCAGGCCGGCCAGCGCACGCGTGACCTCGCGGCCCTGTTTGGGGTCGGTCACGATGCCGACGAAGGCCTGCACCGAGCGGTCTTCTTCATCGGCCGCCAGGCGCACCGTGTAGCCGGTGATCACGTGTTCGCGTTCCAGCCGCGCCAGGCGGGCCAGCACGGTGGTGCGCGCCACGTCCAGCCGGCGCGCCAGCTGCGCGGTGCTCTCGCGGGCGTTGGCCTGCAGCAGGGCCAGCAGGCGGCGGTCCAGGTCGTCCAGGGTCATGTGGTCAAAACGTCAGATTGAGTCGCCGGATTGTCGATCATCCAAACTATTTCGACGCATCGCGGCTTTCTTTCGTCTGCGAGGCTTCCTAGACTGCCGGCAGTTCACCTGGAGGTTTCCCATGCGCATCGTCCTGCTCGGCGCCGGCCACATCGGCCACACCGTCACCCGTTTGCTGGCCGACAGCGGCGACTACCAAGTCACCGTGCTCGACCGCGACCCCGCCGCGCTGGCGCGCCTGGCCGGCCCCGGCGTGCAGGCGCAGGTGGTGGACACCGCCGAGCCGAACGCGCTGCTGGCTGCGCTGCGCGGCCACGACGCGGTGTTGAATGCCTTGCCGTACCACCTGGCGGTGCAGGCCGCCACCTGCGCACGCGAAGCCGGCTGCCACTACTTCGACCTGACGGAGGACGTGGCCGCCACCCAGGCCATCCAGCAGCTGGCCGAAGGCGCGCGCACCGCCTTCATGCCGCAGTGCGGGCTGGCGCCGGGTTTCATCGGCATCGTCGCGCACCACCTGGCACAAGGCTTCGAGACGCTGCACGAGATCAAGATGCGCGTGGGCGCCTTGCCGGCCTTCCCGACCAACGCCCTGAAATACAACCTCACGTGGAGCGTGGACGGCCTGATCAACGAGTACTGCCACCCCTGCGAAGCCATCCGCGACGGCCAGCCCATTGCCGCGCTGCCGCTGGAGGGCCTGGAGCACTTCAGCCTGGACGGCACCGAGTACGAGGCCTTCAACACCAGCGGCGGCCTGGGCACGCTGTGCGAGACGCTGGCCGGCCGCGTGCAGAGCCTGGACTACAAGAGCGTGCGCTACCCCGGTCACCGCGACCTGATGAAGCTGCTGCTGGAAGAGCTGCAACTCAAGCACGACACCGGCACGCTGAAGGACATCCTGCGCAAGAGCATCCCCAGCACGATGCAGGACGTGGTGCTGGTGTTCGTCACCGTCAGCGGCCTGAAGAAAGGTGTGCTGGTGCAGGAGGTCTTTGCGCGCAAGATCTTTGCCGACCGTGACGAGGCCCACCCGCTGTCGGCCATCCAGATCACCACCGCCGCCGGCCTGTGCGCGGCACTGGACCTGTTCCGCGAAGGCAAGCTGCCGCAGCGCGGTTTCATCCGCCAGGAGCAGGTGGCGCTGCCCGACTTCCTGGCCAACCGCTTTGGCCGTGCCTACCAGCAGAGCCGGCAGGTGGAATCCATCGGGTGAAGAGCATCGGTTGACTATGCTGGAGGGCATGAACCTCCATGACCTTGACGCCGCCATCGTCGACCTCGACGGCACGATGGTCGACACCGTCGGCGACTTCGAGCTGGCGCTTGCGCAGGCGCTGGCCGACCTGGGCCTGCCACCCGTGGGGCGCGATTTCATTTTGCGCACCGTGGGCAAGGGCTCGCGCCACCTGCTGCAGAGCACCTTGCTGCACCTCGGGCAGGACCCGGCGCGGGTCGATGAACTCTGGCCGCTTTACCAGCAGCATTACCTGGCGGTGAACGGCCAGGCTTCGGCGGTCTACCCGGGTGTGATCGAAGGTCTGGACAAGCTGCGCCATGCCGGCCTGAAGCTGGCCTGCCTGACCAACAAACCCGGTGACTTTGCGCGCCCGCTGCTGGTGGCCAAGGGGCTGTCAGTCTTCTTCGAGCAGGTGTTTGGCGGCGACGCGTTTGTGCGCCAGAAGCCCGACCCGCTGCCGCTGCTGGAAACCTGCCGCGCACTGGGCACGGCGCCGGGCCGCACGCTGATGATCGGCGACTCGGCCAACGATGCACTCGCCGCGCGTGGTGCCGGTTGTCCGGTGCTGCTGGTGCGCTACGGCTACAACCACGGCCAGCCGGTGGAAGCCGTCGATGCCGACGGCTGGGCCGACCGGCTGGATCAGTTGCCCTGGGGCGACTGAGCGTCCTTGCCCAGCAGGGCGGCTTTCAGCAGATCGTCGGCGGGTTTGGGCCCGAGCCAGATCTTCAGCAGCGACTGGAAGAACTCCGGCTCCATGATCGGCGCCGACAGGCCCGGCTGGCCGTTCACCAGCACCATCGTGCCCTGGCCCGGGGTGTACTCGACCGAGAAGTTCTCGCCCGCGGCCAGCTTCTTCTTGGCCACGAACAGCTCCGACAGCTTCAGCGTGCCGGGGATGGCCTTGCCGAACTCCGCGCGTGAAGAGTTGTCTTCCATGCCACGCGTGAAGAGCTTGCCCAAGGTGTTGGCGTCGATCTCGCGCAGCATCTGGATGTGGATGCGCTTGGGGCCTGGCAGCGCCAGCGCCTGTTCCGCCGTGTCGGCCTTGGCCGGCAGGTACAGGCCCGCGGTGTAGACCTTGACCACGAAGCGGTAGCGGATGCCGGCGCCGTTGAGCACCAGCGGCTTGCCGCCCACCGTGAACTGCGGCGGGTAGTTGACGCCGCCGACGTCGACGGCATGGGCCGGCAAGGCCAGCAGCAGGCTCAGGGCCAGCGGGAGCAGCAGGGGTCGGAACATGGGCGGCCTTCCGTGCGAATCCGGCACTGTAGCCTGCGCTACACTGGACCGCTATGTTCATCGCGCGCAATCTGAGCAATGGGTCGCACGACCGGGGAGCCTGGCCCTGGCGTCGCTGGCACCTGCTTGCCTGATGTGCGCCGCCGCAAGACCCTGAGCCTGGGCGCGGCGGCATCTCTCTAGCGCCATGGGCCACCCGCTGCGGGTGGTGCCAAGAGGATGTCCCCGATGATCACCGAACTCGAATTCAAGAGCCTGGCTGCGCAAGGTTTCAACCGCATCCCGCTCATCGCTGAGGCCTTTGCCGACCTCGAAACCCCGCTCTCGCTGTACCTCAAGCTCGCCGGCGGCGCGGCCAACAGCTTCCTGCTGGAATCCGTGGTGGGGGGCGAACGCTTTGGCCGCTACTCCTTCATCGGCCTGCCGGCGCACACGCTGCTGCGTTGCACGGGCAATGTCAGTGAAGTGGTCAGCGACGGCCAGGTGGTCGAGCGCCACGAAGGCAATCCGCTGGACTTCATCGCCGCCTACCAGGCGCGCTTCAAGCCGGCGCTGCGGCCCGGCCTGCCGCGCTTCTGTGGCGGGCTGGCGGGTTACTTCGGCTACGACGCCGTGCGCGCCATCGAGCCGCGCCTGGCCCACACACGCAAGACCGGCGGCCTGGACACACCCGACATCCTGCTGCTGCAGACCGAGGAGCTGGCCGTCATCGACAACCTGTCGGGCCGGCTGTACCTGATCGTCTGGGCCGACCCGGGCCGGCCCGAGGCCTACTTCAGCGGCAAACGCCGGCTGGCCGAGCTGATGGACCGGCTGCGCTACTCGGTGACGGCGCCGCAGGTCAAGCGCGGGCCCAGCTACGCGGTGGAGCGCGAGACTTCGCGTGAGCAACTCGAAGCTGCGGTTCTGCGCGCGAAAGAGTACATCGCCGCTGGCGACTGCATGCAGGTCGTCATCGGCCAGCGCCTGAAGAAGCGCTTCACCGAAAGCCCGCTATCACTGTACCGCGCGCTGCGCTCGCTGAACCCCAGCCCCTACATGTACTACTACGACATGGGGGGCTTCCAGATCGTCGGCGCCAGCCCGGAGATCCTGGTGCGCCAGGAGTCCACGCCCGAGGGCCAAAAGGTCACGATCCGCCCGCTGGCCGGCACCCGCCCGCGCGGTGCCACGCCCGAGCAGGATGCGGCCCTGTCGGCCGAGCTGCAGGCCGACCCGAAGGAGCGCGCCGAACACCTGATGCTGATCGACCTGGCCCGCAACGACATCGGCCGCATCGCGAAGACCGGCAGCGTCAAGGTGACCGAGGCCTTCGCGGTGGAGCGGTATTCGCACGTGATGCACATCGTCAGCAACGTCGAGGGCCTGCTGCGTGAAGGTGCGAGCAACCTGGACGTGTTCAAGGCCAGCTTCCCGGCCGGCACGCTGAGCGGCGCGCCCAAGATCCGCGCGATGGAAATCATCGACGAGCTGGAGCCCGTGCAGCGCGGCATCTACGGCGGTGCCTGTGGCTACCTCAGCTACGCCGGCGACATGGACCTGGCCATCGCCATCCGCACCGGCATCGTGCAGAACCAGACGCTGTACGTGCAAGCCGCGGCCGGTGTCGTGGCCGATTCGGTGCCCGAGCTCGAGTGGAAAGAGACGGAACAGAAAGCACGCGCGCTGATCCGCGCCGCCGAACTGGTGGAGGAGGGCTTCTGATGTTGCTGATGATCGACCAACTTCAGGTGGGTCTCACGGCATCCCACCA
>CAYTWU010000044.1:0-6492 GCA_964442175.1 uncultured Rubrivivax sp.
TCTACGCTGCGCCCTTCTATGGCGAGAGTTCGATGCTGATGTACCGCAAGGATCTGGCCGACAAGGCCGGCATCAAGTTCGCGGAGCGCCCGACCTGGACCGAGGTGCGTGACGCCGCCGCCAAGATGCACGACCCCAAGGCCGGTGTCTACGGCATCTGCCTGCGCGGCAAACCGGGCTGGGGCGACAACATGGCCTTCCTGTCCACCATGGCCAACAGCTTTGGCGCGCAGTGGTTCGACATGGCCTGGAAGCCGCAGCTGGAGAGCAAACCCTGGAAGGATGCGGTCACGCTCTACGTCGAGCTGCTCACCAAGTACGGCCCGCCAGGGTCCAGCGCCAACAGCTTCAACGAGATCCTGGCGCTGTACAACGAAGGCAAGTGTGCGATGTGGATCGACGCCACCATCGCCGCGTCGTTCATCACCGACCCCAAGCAGAGCAAGGTGGCCGACAAGGTGGCCTTTGCGCAGGGCCCGTACGCGGCCACGCAGAAGGGCGCGAACTGGCTCTGGGCCTGGGCGCTGGCGGTGCCCGCCGGCTCCAAGAACGCGGCAGCGGCGCAGAAGTTCGTCGGCTGGGCCACATCCAAGGACTACATCAACCTGGTGGCCAAGGAGAAGGGCTGGGCCGCCGTGCCCACCGGCACACGCAAGTCCACCTATGCCAACCCCGAGTTCCTGAAGGCCGCCAAGTTCGCTGACGCCGAGAAGAAGGCCATTGACAGCGCCAACCCGAACGACAGCACGCTGCCCAAGAGCCCGTATGTGGGCGTGCAGTTCGCCGCCATCCCGGAGTTCCAGGCCATCGGCATCGCGGTGGGCCAGCAAATGAGTGCGGCCCTGGCCGGCAAGGCGACGGTGGACGCGGCGCTGAAGGCCTCGCAGACCGCGGCCGACCGTGAGATGCGCAAGGGCGGGTATTACAAGTAAGAAGCATCCATCGGGCTGCTGCGCGACCCGATCTGGGGCCGGAGGTCCTCGCCGTACGGCTGTACGGCTGCGGTCCTGCGACCCCACCTCGGCCCGCTCGCGACGCCCGCTGGACGCTTCTTCGTGGTCACGAAGGACAGCTTCTAAGGATCCGTCATGAACCGCACCTTGCCGCGCCTGCTGATGGCGCCGGCCGTGGCCACGCTCTTCCTCTGGATGATCGTGCCGCTGCTGATGACGGTCTACTTCTCGCTGGTGCGCTACAACCTGATGCAGCCCGGCGACAAGGACTTCATCGGCCTGGCGAACTACGAGTTCTTTTTCACCGACCCCGACTTCGGCGCCGCAGTGTTCAACACGCTGGCGCTGCTGTCGTCGGTGATCGCCATCACCGTGGTGCTGGGCGTGGCGCTGGCGCTGCTGGTGAACGAAGCCTTTCCCGGCCGCGGCATCGTGCGGGTGCTGCTGATCTCGCCGTTTTTCGTGATGCCCACGGCCAATGCGCTGCTGTGGAAACACATGATGATGAACCCGGTCTACGGCGTGCTGGCGCAGGTGGCCCTGTTCTTCGGCCTGGAACCGGTGGACTGGCTGACCGACCATCCGCTGTTTTCGGTCATCCTGATGGTGTCCTGGCAGTGGCTGCCGTTTGCCTGCCTGATCTTCATCACCAGCCTGCAGAGCCTGGACCGTGACCAGATGGAAGCCGCCGGCATGGACGGCGCCAACGCCTTCCAGAAGTTCTGGTTCCTCACGCTGCCGCACCTGGCGCGGCCCATCGCGGTGGTGGTGATGATCGAGATGATCTTTTTGATCGGGGTGTTTGCCGAGATCTTCACCACCACCGGCGGCGGGCCGGGCAATGCCAGCACCAACGTCGCCTTCCTGATCTTCAAGCAGGCGCTGATGAACTTCGACGTCGGCGTGGCGTCGGCCGGGGCGCTGTTTGCGGTGCTGCTGGCCAACATCGCCGCGGTGTTCCTGATCCGCCTGATCGGCAAGAACCTGGACTGAGGCGGAAATCACCCCATGAAGCACCTGCCCCTGGTCGTGCGCGCGGTGGTCGCCTGGACCATCACGCTGCTGCTCGTGTTCCCGCTGATCTGGCTCGTGATCACGGCCTTCAAGACCGAGCAGCAGGCCATCGCGATTCCGCCGCAGCTGTTCTTCACGCCTACGCTGGAGAGTTTCCACGAGGTCAACGAGCGCAGCGACTACCTGCTGTTCGCGAAGAACTCCGTCATCACCAGCGTGTTGTCCACGCTGATCGGCCTGGCGATTGCGGCCCCTGCGGCGTATTCGATGGCCTTCTTCCGCACCCGGCGCACCCGCGACATCCTGATGTGGATGTTGTCCACCAAGATGATGCCGGCCGTCGGGGCCCTGGTGCCGGTGTATGTGATGGCGCAGACCAGTGGCCTGCTGGATTCGCTGACCGCGCTGACCGTGGTCTTCACGCTGTCCAACCTGCCCATCATGGTGTGGATGCTGTACTCGGGTTTCAAGGACATCCCGGGTGACATCCTGGAGGCCGCGCGCATGGACGGTGCCACGATCTGGGGCGAGTTCAAGCACGTGATCCGGCCGCTGGCGATGGGGCCGCTGGCCTCCACCGCGCTGCTGTGCCTGGTGCTGAGCTGGAACGAGGCCTTCTGGTCGCTCAACCTCAGCTCGGCCAAGGCCGGCACCCTGGCCACGTTGATCGCGTCCTACTCCAGCCCCGAGGGCCTGTTCTGGGCCAAGTTGTCGGCCGCGTCGCTGATGGCCATCGCACCCATCGTCGTCGTCGGCTGGTTCAGCCAGAAGCAGCTCGTGCAGGGCCTGACCTTCGGCGCCGTGAAGTGACGAACACCCCCAAGGAGAACCCCATGGCCTACCTGCAACTCCAGGGCGTTGACAAAACCTTCGGTGACCTGCGTGTCATCAAGGGTGTCGAGCTGAAGATCGAGAAGGGCGAGTTCGTCGTCTTCGTCGGCCCCTCGGGCTGCGGCAAGAGCACGCTGCTGCGCATGATCGCAGGCCTGACCGAGATCGACGGCGGCAGCCTGGTGCTCGACGGCCGCGACATCACGAAGCTGCCGTCTTCCAAACGCGACCTGGCCATGGTGTTCCAGAGCTACGCGCTGTACCCGCACATGAGTGTGTTCGACAACATGTCGTTTGCACTGCGCCTGGCCAACGTCGACAAGGCCGTGATCCAGCAGAAGGTGGGCCGTGCGGCCGAGATCCTGAACCTCACCGCCTACCTGCAGCGCACGCCCAGGGAGCTGTCCGGCGGCCAGCGCCAGCGCGTGGCCATCGGCCGCGCCATCGTGCGGGCGCCCAAGGTCTTCCTGTTCGACGAGCCGCTGTCCAACCTGGACGCGGCGCTGCGTGGCCAGACCCGCATCGAGATCCACAACCTGCACCGCAGCCTGGGTGCGACCTCGATCTACGTCACCCACGACCAGGTGGAGGCGATGACACTCGCCGACCGCATCGTCGTGCTGCGCGACGGCCAGATCGAACAGGTGGGCACGCCGCTGGAGCTGTACGACCACCCGGCGAACCAGTTTGTCGCCCAGTTCATCGGCTCGCCGCAGATGAACGTGGTGGCCGCGCGCCAGCTGCCCCAGGTGCCCGGTGTGCCGGTGGACGGCTTCATCGGCCTGCGGCCGGAAGCGGTGTCGCTGCAGCCCGCCGGCCAGGGCGGCCTGCCGGGCACCATCGACCTCGTCGAATCGCTCGGCGCCGAGACCCTGGTCTACGTCACGCTCGACGGCGGGCCCCAGGTCATCGCGCGCCAGGCCACGCGCACGGCGCTGCGCAGCGGCCAGAAGGTCGGGGTCTTCATCGACGCCGCCAACGCCCACCGCTTCGACGCCCGGGGCCGCGCCGTGCGCTCGGCCTGAACCATGGCCACGGTACTGCAAGGCAAGGTCGCCGCCATCACCGGTGCGGCATCGGGCATCGGGCTTGCGTGTGGCGAGGCCATGCTCGCGGCCGGCGCACAGGTGGTGCTGGTCGACCGCGACGAAGCCGCGCTGCGGGCCGCCTGCCGGCGCCTGGGCGACGCGGCGACACCGCTGGTGCTGGACCTGCTGGACCCGACCGCCTGCGCGCAACTGGTGCCGCGCCTGCTCGATGCAGTCGGCCGGATCGACATCCTCCATGCCAACGCCGGCAGCTACGTCGGCGGTGACCTGGTGGACGCCGACACCGCGGCCATCGACCGCATGCTGAACCTGAACATCAACGTCGTGATGAAAAACGTGCACGACGTGTTGCCGCACATGATCGCGCGCGGCAGCGGCGACATCATCGTCACCAGTTCGCTCGCGGCGCACTACCCCACGCCGTGGGAGCCGGTGTATGCGGCCTCCAAGTGGGCGATCCACTGCTTCGTGCAAACCGTGCGGCGCCAGGTCTTCAAACATGGGCTGCGCGTGGGCTCGGTGTCGCCCGGGCCGGTGATCAGCGCCTTGCTGGCCGACTGGCCCACCGACAAGCTGCAGCAGGCCAAGGCCGCGGGCAGCCTGCTCGATGCTGCCGACGTGGCCGAGGTGGTGCTGTTCATGTTGACCCGCCCCCGTGGCATGACCATCCGCGACGTGGTGCTGATGCCCACCAACTTCGATCTCTGACTTCGAACACCCGTCCGGCCCCCCGGCCCGGAGACCCCCATGCCCACCATGCTCCACATCGGCGTCGGTTCCTTCCACCGCGCCCACCAGGCCGTCTACCTGCAACGGCTGCACGACACCGGCGATCTGGCCTGGTCCATCGTCGGCGGCAACAGCCGGCCCGACATGGTGCAGACCATGGCGGCCCTGACCGCGCAGCAGGGACGCTACACGCTGGAGACCGTGACGCCGGCCGGCGTGCGCGCCTACGAGACCATCGGTGCGATTGCCGCCGTCATCCCCTACACGCCCGATCTGGCCGCCTTGATCGCTGCCGGCGCCAGGCCCGACACGGCCATCATCTCCTTCACCGTCACCGAGGCCGGTTATTACCTGGACGCGCAGGACCGGCTGGACCTGTCGGCCGCCGACCTGGCGTCTGACCTGGCCGCCGCGCGGGCAGGGGACCCGCACCGCCCCGGCAGCACGGTGTACGCGGTGCTGACGGCGATGCTGCGCGCGCGTTTGCAGGCGGGCGCCGGCCCGGTGACGCTGCTCAACTGCGACAACCTGCGCCACAACGGCGACCGTTCGCGCAGCGGCCTGATGCAGTTCATCGCGCTCATCGGCGATGAGCCCTTGGCGCGCTGGGTCGAGGCCCACACCAGCAGCCCGAATGCGATGGTCGACCGCATCACGCCGCGGCCCACACCCGACGTGGCACAACGTGTGCAGGCCGCCACCGGCTGGGCCGATGCCGCGCCGGTGATGGCCGAGAGTTTCATCCAGTGGGCCATCGAAGACCGCTTCGTGGCCGGCCGGCCGGCCTGGGAGCGCGTGGGGGTGGAGATGGTCGCCTCGGTGCAGCCCTATGAAGAGGCCAAGATCCGCATCCTCAACGCCACGCACAGCTGCATCGCCTGGGCCGGCACCCTGGTGGGCATGGCCTACATCCACGAAGGCACGCACCACCCGGTCATCCGCGGCTTTGCACATGCCTACGTGAGCGACGACGTGATCCCTTGCCTGCACCGGCCCGATCACCCCAGCCCGATCGACCTGATGGCCTACCGCGACGTCGTGCTCGAACGTTTTGGCAACCCGGCGGTGCGCGACACCAACCAGCGTGTGGCGATGGACGGTTTCTCCAAGATCCCGGGCTTCATCCGGCCGACCATCGCCGAGCGCCTGGTGCGTGCCGAGCCCATCGACAGCACGGCGATGCTGCCCGCCTTGTTCCTGGCCTTCCTGCAGCGCTGGCACCGCGGCCAGCTGGCCTACACCTACCAGGACCAGGCCATGGACCCGGCGGTGGCCCATGCCCTGTGTGATGCCGCCGACCCGGTGGCCGCCTTCTGCGCCGACCTGCAGCTGTGGGGCCCGATCGCAGGGGATGCCCGGCTCGTGGACGCGGTGCGCGCGGCGTCCCTGCGGGTGGCGCGTTTTGTGGTGGCATGTGGGGGATGATGGCGGCGGCCCTCGCTGCTGAAAGAACCTGGTCATGACTGCACGTGTCCCGCCCCTGCACCTGCCGCGGCAACGCCAGCCCGAGCTGGAGCGCGACCTCACGCGCTCACCCGCGCTGGGTTATGAACCGCCGGAGGACACTGGCCTGGTGCGTTGCCTGGCGCATGGTTTCCCGACGCCTTTGGCGCGCTGGCACTGCCACGACGAGTACGAGTTGCACCTGATCACCGCCACCTCGGGCAAGGCCTTCGTGGGCGACTGGATCGGGCCCTTCCAGCCCGGCCACCTGGTGTTGTGCGGGCCGCGCCTGCCGCACAACTGGATCTCGATGGACGTGCCGGCCGGCGGTGTGGCCGAGCGCGATCTGGTGATCCAGTTCGCCCATGGCCCGCTGGTGCAGGCGGCCGCGCACATCCCGGAGCTGGCCGTGTTGCTGCCGCTGCTGGAGCGTGCGCGCCACGGCATCGAGTTCTTCGGACTCTCGGACCGCG
>CAYTWU010000044.1:6502-17221 GCA_964442175.1 uncultured Rubrivivax sp.
CAGAGCGTGCGCTCCAGCACTTCCAGCGGGTCAAGTCCACACGCGGCCTGCAGCGCCTGGTGGCCTTCTGCGCCTATCTGGAGGACCTGGTGCGGTGCACCGACTACCGGTTGTTGTCCAGCGTCTGCATGCAGGGCGACGGCGGCACCGCAGAGAACGACCAGGTCAACGCGCTGCTGGACCGCATCACACGCGACCTGGCGCAGCCGCTGTCTGCCGCCGAGCTGGCCGCCGAGCTGGGCATGAGCGAGAGCCGCTTCTCCCGCTTTTTCCGTCGGGCCACGGGCAACACCTTCACCGACTTTGTCAACCGCATCCGCGTGAACCGCGCCGGGCAGCTGCTGATGGAGACCGACCGCCTGGTGACCCACATCTGCTACGACGTCGGCTTCAACAACGTCGCCAACTTCAACCGCCGCGTCCTGGAGGTCAAGGGTGTCACGCCCAGCGAATTCCGGCGCCAGGCCGATCACCGCTTCGGCGGTGCGCGCGGCTGAGTGGCAAGGGGCGCCATGTTCCTGGGCATTGACCTCGGCACGTCCGAGCTGAAGGCCCTGCTGCTGGACGACCGGCAGCAGATCGTGGCCACGGCTGGCGAGCGCCTGACGCTGCAGTCGCCGTCGCCGCTGTGGCGCGAGCAGCAGCCGGCCGACTGGTGGACCGCGCTTGACCGTGCACTGCTGCGGCTGGCCGCCGAGCAGCCGGCGGCGATGGCCGCGGTGCAGGCCATCGGCCTGTCGGGCCAGATGCACGGGGCGGTGCTGCTGGACGCAGCCGGCGAGGTGCTGCGCCCGGCCATCCTGTGGAACGACGGCCGCAGTGCCGACGCCTGCGCAGCGCTGGAGGCTGCGGTGCCGGGGCTGCACACCATCACCGGCAACCTGGCGATGCCGGGCTTCACCGCGCCCAAGCTCGGCTGGGTGCGGGCGCACGAGCCGGCCGTGTTCGACCGTGTGCAGGCGGTGCTGCTGCCCAAGGACTGGCTGCGCTGGCGCCTGACAGGCGAACGTGTGAGCGAGATGTCGGACGCCTCGGGCACGCTGTGGCTGGACGTGGGCCGGCGCACCTGGTCCGACGAGGTGCTGGCGGCCACCGGCCTGCACGTCGGCCACATGCCGCGGCTGGTGGAAGGCTCCGCTGTGTCCGGCCAACTCGGCGGCGCCCTGGCCGCGCGCTGGGGCCTGCCCCGGGGGGTGCCAGTGGCCGGTGGCGGGGGCGACAACGCCGCCAGTGCGGTTGGCATCGGCGCCGTGCATCTGGGCCAGGGTTTTGTCTCCTTGGGCACCTCGGGCGTGATCTTCCGTGTCAGTGCAGGCTTCCAGCCGAACCCGGCGCAGGCGGTGCACAGCTTCTGCCATGCCCTGCCCGGCACCTGGCACCAGATGTCGGTGATGCTGAGCGCGGCCAGTGCGCTGCGCTGGGCCTGCGAGCTGCTGGGTGCCACCGACGAGGCCGCGCTGCTGGCCCGCGTGGCCGTTCTGGACGAGGCCGGGCGCCGCAGCGCGCCGATCTTCCTGCCCTACTTGAACGGCGAACGCACACCGCACAACGATGCCCAGGCCCAGGGGGTGCTGTTCGGCCTGACGGCGCAGCACGGCGCGGCCGAGATCGGCTTTGCAGTGATCGAAGGTGTGGCCTTCGGCCTGCGCGACGGCTGGGCGGCGCTGGACGTGGCACCGGGCACCTCACCGCCGCTGTCGCTGGTGGGCGGCGGTGCACGCAGCGCGCTGTGGGCGCAGATGATCGCGTCGGTGCTGGGCGTGGGCCTGGTCACACACGACGGCGGGGAAGCCGGTGCTGCGCTGGGCGCGGCCCGCTTGGCGGCGCTGGCCGCGGGCGCCGACCTGACCACCGTGTGCAGGGCGCCACCGCTGCGCCAGCACTTCCAGCCGCTGGCGGCGCAGGCGGCGCTGCACGAGCCGCGCTACCAGCGCTTCCGGGCGCTGTACCCCGCGCTGCGCTCGGCGTTCAGGCCAGCCAGCTGAGCGGGCATCAGGCCCAGGCCGGTGCATCCTGCAGC
Organism: uncultured Rubrivivax sp.; assembly: GCA_964442175.1. Classification (GTDB taxonomy): domain Bacteria; phylum Pseudomonadota; class Gammaproteobacteria; order Burkholderiales; family Burkholderiaceae_C; genus Rubrivivax. The sequence goes on from CAYTWU010000044.1 coordinate 8,523, forward strand.
GCCACGGGCCGCAGAAAGCGGTCCAGCGCCGCATCGCCCACCGAGGTGCTGAAGGGCTCGGTCGACGACGGCCAGGGCCCGCCGTGCTGTTGGCCAGCCGTCACGGCCACGCCGGTGGGCACGCCGCTGAACAGCACGCGCCCGGCGATGGCACGTGCCGCGCGCAGCAGCCGGCGGTTCGCCGGTGTGTCGTTGCCCGCGCCCCAGAGCGTGACGGTCAGGCTGCCGCCGATGGCGGCCAGCACCTGCTCCACTTCGTCCAGGCTGGCACAGCGCAGCACCAGCGCGGCGGGGCCAAACACCTCGTGGCGCAGTGTTTCGTCGGCGACGAACTGCGCCACCGTCACCTGCGCCAGCACCGGCCGCGGCGCCAGGCCCACACCCGGCTCGTGCAGCAAGGCCTGCGCGCCGGCCGCGTGCCAGGCCGCGGTGCCGGCCTCGAAGGCGCTGCGCATGCCGGCCGTCAGCATCGGGTGGGGCTGCGCGGCGCGCAGGGCGCCGGTCAGCGCGGCGATGAACTGGTCGTTGACCGCGGTACCGTCACCGCCGTCCAGCAACACCAGTACGCCCGGGCTGGTGCAGAACTGGCCGCAACCCATCGTGATGGAGCCGGCCAGCGTCTGCGCCAGCGCATCGTTCAGTGCCGACGGCAGGGCCACGATGGGGTTGATCGAACCCAGCTCGCCGTAGAACGGGATGGGCCGCAGCCGTGCGCGGGCTTCGGCCTGCAGCGCCGCACCGCCCCGCGTGGAGCCGGTGAAGGCGCAGGCGGCGATGGCCGGTTCGCGGATCAGGGCCAGGCCTTCTTCCACGCCACCTTGCACCAGGCCGACCAGCCCCGCAGGCAGGCCCTGCTGCGCCAGCACCTGCTGGATCAGATCGAAGGTGCGCTGCGTCAGCGCCGGGTGGCCCGGGTGGCCCTTGACCACCACGCTGCAGCCGGCGGCCAGCGCCGAGGCCGTGTCCCCACCCAGCACGCTGAAGGCAAACGGGAAGTTGCTGGCGCTGAACATGGCCACCGGGCCCAGCGGCACGCGCACGCGCCGCAGCGCCGGGTGACCGGCGGGCGGCGGGCCGGCCACGGCCGGGTCGTCCACGGCCTGGAAGGGCACGCCGCGTTCGGCGATGTGTGCAAAACGGCGCAGCTGGAAGGCGGTGCGGTCCAGTTCGCCGTTCAGGCGCGCCGGGCCCAGGTGGGTCTCGTCGTCGGCCAGCGGCACCAGGGTCTCGCGCTGGGCTTCCAGCGCGGCGGCCAGGGCGCGCAGCAAGGCGGCGCGCTGCGCGCCGCTGCTGTCCTGCCAGGTCTCGAAAGCCGATGCCGCCTGGCCCGCGGCTTGTTGCGCAACATTCATCATCAGTTGACTGTAGCGCCGGACTTCTTGACCAGTGCCGCCCAGCGCGGGATCTCCTTGGCCATCAGCGCGGCCAGGTCGGCCGGCGAGCCGCCCACCACCTCCATGCCCAGGCCGACGAGTTTGTCGCGCACGTCGGGCTGCTTCAGCGCGTTGGAGATCTCGGCCGACAGCCGGTCGACGATGGCCTTGGGCGTGCCCTTGGGCGCGTACACGGCCTGCCACGAGAACATCTCGAAGCCCGGCACGCCGGCTTCGATCATCGTGGGGGTGTTGGGCTGCAGCGGCAGGCGCTTCGCTGTGGTCACGGCCAGCAGCTTGAGCTTGCCGGCCTGCATCAGCGGCAGCGCGGCGGTCAGCTGGTCGAACATGAAGGTGACGTTGCCCGACGACACGTCGATCATCGCCGGCGGTGTGCCCTTGTAGGCGATGTGCGTCAGCGGCACGCCGATCAGGTCGGCGAACATCTCGCCCGCCAGGTGGGTGGAGGTGCCAGCGCCGCTGGAGGCGAAGGTGCGGCGCTTTTCGTCCTTCTTCAGCAGCGCGATCAGCTCGGCCACGCTGTTGACGCCCAGGTTCGGGTCCACCAGCAGCACGTTGGGCAGGAAGGCGACCAGCGAGACCGGCTCGAAATCTTTCACCGGGTCGTACGGCAGGTTCTTGTACAGGCCGGCGTTGATGGCGTGTGTGCTGATGGTGCCGCCCATCAGCGTGTAGCCGTCGGCGGGTGCCTTGGCGACAAAGCTGGCGCCGATGCCGCCGCCGGTGCCGGCGCGGTTTTCCACCACCACGGTCTGCTTCAGTTGCTCCTGCAGCTTGGCGGCGATGGTGCGGCCGATCACGTCGGTGCTGCCACCGGCGGTGAAGGGCACGACGTAGGTGATGGGTTTGCCGGCGGGCCAGGCGGGGTCGGCAGCGCTGGCGAAGCCGGGCAGGGCGGTGGCGATGGCGCCCAGGCCGAGATGGCCCAGAACTTGGCGGCGGGTGGGGTTGTTCATGGTCTTGTCTCCAGGTGTGTGGTTCAACGGTTGCGGGCGGCGCGCCACGCTGCGAAGTCGGTGCGGCTCTGTTCTTCGGTGGGCGGGTACAGGCCCAGGATGGAGCGGCCTGCGAGCACCTGCTCGGTGACGAAGTCTTCGAAGGCCGTCATCTCCACCGCTTCGGCCGCCACCTCGTCGGCGATGCCGGCCGGGATCAGGACCACGCCTTCGGCGTCGCCGACGACGATGTCACCCGGCCACACCGCCACATCGCCACAGCCGATGGGCACGTTGATGTCCAGCGCCTGGTGCAGCGTCAGGTTGGTCGGCGCGCTGGGGCGCTGGTGGTAAGCCGGGATGGCCAGGCGCGCGATCTCCGGGCTGTCGCGGAAACCGCCGTCGGTGACGACACCGGCTACGCCGCGCACCATCAGGCGGCTGACCAGGATGCTGCCGGCCGAGGCGGCACGCGCATCCTTGCGGCTGTCCATCAGCAGCACGGCGCCGGGCGGGCATTGTTCGACCGCCTGGCGCTGCGGGTGCTGGCGGTCCTGGAACACGGCGATGCTGTTCAGGTCTTCGCGTGCCGGGATGTAGCGCAGCGTGAAGGCCGGGCCCACCATGTTGGGCAGACCGGGGTTCAGCGGGCGCACGTCCTGGATGAACTGGTTTTTCAGCCCGCGCTTGAAGAGCGCGGTGCAGAGCGTGGCGGTGCTGACGGTCATCAGCTGCTGTTTGGTGGTCGGGTTCATCGCAGGGCTTTCAGAAGATGTCGGGTTCGGGCACTGGGGCACCAAACGTTGTTTCCAGGAAGTCGAAGTCGCAGCCCTCGTGGGCCTGCTTGATATGACGGCCGAACATCCAGCCGTAACCCCGCTCGTAGCGCGGTGGTGGCGGGGTCCAGGCGGCGCGGCGGGCGGCGAGTTCTTCGTCGCTGACCTGCAGGTGGATCGTGCGGGCCGGCACGTCCACCGTGATGTGGTCGCCAGTCCTCACCAGCGCCAACGGCCCGCCGATGGCCGCCTCGGGTGAGCAGTGCAGCAGGCAGCCGCCGTAGCTGGTGCCGCTCATGCGCGCATCCGACAGGCGCAGCATGTCTTTCACGCCCGCTTTCAGCAGCTTGGTCGGGATCGGCAACATGCCCCACTCCGGCATGCCGGCGCCCAGCGGGCCGGCGTTGCGCAAGACCAGGATGTCGTCGCCGGAGACGTCCAGGTCGGGGTCGTCCACCGCGGCCTTCAGCGCGGGGTAGTTGTCGAAGACCAGGGCCCGGCCGGTGTGCTGCAGCAGGTGCGGTGCACAGGCGCTGGGCTTGATCACCACGCCGTCGGGCGCCAGGTTGCCGCGCAGCACGGCGAGTGCGCCCTCGGCGTAGATGGGTTTGTCCAGCGGCCGGATCACGTCGTCCTGGTAGACCTCGGCACCGGCGATGTTCTCGCCCAGCGTACGGCCGTTCACCGTCAGCGCCTGCGGCTGCAGGTGCTCGCGGATGCGCTCCAGCAGCGCCGGCAGGCCGCCGGCGTAGTAGAAGTCTTCCATCAGGTAACGGTCGCCGCTGGGCCGGATGTTGGCGATCACCGGTACCTGGCGGCTGGCGGCATCAAAATCGTCCAGACCCACCGCATGCCCCGCGCGGCGCGACATGCCGATCAGGTGGATGATGGCGTTGGTGCTGCAGCCCATGGCCATCGCACACGCAATGCCGTTCTGAAAGTTCGCGCGGCTCAGCAAACGGGCCGGTGTCAGGTCTTCCCAGACCATCTCGACGATGCGGCGGCCACACTCGGCGCTCATGCGCACATGGTTGGCGTCGGCCGCGGGGATGCTGCTGGCGCCGGGCAGCGTGAAGCCGATGGCCTCGGCGATGCCCATCATCGTGGCCGCCGTGCCCATGGTCATGCAGGTGCCGTAGCTGCGCGCGATGCCGGCTTCCATCTCCTGCCAGGCCTGGTCACTCAGGCGGCCGGCACGGCGCTCGTCCCAGTACTTGAAGGCATCCGAGCCCGAGCCCAGCACCTGGCCCTTCCAGTTGCCACGCAGCATCGGCCCGGCGGGCAGGTAGATGAAGGGCAGGCCGGCGCTGAGCGCACCCATGGTCAGGCCGGGCGTGGTCTTGTCGCAGCCGCCCATCAGCACCGCGCCGTCCACCGGGTGGCTGCGCAGCAGCTCTTCGGTTTCCATCGCCAGGAAGTTGCGGTACAGCATCGTGGTGGGTTTCACCATCGATTCGCTCAGGCTGATGGCCGGCAGTTCCAGCGGAAAACCACCGGCCTGCAGCACGCCGCGTTTGACGTCGTCCACACGCTGCTTGAAGTGGCTGTGGCACTGGTTGGCGTCGCTCCAGGTGTTGACGATGGCGATCACGGGTTTGCCCACCCAGTCGGCGGGCGCGTAGCCCATCTGCATCACCCGTGAGCGGTGGCCGAAGCTGCGGAAATCATCAGGGGCGAACCAGCGCGCGCTGCGCAGCGCCGCCGCCGTCTTGCGGGGTTGGGGTGTCTCCATGCCTGAAGTAAAGCACTAATACATTAGTACGTCAATCCGGGCCGAACCCTAGAATCCGGGGCCATGGACGTGCTGCAGAAGATCCCCCCGCTGAAGCTGGACCGCTCGCGCCAGACCGCGCCCCAGGTCTTCGAGGCACTGCGTGAGCTGATCGTCTCGGTGACGCTGGCGCCCGGCACGGTGCTGCCGCGGGCCGAACTGGCGGCGCATTACGGCATCAGCCAGACGCCAATCCGCGACGCGCTGATGCGCCTGGGTGAAGACGGCCTGGTGGACATCTTCCCGCAGCACGCCACCGTGGTCAGCCGCATCGACACCACGGCCGCGCTGCAGGCGCACACGCTGCGCCGCGCCATCGAGCTGGAGATCCTGCACACGCTGTGTGCCTTGCCGCCCGACCTGCTGGCGGCGCTGGTGCAGCGGCTGCAGGCCCATGTGCGCCGCCAGCGCGAGGCGCTGGAGCCGCTGGACGTGCAGGCCTTGTCGGCCGCCGACCAGGCCTTCCACCGCGAGATGTACGAAGCCGCGGGCCTGGGCCCGCTGTGGGGCCTGGTGCGCCAGCGCAGCGGCCATGTGGACCGGTTGCGCCGCCTGAACCTGCCGGCCAAGGGCAAGGCCCAGGCCATCGTGCGCGACCACGCCGCCATCCTGGCCGCGCTGGCCCAGGGTGATGCACCTGCGGCGCAGCAGGCGCTGCGCCAGCACCTGGCGGGCACGCTGTCGTTTGTCAGCGAGATCGTGCAGCGGTACCCGGACTGGACGGCCTGAGGGCCGTCAGAAGGATTCCAGCACCAGCTTGCCGCGGGCCTGCCCGCTCTGCTGCTGTGCGTGTGCACGCCGCAGGTTGCTGGCGTTGATGCGGCCGAAGTGTTCGCCCAGCGTGCTGCGCAGGCGGCCGGCATCCACCAGCCTGGCCACCTCGGCCAGCAGGTGGTGCTGCTCGACCATGTCGGCGGTGCCGAACAGCGCGCGCGTGAACATCAGCTCCCAGTGCAGCGACACACTCTTGCGCTTCAAGGCCGTGATGTCGATGCTGCCGGGCGCCGGGTCGTCGATCAGGCCGAAACGGCCCTGCGGTGCGATCAGCTCTGCGATCTGCGCAAAGTGCGACGCGGTCTGCGTCAGGCTCACCACGTGCGTGGGTGCCGGCAGGCCCGCCCGCCGGATCTCCTCGGCCAGCGGCCGCGCATGGTCCAGCACCTGGTGCGCGCCCAGGTCCGTCACCCACTGTGCGGTTTCCGGCCGCGACGCAGTGCCGATCACCTGCAGGCCGGTCAGCTGCCGCGCCAGTTGCACGAGGATGGAGCCCACCCCACCGGCCGCACCGATCACCAGCAGCGACTGCCCCTCGGCCGCCGTGCCGCGTGGCACCGCCAGGCGGTCGAACAGCAGCTCCCAGGCGGTGATGGCGGTGAGCGGCAGCGCCGCTGCCTGTGCGTCGCCCAGCGTCTGCGGCGCCAGCGCCGCGATGCGCTCGTCGACCAGGTGCAGCTCGGCGTTTGTGCCCTGGCGCTGGATCGCGCCGGCGTACCAGACCCGGTCGCCCGGCCGGAACATCGAAACCGCCGGGCCCACGGCCTGCACCGTGCCCACGGCGTCCCAACCCAGCACCTTCCACTCGCCGGCCGGCGGGCTGGTGCTGGCGCGCACCTTGGTGTCCACCGGGTTCACGGCGATCGCCTTCACCGCCACCAGCAGGTCGTGCGGGCCGGGGGTGGGGTCGGGCAGTTCGACGTCCTGCAGGCTGGCAGGGTCGTCGATGGGCAGGGCATATTGGTAGGCAACGGCTTTCATGGCAACCTCGATGGCAAAGCTGCACTGTGGCGGCCGCCGCGGCCGCGGTCCAGGACCGGGCGCCAGATTCACTTTCAAACAGAATCGAACGATGACACGACAAGCCGACCTGGCACTGCTGGTGCGCATCGCCGACCTGGGCAGCCTCAGCGCGGCCGCACGCGCGGCAGATGGTTCGCCCGCGGCGGCGAGCGCCGCGCTGAAGCGCCTGGAGGCCGAGTGGGGCGTGCCGCTGTTCGTGCGCAGCACACGCAGCCTGCGCCTGTCGCCCCAGGGCGAGCGCGTGCTGCCCCATGTGCGCCGGGCGCTGGCGGCGCTGCAGGACGCACAGGCCGCAGCCGGTGCGCTGCGCACCGCGCTGCGCGGCGAGCTGCAGGTGGCCATGCCCTCCGACCTGGGCCGCCACCTGCTGCTGCCGTGGCTGGAGGCCTTCCAGCGCCGGCACCCGCAGCTGGCCTTGCGGCTGCACCTGTCGGACCGCAACGCCGATCTGCTGCGCCTGCCGGTGGACGTGGCCATCCGCTATGGCAGCCCTGCAGATTCAGCGCTGGTGGCGCTGCCGCTGGTGCCGGAAAACACCCGTTGCCTGGTGGCATCGCCGGCCTACCTGGCCCGGTGCGGCCGCCCCGAGACCGCGCAGGCGCTGGCGCGCCACGAAGCGCTGCGTTTCATGCTCGGCAGCGGCCTGCCGGCCCACTGGCGCCTGCACATCGACGGGCATTGGGTGGCGGTGCCGGTGCAGGGCACACGCTCGGCCAACGACGGCGAGGTTGTCAAACGCTGGGCCCTGGCCGGGCTGGGCATCGCCTACAAGTCCAGGCTGGACGTGGCGGCGGAGCTGGCGACCGGGCAGTTGCTGCGGTTGAACCCGCACTGGGGCGGGGAGCCGTCGCCGCTGCACCTGCTGGTGCCGGGTCGGCGCCAGCTCACGCCCGCGGCACGCGCGCTGCATGCCTGGCTGCAGCAGCAGTTCGCCGAGCTGCGCCTGGCCGATGCGGCCGGGTGACGGGCGTTCCTCAGGCCGGCGCGTCGGCGGCGCCACGCAGCGCCCGCGCACGGTAATCCTTGGGCGAACACCCCGCCAGCCGCTTGAAAAACCGCGTGAAGTAGGCCGGGTCCTCGAAGCCCAGCTCGAAGCCGATGCGCGACACCGGCGCGGCCACGTGCACCAGGCGGCGGCAGGCCTCGCGCAGCAGGCGGTCGTGCAGCAGGGCCTGGGCGTTGTGGCCGGTTTCGGCGCGCACCAGGCGGTTCAGGCGTTCGGTGCTCAGGCCCAGGGCCTGGGCGTAGCGGGACACCGGCCAGTGTTCGCGGTAGTGTGCCTCCAGCAGCACCACCCAACGTGTGTACAGCGCGTCGCGCCCGGCCTCGCGCGGCGGGCCGTCGCTGTCGCGCCGGGCCAGCTGCGCCAGGCGCCAGACCACGCTGCGCGCCAGCCAGGTGGGCACGGGGGACGACTCGTCCGCGGTGGATTCCGATTGCAGCGCTGAGAACAGCGTCTGCAGCCGTTCCGATTCGTGCGCCGGCACGGCCAGCAGCCGCGGGGCGATGAACAGCGCCTGCAAGGCCGCGCCGGTGCCGGCGGCATCGCCCTCGGCGAGCCGGCGAGCGTCCAGCGTCAGCACCATGCCTTCGGTCTGCGGCGTGAAGCGGAAGGCGTGCGCCACCGGCGGCGGGATCACCACGGCCACCGGGCCTTCGGCGCGGTGCTGGTGGCTGTCCAGCACCGCCTGCACCGGGCCGCGCTGCACCCACAACACCTGGTGCAGGCCGGGGTGCACGTGGGTGTCGATCTCCCAGTCGTAGAGCCGGCTGCGCGACGCGATGGATTCCACGTGCAGCAGGGCAGGCGCGGCCTGCGCCGTCTCGCCGTAGAGCGAAAACGCAGGCAGTGCGCCGCGGCGCCGGTTCATGGCGATGGCGGCGTGGTCACGCGCGCCGCCTCGGCGCGGAACTGGCGCCACCAGCGGCGGTCCGGGCGGTGGCGGCCGGGCTGGCCGTAGCGCTGGGCGTCCAGCCGCTCCAGCGTGCGGGCCAGGGTCTCCCCCGCCGGGCCCAGCACGGCGCG
>CAYTWU010000045.1:0-17098 GCA_964442175.1 uncultured Rubrivivax sp.
TGGCTGCGACCACCCGCACCTCGACGCCGAAGTCCTTGAGCTTCTTCTCGATCAGCCGGCTGGTCATCTCCAGCGTGTCGGGTGTGACAGTTTCCTGGCGGGCCGGCGCAGCGTCCAGCAGGTCGACCTGCGGCAGCCGGGTGTCGGCGAGTTCCACGAACAGCGGCTTCTGGCGCTCCTTGGCCACGCGCTCGGATTTCGGGACTTCGAGCACCGGCGCTTCGATCACGATGGGCGGGTGCTCGGGCAGTTCCTGCTGCACCTCGGCCACCACACGTTCGCGCTCGCGCTGCAGCTGCTCACCGATGCGGCGGTCTTCGGCGGCCTCGGCACGTTCCTGCCGGCGGTCGCGCCAGGAGTCGATCCAGGTGCCCAGCGCATCGGCCGCCTGCACCCACGAAAAACGCAGCGCCAGCGCACTGCCCAGCACCAGGGCGACGATCCACAACACACCCGAGCCGGCAAAACCCAGCCAGGTCATGGACAGCGGCCCCAGCGTGTAACCCAGCACCCCGCCGGCGTGGCCCGGCAGGTGCGGCTCCACCTGGTACAGGCGCGTCCACTCCAGCGCGCAGCTGGCGCACAGCAGCAGCACACAGCCGGCCCAGACGCCGGGGTGGTGCGCCGCGCCGGCCTCGCCACGCAGATGCCGCGCCAGGGCCGACAACCAGGTGCGCGCCGTCACCGGCAGCCACCACCAGGCAGAGAAGCCGAACAGGAAGTAGGCGATGTCCGCCCCCCAGGCCCCCAGGCGGCCGACCGCGTTGTGCAGCGGCGCGCCCGCACCCGAGGTGGAAAAAGCCGCGTCGGCCGGGTCGTGCGTGGCCAGTGCCAGCAGGGCCAACAGCCACAGCACCGCGCCGGCCGCCAGCCACAGGCGCTGGCGCCAGGCCGGTGGCGCATCGGCGGCACCGGCTGTGGCGCCGACCGCGCCAGGCAGCGGCTCGCCGCGCAGCGAACCCAGGGGGAAGCTCATGGCCGCGATTGTGGCCGAAGCGGCCCGCTCACTCGTTCTGCAGCCGTTCCTTGATGACCACGAAGCCGCTTTCCTGCGTCTCGATCACGCCGCGTTCTTCCAGGTCCTTCATGACCCGGCTGACCATCTCGCGCGAAGCGCCCACCACCTTGGCCATGTCCTGCCGGCTGACCTTGTGGCGGATGATCTGCACGCCGTCGGGGTCGGTCTCGGCCATGTCCAGCAGCGTGCGGGCCACACGGCCATACACATCCAGCAGCGCCAGCGACTCGATCTGCCGGTCGGCGTTGCGCAGCCGTTTCACCAGGCCGCGCAGGATGGCGTAGGAGAGCGTGCTGTGCTCCGGCAGGCAACGCGCGAAGTCGGAGCGCTGCAGCACCAGCATGTCGGTCTGGATCTCGGCGCGCACGGTGGCGCTGTGCGGCTCGTTGTCGATCAGGCTCATCTCGCCGACGTAGTCGCCCGATTCCAGCACCGCGAGGATGACCTCGCGGCCGCGCGAATCGGAGGTCAGCACCCGGGCCCGGCCGTTGAGCAGGATGAAGAGCGCGTTGCTCTTGCGGCCCTGCTCCACCACGAGTTCGCCGCGCCGGAAGCGGCGTTTGACGACGCTGTCGGCAATCGCCTGCGCCTGGTCGGCGGTGAGCATGGAGAACAGCGGGACACGCCGGATCAGGTCCAGGTTCGACAACATCGACATGCGGGATTCCTCTCGTCTTCTGGTTTTTGAACGGTCGGCTCGCGGACGTCCCAGTCGTCGCTTGGCCGCCTAGAATCGCGCCTATTGTGCCCATAGCCGGGCTTGCAGCCATCAGGGCCGGGCCTCAGCTACGCTCTGCGCCCATCCGATGTGTGCCGGACGCGACGCCCGCACCGTTCTGTAGAGAGACCTTCCATGACCTCAACCACCCACGCCCAGGTCCTGATCCTGGGCTCCGGCCCTGCCGGCTGGACCGCCGCCATCTACGCCGCACGCGCCAACCTGAAGCCGCTGCTCGTCACCGGCCTGGCCGCCGGCGGCCAGCTGATGACCACCACCGACGTCGACAACTGGCCGGCCGACGTGGCCGGCGTGATGGGCCCGGACCTGATGCAGCGTTTCCAGCAGCACGCCGAGCGTTTTGACACGACGGTCGTTTACGACCACGTGAACCAGGTCGACCTGTCGCAGCGCCCCTTCAAACTCACCGGCGACAGCGGCACCTACACCTGCGACAGCCTGATCATCGCCACCGGCGCCAGCGCCAAGTACCTGGGCCTGCCCAGCGAAGAGGCCTTCATGGGCCGTGGCGTCAGCGGCTGTGCGACCTGTGACGGCTTCTTCTACCGCGACCAGGACGTCTGCGTGGTCGGGGGTGGCAACACCGCCGTCGAGGAGGCGCTGTACCTCAGCAACATCGCGCGCAAGGTGCACCTGATCCACCGGCGCGACAAGTTCCGCGCCGAGGCCATCCTGGTCGACAAGGTCAAGGCCAAGGTCGAAGCCGGCAAGATGGAACTGCACCTGTGGCACGAGCTGGACGAGGTGCTGGGCGATGCCAGCGGCGTCACCGGTGTGCGCATCAAGTCCACCCAGGGCGGTGCCAAGACCGAGCTGGCGCTGAAGGGCTGTTTCATCGCCATCGGCCACCAGCCCAACACCGACATCTTCAAGGGCCAGCTCGAGATGAAGGACGGCTACATCGTCACCAGGACCGGCCTGGACGGTTTTGCCACGATGACCAGCGTGCCCGGCGTGTTTGCCGCTGGCGACGTGCAGGACCACATCTACCGCCAGGCCATCACCAGCGCCGGCACCGGCTGCATGGCGGCGCTGGACGCCCAGCGCTTCCTGGAACAGAACTGAGGCCCGTTCCCGGGATCGGGTTAGAATCGCAGGCTTTGCCGAAATTCGGCGACAGGAAACCGCCACCTGCATCTGGCGAGGTCAAGCTGTCACACACCAGGCGTCCCAGGGTTGCCCTGCGTCACCGGTGCCGGCTGTTCAAAGGAAGAGTGACCATGTCACGCGTCTGCCAAGTCACGGGCAAGGGCCCGATGGTGGGGAACAACGTTTCCCACGCCAACAACAAAACCAAGCGCCGGTTCCTGCCGAACCTGCAATACCGCCGTTTCTGGGTGGAGAGCGAAAACCGCTGGGTGCGTCTGCGCATCAGCGCCGCCGCGCTGCGCCTGATCGACAAGAAGGGCATCGACGTGGTCCTCGCCGACCTGCGTGCCCGTGGCGCCATCTAACAGCCTGATCTGAAGGAACACCACCATGGCCACCAAAGGCGGACGCGAAAAGATCAAGCTGGAATCCACAGCCGGCACCGGTCACTTCTACACCACGAACAAGAACAAGAAGACCACGCCCGAAAAGCTGGAATTCCTGAAGTTCGATCCGAAGGCACGCAAGCACGTGCTGTACAAGGAAACCAAGCTGAAGTGATTCGGCTGGAACCAGCAAAAAGGGCGCCTCGGCGCCCTTTTTGTTTGCGCGGGCCGCTTGGCAGCGGCCCGACCTCCAGCCTCAGGCGTGCGCGGCGCGCAGCTTCAGCGAAAACTCCTGCAGCGCAGCGATGCCGCTGCTCTCGGCACGTTTGCACCAGGCCTGCAGCTCGGCCACGGCCTGCTCGGCCGAGACGTTGGTGCGGGTCCAGAGCTGGCGCAGCTCTTCACGCATGGCCACCAGCTGGGCCAGCTTGGGGCTGGCGCCCAGCGCCTGCTGCAGCTGTGGCTTCACGCGCTGCGGGATCTTGTCGTCGTCGCGGTGCAACCAGGCCTTGGCCATGCGCAGGTCGGCCCAGCGCGCGGTGTTCTGGGCGCCCTGCGCCTTCAGGTGATCAAGCTCCGCGCCCACGGCGCGCTTGAGTTCGGTGGCGTACTTGGCCATCACCTCGTAGCGGTTGGCGATGATCGCCTCCAGCGTCTTGCCATCGGGCTGCGGCTTGATCTCGCCCAGGGCCAGCTTCGGTGCCGTCTTGCGCACCTTGGCCCAGCCCACGGTTTCGAGGATGCGGATGTACAGCCAGCCGATGTCGAACTCGAAGGGCTTCACCGACAGCTTGGCCGAGGTCGGGTAGGTGTGGTGGTTGTTGTGCAGCTCTTCGCCGCCGATCAGGATGCCCCAGGGCGAGATGTTGGTGGAGGCGTCCACCGCCTCGAAGTTGCGGTAGCCCCACCAGTGGCCGATGCCGTTGATGATGCCGGCGGCGGTGATCGGGATCCAGGCCATCTGCACGGCCCAGATCGTCAGGCCGGCCGCACCGAACAAGGCGACGTTGATGACCATCATCACGCCCACGCCCTGCCAGGAGTAGCGGGTGTACAGGTTGCGCTCCAGCCAGTCGTCGGGCGTGTTGTGGCCGTATTTGTCAAGCGTTTCCTGGACCTTGGCTTCAGCGCGGTACAGCTCGCTGCCCGTCAGCAGCACGGTCTTGATGCCGCGCGTCTGCGGGCTGTGCGGGTCGTCGACCGTCTCGCACTTGGCGTGGTGCTTGCGGTGGATGGCGACCCATTCCTTGGTCACCATGCCGGTGGTCAGCCACAGCCACAGGCGGAAGAAGTGCGAGGGCACCGGGCCGAGCTCCAGCGCACGGTGGGCCTGCGAGCGGTGCAGGAAGATCGTGACGGCCGCGATCGTGATGTGCGTGAACACCAGGGCCACGATCACCATCTGCCACCAGGACGCCTGCAGCGCTCCGTGGGCCAGCCATTGCACCAGTGCGTCGTGCACCGCCATCAAAAAGTCCATCCAGCAGCCTTCCCGCCCGGAAATCGAGCGACTGTCGCATTCTAAGAGGGTGCCGGCGTGCAGAAGTTCGGGAATTGCGTAGGTCTGCGCCCCCAATCGGTGCCTTGCTCGCCCACTTCTTGCGTCGGATCAACGTCGGCGCCAGACCGCGGCAAAAAATCCGTCCGTGCCATGCCGGTGCGGCCACAGGCGCAGGAAGCCGCCTTCGTCCAGCCCGGCTGCACCTTCGATCTTGGCCTCGGCCAGGGCCTGGGCCGCCGGCACACGCTCGAATTCACGCCCGTGCTCGGCCTCGAAAGCCTCGGCCACGGCCTCGTTTTCAGCCCGCAGCAGGCTGCAGGTGGCGTACACGAGCCGGCCGCCCGGCGCCAGCAGCCGCGAGGCGCTGGCCAGGATGGCCTGCTGGCGCACCTGCAACTCGGTCACGTCCTTGGGCGACTGGCGCCACTTCAGGTCGGGGTTACGGCGCAGCGTGCCCAGGCCGGTACAGGGCGCATCGACCAGCACGCGCTGGATCTTGCCGCCCAGGCGCTTGATGCGGTCGTCGTTTTCATGCGCAATCTGCGCCGGGTAGACGTTGGACAAACCGCTGCGTGCCATGCGGGGCTTGAGCGCATCCAGCCGGTGCCCGGAGACGTCGAAGGCGTACAGCCGCCCGGTGTTGCGCATCGCCGCGCCCAGCGCCAGGGTCTTGCCACCGGCACCGGCGCAGAAATCGACCACCATCTCGCCGCGTTTGGCGTCCAGCAGCAGGGCCAGCAGCTGGCTGCCCTCGTCCTGCACCTCCACGTCGCCGCGCAGGAAGGACTCGGTGCGCTGCAGCGCCGGTTTGCCCGGCACCCGCAGGCCCCAGGGCGAATACGGCGTGGTCTCGGTGTGGATGCCCACCGCCGAGAGCGCCGCCTGCACGTCCGCCCGTTTGGCCTTGAGCAGGTTCACGCGCAGGTCCAGCGGCGCGGCTTCGTTCAATGCCGCGGCCAGGGCCTGGAAGTTCAGGTCGTCTAGCTGCTGGCGCAAGGCGCTGGCCAGCCAGTCGGGCAGGTTGTGGCGCAGCTTGTCGGGCAGCGTCGCCAGGTCCACGCCGTGCATCTCGCGCGCCCAGACCTTCTCGTTGGGGCCCAGGCCCCGGTAGAGGTAGCTCTTGTCGCCCTGCCAGGCCAGGATGGCCAGGCGGCGCTCCAGGCTGCCGGTGCCGCTTTGTGCCTGGTGCTGGTACAGCAGGCGGCGGCGCACCGCGGCGTAGGCGGTTTCGGCCAGCGTGTGGCGCTCCTGGCTGCCCAGGGCGCGGCGGCGGCGGAAGAACTCCGACAGCACATGGTCCGCGGGCTCGGTGAACTTCATCACCTCGCGCAGCAGTTCGACGGTCAGGTCCAGCAGGGCGTTGGGGTGCATGGTCAGGCAAAAAAGAGGCTCTGGGCGGCGCCGGCGGTGTGCACGACGCGGCCACCTGCCAGGCGCAGCTGATCGTGCACGAACCAGCGCACGGCGGTGGGGTACAGCACATGTTCGGCCGCGAGCACACGCGCAGCCAGCGTCTCGGCTGTGTCGTCTGCACGCACCGGCACCACGGCCTGGGCCACGATGGGGCCGTGGTCCAGTGCCGGGGTCACGAAGTGCACCGTGGCACCGGCCACGTGGCAGCCGGCTTCCAGCGCCCGGCGGTGCGTGTGCAGGCCGGCGAAGGCCGGCAGCAGCGACGGGTGCACGTTCAGCATGCGGCCGGCGTAGCGCTGCACAAAGGTTTCGCCCAGGATGCGCATGAAGCCGCTGAGCAGCACCAGGTCAGGCGCGAAGCCGTCGATCGCCTGCGCCAGGGCAGTGTCGAAGCGGTCGCGGTCGGCGTGCTGGCGGTGGTCCACCACCGCCGTCGGGATGCCCGCGGCGGCGGCAGCGGCCAGGCCGGCGGCCTCGGCCTTGTTGCTCAGCACGGCCACCACGCGGGCCGGCCAGGCCTCGTCGGCACAGCGTTGCAGCAGGGCCTCCAGGTTGGAGCCGCGGCCGCTGATCAGGATGACGATGCGCTTCATGGAGGGGCGGGAGTGTACGTCTGCGAGAATCGCGCACCTCGTTTTCCCCAACCGAACAGCCGCCCATGCGACCCCGCGTTCTCTCCGGCATGCGCCCCACCGGCGCCCTGCACCTCGGCCACTACCACGGCGCGCTCAAGAACTGGGTGCGGCTGCAGGACGAGTACGAGGCCTTCTACTTCGTCGCCGACTGGCACGCCCTGACCACGCACTACGAAGAACGTGACGTGATGGAGCGCCATGTCTACGACATGGTGATCGACTGGATCGCCGCCGGCCTGGAGCCGGACAAGGCCACGATCTTCATCCAGAGCCGGCTGCCGGAACACGCCGAGCTGTTCACGCTGCTGGCCATGGGCACGCCGCTGGGCTGGCTCGAACGTGTGCCGACCTACAAGGACCAGATGGAAAAGCTCAAGGACCGCGACCTCGCGACCTACGGCTTCCTGGGTTACCCGCTGCTGCAGGCGGCCGACATCCTGATCTACAAGGCGGCCTTCGTGCCGGTGGGCGAAGACCAGTCCTCGCACGTCGAACTCACGCGCGAGGTGGCGCGCCGCTTCAACCACCTCTACGGCCGGCGTGCCGGTTTTGAGCTGCAGGTGGCCGCCGCCCTGGCCAAGCTGCCCAAGGACGACGCGCGCTACTTCGAAAAGCAGCGCAAGGCCTTTGGCGAAACAGGCGCGCCGGAAGCTCTGGCCAAGGGCGAGGGCCTGGTGAAGAAGGCGTCGGCCATCGAAGGCTTCACCAGCGACGACGCCGAGGTCCTGCTGGGCCACCTCAAAGGCGCCGGCAAGACCGTGCTGAGCGAGCCCCAGGCCCTGCACACCGAGGTGCTGCGCCTGCCCGGCCTGGACGGCACCAAGATGAGCAAGAGTTACGGCAACGCCGTGCTGATGCGCGATGAACCCGCGGTGGTGGACAAGAAGATCCGCGGCATGGTCACCGACCCGGCGCGCGCCCGCCGCACCGACCCCGGCACGCCGGAAAAGTGCCCGGTCTGGGCCTTCCACAAGATCTACAGCGACAGCGCCACGCAGGACTGGGTGCAACAAGGCTGCACCAGCGCCGGCATCGGCTGCCTGGACTGCAAACAGCCGGTGATCGACGCGGTGGTGAAGCAACAGCAGCCCTGGAAGGAACGTGCCGAGCAGTACCTGGCCAACCCCAAGCAGGTGCACTGGATCGTCGAGATGGGCACCGAGCGGGCACGCACCGTCGCGCGCCAGACCATGAAGGACGTGCGGGAAGCGATGGGGCTGAACTACAAATGAGCCTTCAGACCATCGAAGTGCACGGCGCTGAGCCGCGCGCCACCATCGTCGTGCTGCACGGCCTGGGCGCCGACGGCACCGATTTCCTGTCGTTTGCCGACGAGTTGGACCTGGCCGCCGTCGGCCCGGTGCGCTGGGTGTTCCCGCGTGCGCCGGTGCGGCCGGTGACGATCAACAACGGCCACCGCATGCGGGCCTGGTACGACATCCTGGGCACCGACCTCGTGCGGCGGGAGGATGAAGCCGGCCTGCGCGAATCCTTCGCCGCGGTACACGCGCTGCTGGACCGTGAAGTGGCCCGTGGCGTGCCCGCCCACCGCATCGTGCTGGCGGGTTTTTCGCAGGGCTGTGCCGTGACGCTGGGCGCCGGCCTGCGCTACCGCCAGCGCCTGGCCGGCCTGGCCGGACTGTCGGGTTACCTGCCCTTGGCCGCCAGCACGGCTGCCGAGCGCAGCGACGCGAACGCGCTGACCCCGGTCTTCCTGGGCCACGGCCAGCGCGACGGCATCGTGCCGATGGCACGTGGCACGGCCTCGCGCGACGCGCTGCGAGGCCTGGGCATGGACGTGCAGTGGCACGACTACCCGATGGAACACTCGGTCTGCCTGGAAGAGGTGCGGGACCTGGAGGCCTGGCTGCAGAAGGCGCTGGGCTGACCGCGCCCGGCCTGCAGCGGCGCGTGCGGCCGCCTCAGGCCGCGACCGTGACCCGGTTGCGCCCCGCGTGTTTGGCCGCGTAGAGCGCGCGGTCGGCCCGCTCGAAAGCGGTGTCGCGGGTGTCACCGGCCCGCAGCGCCGACAAACCCACCGACACCGTCACCTGGCCGATGGTGCTGCCACCCTCGCGGCGGCGGATGCGGCTGGCGGCCACGGTCGCCCGGATCTTTTCGGCCAGCACCTGAGCGGCGGTCATGCCACCCTGGGGCAACAGGATGGCGAACTCCTCGCCACCCACGCGTGCAGCCAGCGGGCCGGGCCCCACCACACACGACTGCACGCCCTGGGCGACCGCCCTGAGGACCTGGTCGCCGAAGAGGTGGCCGTGGCTGTCGTTGACCTGCTTGAAGTGGTCGATGTCGATCAGCAGCAGGCTGCCGGACGCCGCCGAGGGCTTGTCCAGGCAGGCACTCAATTGAAGGTCGAAGGCACGCCGGTTGGCCAGCCCGGTGAGGCTGTCACGCAGGGCTTCGGCACGGGCGTGGTCCAGGTCGCGCTTGAGCCGCTCGACCTCGCCATGGGTGTTCTGCAGGCGCGTCTGCAACGCGGCCACGGCATCGCGCATCCCACGCGTATCGGCCTGCATGGCCTGGCAGCGCGCCGGGTCCTGGCCGGCACCCTCGGCCACGTCCTGCTGCCAGCGCTCGAGCGCTGTTTCAAACTGCTCGGCATGCTGTCCGGCATGGCGCGCGGAGTCCACCACCTCGCCCAGCATGCTGCGGAAGCCCGCTGCCACGCGCTGCGCCGCCTGCAGGTCCAGCTCCAGCACATGGGTGCGGTAGAGGCGCTCGGTTTCCTGTTCGTCCAGCTGCCCGCCGTTCGCGGTGGCGCGCTCGATCTCGGCGCTCAGGGCGGCGTTGTGGCCGCTGACGTGTTCGTACCAGACGGCGTAGCTCAGCGGGTGCGGCCGGGTCGGCTGGCGCGTCATCAACGACAAGGCCTGGCGCAGGCACTCGGCCGCCCGCGCGGGCGTCTCGTGGTATCTGTTCCGGGCCATGGGCGTTGCTGCTACCTCTGTCGCTTGCCCTCAGTATCGGCAACCCGCCCGCTCCAACACAGTGTCAATCCTGGCAGGGTGGCGTGCAAATGTCACGTCGCTGTCCGGCCGGGCCAAGGGCGCTATGCTCCGCCCCCCCATGGCCGGCATCCACATCACCGACATCGAGAGCGCGATCAACCACTGGCGCGAGCGCTCGCCCTCGCCCGACGGCATCACTGCGTGCCGCGAGGTGCGCGCGCTGGCCGAGGTGTACGCGCTGCTGGTCTACTACCACGAGGCCTACGCCGACGAGGACACCATGCCCGCAGCCGCCCGCAAGGCCTGGCTGGCCTGGTACGCCACCACGCCGGATGCGCCCTGCATCGCCATCTGCTCGACCAGCCAGGGCGATGCGGTGTGCAAGGGCTGCGGGCGCAGCTTCGACGAGGTGCAGCACTGGCCGGTGCTGTCGCCAGCGGAAAAGCGCATCGTCTGGCGCCGCATCAGCGCCGAGGGCACGGCCTGGCGCTTCAACCGCTATGCCGAGCGGGCCCGCGTGGCCAACGGCAGCGACCACCCGGACCCGGCCGCCTTCGGGCCCGCGTCTTGAGCGGCACTTGAGACCTTCCCGCGCGGCCAACCTGCGGCGCATCGGCGCGCTGACCTGGCCGGTGCTGGTCGGGCAACTGGCGGTGATCGGCTTTTCCACCGTCGACACCTTGCTGGTGGCGCGCTCGTCACCGGAGGACCTGGCCGCGCTGTCGGTGGGCTCGGCGGCCTACGTCACGGTCTTCATCGGCATGATGGGCGTGGTGCTCGCCATCGGGCCCATCGTCGGGCAGCTCTTTGGTGGAGGCCAGCATGTGCAGGCGGGGCGCCAACTGCACCAGGCCGTCTGGGTGGCCCTGGGCCTGGCGGGCATGGGCGCGCTGCTGCTGGCCTTTCCCTTCCCATTCCTGGCCCTGGCCCAGGCCACGCCCGACATGGAGAGCCGCATCCGCGGCTACCTGCTGGCGCTGGCGGTGGCCTTGCCGGCCGCGCTGCTGATGCAGGCCTACCGCGGCTTCAACAACGCGATTTCACGGCCCAAGGCGGTGATGGCCCTGCAGCTGGGCGGTTTTGCGCTGAAGGTGCCGTTGTCCACGCTGCTGGTCTTTGGTGCGCCCAGCCTGGGCTTGCCGGCGCTGGGTGTGCTGGGTTGTGGCATCGCCACCGCCATGGTGATGTGGCTGCAGGCCGGTGTGGCCTGGACGGTGCTGCGGCACGACCGCTTCTATGTCCCGTTCGAGCTGCTGGGCCGGGGCCTGGACCGGCCGGACCGCCGCGCCATCGGCACGCAGTTGCGGCTGGGGGTGCCGATGGGCCTGTCCATCCTGATCGAGGTCAGCGCCTTCAGCCTGATGGCGGTGTTCATCGCGCGGCTGGGCGTCACGGCTTCGGCCGGGCACCAGATCGCGGCCAACCTGGCCACGGTGATGTTCATGCTGCCGCTGTCGCTGTCCAGCGCCACGATGACCCTGGTGGCGCAGCGCGTGGGTGCGGCGGACCTGCAGGACGCCCGCCGCCTGGCGTGGCATGGCCTGCAGGCGGCGCTGGCTGTCTCCGCCACGCTGGCCATGGCCGTGTGGTGGGGCCGGGACGCCGTGGTGCGCCTGTACACCGCCGACGCCGCGATCACCGCCGTGGCCGTGCCCTTGCTGGCCTGGGTGGCGTTGCTGCACGTGGCCGACGCGGCGCAGGGTCTGGCGTCCTTCGTGCTGCGGGCCTACCGCATCGCCACCGTGCCCATGCTGGTCTACGCCGGGTCGCTGTGGGGACTGGGGCTGGTGCTGGGTTATGTGCTGGCCTTCGACACCACGGGCGCCACGCCAGCGGCCTGGCAAGGCCCGGCCGGCTTCTGGCTGGGGGCCACCGCCGGCCTGGTGGTGGCGGCCGTGGCGCTGTGCTGGCTGATGGCGCGCACCGTGCGCCGCGGCGCCGCGCCCGTCAGCGCGCCGCCGCCGGTGCTGCCAGCGGCAGACGCAGGCTGAAGCGGCTGCCGCCGCCCTCGCGCGGGGCACAGCTCACGCGGCCGTGGTGGCGCTCGGCAATCTGGCGCACCAAGGCCAGGCCCAGGCCCACACCACCTTCGCGCTCGGCATGGCCGGGCAAGCGGAAGAACGGCTCGAAGATGCGTTCGCGGAAGGCCTCGGGCACACCCGGGCCGCGGTCGCTGACGTGCACCACGGCCCAGCCCGGCTCTTGCGCCACGGCCACGTCCACCGCGTCGCCCCCGTAGCGGCGTGCGTTTTCCATCAGGTTGCGCAAGGCCCTGCGCAGCAGGCGCTCCTCACCGGCCACCACCACCTCCGCGCCTTCGACACCCAGCCCGAGCCGGGCGGCCTCTTCGGCGGCCAGGCCCAGCAGGTGCACCGGCTCCGGCTTGGGCACGTGGCTGTGGGCATCCAGGCGGCTGGCCAGCAGTACCTCTTCCACCAGGGCATCGAGCTCGCCGATGTTGGTCTGCACCTCCTGCTGCAAGGCCCGGCGCTGCTCGGGCGCGGCCTCGTCCAGCATCGCCAGCGCCATCTTCAGGCGGGCCAGCGGCGAGCGCAGTTCGTGGCTGGCGTTGGCCAGCAGGCTCTGGTGCGAACGCAGCAGCGCCTCGATGCGCGAGGCCGAGCGGTTGAAGCTGGCGCCGAGGGCCGCCACTTCGTCGCGGCCGTCTTCCGACACCCGCTGGTCCAGCGCACCGGCACCAAAGGCCTCCACCCCCTGCTTCAACGATTCCAGCCGGCGGGTGAGCCGCCGCACCACCGGCCAGGCCCCGGCTGCGACGGCGGCAAACAGCGTCGCCAGCAGCACCAACAGCGCCACCCCATCGGGCACCCCCAGGATGTCCAGGCCAGGAAACGGGGGCGGGACGCCGATCGGGCCGGTGTCGGCGCCCATCGAGCCGGCCTGCGGAGGCGCACCCAAGGACCGCGGCCCGCGGGCCCGCATCACCCACAGCGTGCGCCCGTCGTCGAAGGCGATGGGCAACATGCGGCGGAACGGCGGCGACAGGTCCATCTCGCGGCGACGGAAGCTGTCCGAGGCCCCGATCCGTGTGCCGTCGGCCGCATCCAGCGCCATCGGCAGGCGCAGGCGCTCAGACCAGTCTCGCAGGCCGGCGGCCTGCTCCTCGGCGGGCCGGTCGGCCGGTGGCAGCGAGCGCTGGACCAGCTCCCCCCAGGCCGCGATCCTGTCGCGCTGCGACGATTCGGCGCGCACACGCTCGGTCTCCAGGTGCCGCTGCACCAGCCAGCCCGACACCCCGGCAAACAGCGCCAGCGCGGTGACGACCGTGAGCCAGATGCGGACGTAGAGGGATTTCAATCCTCGGCGTCCTGCTTGCGCGCAAACACGTAGCCGCTGCCACGCACCGTGAGCACACGCTTGGGCACCTTGGGGTCGTCTTCGATCACGGCGCGGATGCGCGAGATGTGCACGTCGATGCTGCGGTCGAAGGCCTCCAGCGGGTGGCCCTTGAGCGAGTCCATGATCTGGTCGCGCGAGAGCACACGGCCCGGGCTGCGTGCCAGCACCACCAACAGGTCGAACTGGTGGCCGGTGAGGTCGCAGGCCTTGCCATCCAGACGGGCCTGGCGGGCCCCCAGGTCGATCTCCAGGCGGCCGAAACGCAGCACGTCGTCCACCGCCGGCTCGGGCGCAGCGCGGCGCAGCAAGGCTTTCACGCGCGCCAGCAGCTCGCGCGGCTCGAAGGGTTTGGGCAGGTAGTCGTCGGCACCGATCTCCAGACCGACGATGCGGTCGGTGGGCTCGCCGCGGGCGGTCAGCATCAGCAGGGGCAGGCGGCGGGTGCGCGGGTTGCCACGCAGCTCGCGCGTGAGCTCCAGGCCATCGCCGTCGGGCAGCATCAGGTCCAGCAGAAGCGCATCGTAAGTGGCCTGGGCCAGGCGCTCGCGACCGCCGTGCAGCGTGCCGGCGGTCTCGACCTCGAAGCCATTGCGGCGCAGGTAGTCACCCACCATGGTGGTCAGGCGGGCGTCGTCGTCGATCAGCAGCAGGCGGGGCGTCATCGTGGGCCGTCTTCAACCAAAAGGGCCCCGGGGACACCAGGTCGCCGGGGCGAAGGCCTGTGGAACAGGCCGGAGGAGGTCAGGAACAATGCAGGTCAGGATACCGCGCTCAGCCGCCCCTGCGGTCGCCGCGGCCGCCACGTTCATGCCCATGGCGGGGGCCCTTGTCCGCCATGCGCGCCGCCATGCGGGTGGCCATCTGCTGGCGCTGCTCGGCGGTCAGCACCTGGCTGACCTCCAGCATCGCCTGCATCGTGCGCCGGCTGGCCGCGTCGTGCTGCGCCAGCATCTGTTGGCGCAGCTTCTCCACGGCCGCGGCATCCACGGTGGGCTCGGTGAACAGTTGCACCGATTGGGCACGCAGGGCCTGCGAAGCCTCGTGCCCGCTGCGCAGGTCGGCGCGCGCAGCCTCGGTGATCTTCTCGATCTGCGCGCGCTGCTCGGGCGTGGCCTGCACCTCGTCAAGCATGCGGCTCATGCCCGGACCGCCGAAGGGCATGCCCATGCCAGGACCCCCGTGGGGTGCGGCCACGGCCAGGCCGGAAGCGCCCGTGCCGGCCAGTGCGATGAGCAGCGCAAGCTGGCGCAGGGTGCGCGGGCCGGTACGGGGGAAAGCGGTAACAGCGGTCATGTCCATCTCCAGGCAATGTGCGTGAAGAGATGGTGGCCAGCAGACGTGAGCCTGCGATGCCCGCGCCGTAAAGATGCGTGAACCGGCTCAGCGTGCGGGCACGGGCGCGTCCACCCGCACCAGGCGGCGCTGCAACTGGAACAGCGGCTGCGCACTGCGCAGGTCCAGCCGCAGCAGCAGGCCGCTGGCGCGGTCGACCACGATGGCGCCGTCCAGCCGCGTGGAGGTCTCGCCGCGCGGCACATCGCCAAACAACTCGATCACGGCGACGTCGAAGGCCCGGCCGGCGATGGACTGCGGGCCGACGGCCACGACCTGTCCCCGCACACGGGCCCGCAACAGGCCGTCGCCACTGACGGCGATGTCGCCGGCCAGCACGTCGCCCAGGGCCATCGAGCGGCGCAGCAGGCGCTGCCACATCAGGGCACCGGGTGGGGCTTCGGTGACGTTGCCGGCCAGGTCCTGGCGCCACAACACGGGCACGCCGGCCGCGTCGCTGAGGAATTCGATCTCGTCCCGCCTGAGGGTCATCATCGTCAGCGTCTGCTCGCGCGACGGCTCGCGGGCGCTGGTGCGGTCCTCGTAGACCATGCGCTCGCCGGGCAGCACCGGGATGGTGGCGGCACGTGCAGGGTCCATCGTCGTCGGGGGCGGCGGGCAGCCCTTCTGGCGCGCCGCCGCCTGCAGCGCCTCGAAGCGGCCCTTCAGGCGGGCCAGGGTCTCGGCGTCAGCGCCGTCGGGGCGCATAGCCAGCAAGGCCGGCCAGAAGACCGTGAGGCCGATGCCGATGGCCACCACGTGCTGGCCGGCGCGTTCGTCCACCGTCCAGGAAAGGTCTGCGGCGCGCTGCTGCACCACGTCCTGTTCATCGTGGATGCGGGCGCAGGTCCAGCCCACGAAGTCGGCCGGGTTGGCCGGCAGCGGCTGCACATCGGCCGAGCGTGTGGCACAGCCCATGCCGGCGGTGCCGAGGGCAGTGGCCAACAGGCCGGCGGCCCAACGGCGGGCGTTGAGAGAGGGTGCGAACACGGCGCGTATTGTGCCGCGCCGGTTCAGCGGAACGCCTGCGCCTTCAGTTGGCGGCGCTGGCCGCCTTTTCCTTGGCTTTCTCGGCGGCCTTGGGGTGCTTTTCAGCAAAGCGCTTCTTGGCGGCGGCCTGCTGTTCGGGCGTCATCGAATCCCACTTCGCCTTGGCCTTCTCCTTGGCAGCGGCACGTTCTTCCGGCGTCATGTTCTGGAGCTTCTCGCGCCGGGCTTCGCGTTTGTCGGCGGCCTCGGTGGCGTGTGCAGGCGCCAGTGCGGTCAGCGCGAGGGTGGCGGCGGCCAACAGAGTGGTCAGGGTGCGGTTCATGTCAAGCTCCAGTGGGGTTGTGTGACGGGACCTCTCCACAATGTCCGGCGCCGCGCCGCCGTTGACCCCGGCTGTGCAAAGCTTTGTTGCCGGCCTGGAACGACAACGCCCGCAGAGGGCGGGCGTTGGGGGTCGTTCTGGCGGAAAGGGAGGGATTCGAACCCTCGGTACTGGTGAACCAGTACGCCGGATTTCGAATCCGGTGCATTCGACCACTCTGCCACCTTTCCTGATGCGTGGTCTCGCGCGAGCGAAGCCCGAGATTGTAGCTCAGGCTTCGAAGTGCAGGACCAGGCCCGGCAGGCGCGGGTCGCCCGGGTGGGTGGACCAGGTCTGGCCCGCCGCCACGGGCCAGGCGTCGGTGAGCGTGCCGGTGGTGACCACATCGCCAGGCTGCACGGCGATGCCCGGCGACACCTCGGCCATCGCGGCCAGCCAGTGGCGCAATGCATGCAGCGGGCCGTCGAGCACATTTGCACCGCGCCCGCGGTCGATTTCCTGGCCGCCGTGGTGCAAGGACAGTGTCAAACGCGCCAGGTCAGCCATGGGCTCGGCAAAACCTGCCAGCGGCTGCCGCGGCCCCACCACCAGCCGGCCGTGCAAACCGAAGTCCGCCACCGGCTCGGCCGCGGCGCTGAAACGCCAGTCGGCGAGGTGGGTGTGCACGATCTCCACGCCATGCGCCACCCAGGCCAGGCACGCGGCCAGTTCAGCGGCATCCGCATCGGGCGCGGGTGTGCGCGCAAAGCCGAAGACGATCTCAGGCTCGATGCGCGGCTGCACCAGGCCGGCCAAACACACCGTGGCCTCGGTGCCGGGCAGCAGCGTCAGCGTGCTGTCCCAGACCCGCGCCCAGATGGGCTGGTGCACGCCATAACGTGGCCAGATGCTGCGGTTGGTGAAGCCGATCTTCCAGCCGCGCGGCTGTTCGCCGGCGGCTTGGCGCTGCTGGTCGATCAGTGCGGCCACGCGGTAGGCGGCCGGCAGGTCCAGGCCCGGCGGCAGGGCCAGCAGGCGGGCCCGCGCCCGCGCGGCCAGCAGCTCGGTGGCGAGCGTGGCCTCGTTGTTCATGCACGCAGCACCTCAGCGCCACGCAGGTAGGGCCGCAGCGCCACAGGCACGGCGATGCTGCCGTCAGCCTGCTGGTGGTTTTCCAGCACCGCCACCAGCGCGCGGCCCACGGCCAGGCCCGAGCCGTTGAGCGTGTGCACGAACTCGGGCTTGCCCTGGGCGTTCCGGAAGCGTGCCTGCATGCGCCGCGCCTGGAAGGCCTCGCAGTTGCTGCACGAGCTGATCTCGCGGTAGGTGTTCTGCGCCGGCAGCCAGACCTCCAGGTCGTAGGTCTTG
>CAYTWU010000046.1:0-16837 GCA_964442175.1 uncultured Rubrivivax sp.
GGTTGATCTGCCTTGCGATGGCGCGGTAGCGCGCGGTTTCGGCTTCAAAGAACTTCGCCGATTCGGCCAGCGTCATCGGGGCGGAGGCCACCTGCGTCTGCGACGCCAGCTGTGCGCGCACGGCCGGGTCCTGCAGCGTCTTGCCGATGGCGGCGTGCAGGCGCACGACCACGTCTTCCGGCGTGTTCTTGGGCACCATGTAGCCGGTCCAGATCTTGTACGCGAAGTTTTTCAGCGACTGGCTTTCGCTGGCCGCTGGCACGTTCTTCAGCAGCTCCGAGCGCTGCGCGCCGAGCTGGCCTATCACCTTCAGCCGGCCCTGGTCGGCCAGCGCGCCCATCGCCGCGCTGTAGACGAGCACGGCAAAGTCGACCTGCCCGCCACCGATGTCCTGCAGCAGCGGGGCGTTGCCCTTGTAGGGCACGTGCGCCAGCTTGACACCGGTGGTGGCCTGCACGTTTTCCAGGATCAGGTGGTAGAGCGAGCCCACGCCCACGCTGCCGTAGGTCAGCGGCTTGTCGGCGGACTTGCGCGCCAGCGCGATCAGTTCGTCGACGCTGGACACCGGCAGGTCCTTGCGTGTCACGAACACCATCACCGCATCGGCCACCGGGTGCACGAGGCGGAAGTCTTCGGTCTTCAGCTTGACCGCGGCATTGGCCAGCGGCGACAGGATCACCTCGTTGGGCGAACCCTGGAAAACGAAATGGCCATCGGCCGGCGCCGCCAGCACCTTCTGCGCCGCCAGCGCACCGCTGACGCCGCCCAGGTTCTCGACCAGCACCTGCTGCCCCAGCTCCTTGCCCAGCGGGTTGAAGAAGATGCGGGCGATGGCATCCGACGGCCCGCCGGCAGGGTAGGGGACCATCAGGTTCACCGGCTTGGCGGGGTAGGTCTGCGCCGAGGCTGCGCAGGCGCCGAGCGCAAAGCCGGCCGACAGCAGCAGGGAGCGAAGGATCTGGCGACGGGTCATGGAGGACTCCTGGTGATCTTGCATGGGGCCAGGCCAATGTAGGAGCCGGCCCGCATCACGTCCAATGCATTGTTTTTTGCATTACGATGAGTTTGGCGTTCAAATGTGATGGGCTTGCCGATGACCCTGGTCCAGCTTCGCCACTTCATCTCATTGGCCGACACCGGCTCTTTCGGCCAGTCGGCGGCGGCGCTGTTCCTGACGCAGCCTGCGCTGAGCCGCAGCATCCGTGCACTCGAAGCTGAACTCGGCCAGCCGCTGTTCGACCGCATCGGCCGCCGCAGCGAGCTCACGCCCTTCGGCCGCGAGGCCGTGGCCCGCGCGCACGAGCTGGTGCTGGCCGCCGACGACCTGCGCGCGCGCGGCCGCCAGGCCGCCGATGCCCAGGAGGGCGTGCTGCGCATCGGCATGGGCTCGGGCCCGGGCGCGATGCTGATGACCCCGCTGTTGCAGCAGATGGCGCTGGAGCGGCCGCGCCTGCGCGTGGAGATCGCCCGTGCCGGCACCGAGCTGCTGGTGCAGGCGCTGCGCGAGCGGGCGCTGGATGCGCTGGTGGTCGATGCGCGTTCGCTGCGACCGGCGCCCGATCTGGACACGCAATGCCTGCACGACATGCGCGGGGGCTTCCTCGTGCGGCGCGGCCACCCGCTGGCCAGGCGGCGCCGTGCGCCGGGCTTTGATGACCTGCTGGGCTACCCCATCGCGTCCACACCGCTGTCGGACGAGGTGGCGCGCATCCTCGTGGAACGGTATGGCCCGCACGCGCACCCCGACGCCTGTGTGACGCTGCGCTGCGAGGAGATTGCCAGCCTGGTCGAGGTGGCCCGGCACAGCGACACCGTGCTGCTGGCGATCCGTGCGGCCGCCCCCGATCTGGTCGAACTGCCGCTGCAGCCGGCGCTGGCCGCGACCGCGCGCTTCGGGCTCGTGACGCTGCGACGCCGCACGCCGCACCCGGGCCTGGCCATCGTGCGTGCGCTGATGGCGCAGCGGATGGTGGACGGGCCGGCATAGACCGGCCGCGTCGCCCGGCGCCTCAGGGCTGGGCGATGGTCATGCCCTCGTGCGTCAGTTCAATCGTCGCCAGCGCCCACTGATCACCCGAGGGGTTCAGGTCGGTGCCGGTGAGCTTGTTCGGCCGCGCGTTGGCGAGGGTCCACACCATCGCGGGTCCACCGCTTTCACGCATCACCGTGCCGTCGGCCCAGCGCACATCGAAGTGGAACCTGGCGGTCGGCCACACGTTGTCGGCTGAAGACGAACCATCGTGGGGCATGCGTGTTCTCTGCGTGGCCGGTGTTCAGCCATTCTCGCTGCCGGGCCTGCCCTTGAGCGGCTTGTCCACGTTTCAACCTTGCCGATGGGGACCCGCTGCTGGCAGCCCCGGAGCGGATGCGGTGAGGGCATGGATGCACACCGACTGCGTTGACCGGGGGGCTTGTTGGCAGACGGCTTTCGACCCTGAACGGATCTTCGTTGCTCTGAATTCGCAGCGCTGAAGCTGCCGTCCAATCGCGGGCCTAAGCAAACCTTGACCAACGAGCGGACCCACGGCGTTGTGTCGCAGCGGCCAGAGTCGCAACCACCATCGAGAAACGCGCGACAAGCTGCCGCCGCTTTTACGACGCAGCAGGCCTGGGAGTCGCCTCCTCAGCCAGTTCATCAAGCACGGCAAATACACCACCTAGATCGTTGCGATAGAAGGCCGTGTAACCAGGCATATGGACGCATCGTCCGCTTTCTTGGAGTTCAAGCCCGCGAATGTGATCGCGGTGCGTCAACCAATACCTTCCCATAGCCTTCGGATCCAACCCACCTGGCAGCCCCGACTTGGTCGCGACATAGCCCTCTTCGTCTAGCCCAGTATGGAACGGGCTGCTCAAGTGCGCGAGGCAATGGTCGAGGAACAGCAGTACGTTGTCGCCATCGTCGACCGGACTAAAGCAGAAGCCAAAGACGTACTCGTTCATCAACCTGGAGATACCGCCACCATCTTCAGCACCGGTTTCATCGTAGTGACCGCATCCGACGCCGGAGCCATTGGGGGGTTGCGAATTGCTGAGCTGATAGATGACAAACGACGCGGCCAAGCACCGTGCGACTGCGATTCGACGGGCAATCGTTGTGTCG
This sequence comes from uncultured Rubrivivax sp., assembly GCA_964442175.1. GTDB lineage: Bacteria > Pseudomonadota > Gammaproteobacteria > Burkholderiales > Burkholderiaceae_C > Rubrivivax. The sequence continues at coordinate 3,104 of CAYTWU010000046.1, forward strand.
AATTGCTCGGATTCAGGGTCTAGTGAAGCCTGCTCATGAAGATGCGCAAAGGCCTGGCCGAGGAGCGCATCCACCGGCACTTCACCTGCTTCAGCAATGAAGTTTCGTCCAGCATCAATATAGGCGCGCTTGAAGTGGGCGAAGACTTGCTGAGACAGCGTCCTCATCCCCATCAACGCCAGCTGATTGACCAACCCGGACCTTGGAGCAGACATGTCCTGGTGGACGATGAGCGCCGTGTGTACGTTATACAACTGCCCACCGCGATCCGCTGAGCACTGCAGCCTGAAGAGCATGAGGTCGTACCAACCCAGAACGCCGCGTTCTGGGCTAGCAAGCCGTACCAGCAGGCCTCTACCAAAGAAGGCGTTCTCGCCAAAGATTCGCCACGCGATCTCTAAGACGTTCTCTGGACTGTTGACGCGTCGTCGACCCGCAGTACGTCCCCAACCAGCGCGATCTAAGAGCCGTAGTAGCGAGTAGATCGACCTTGGCCGCAGTCCTCGGTCATCGTTGCCAAACGACGAGTAGCGTGGCAGGTAGTCAACGAGCGTTTCGATCGCGTCTTCTGCGGCCGGGCTTGTGAAGTCATAGGCCTGATTGACCAGTACCCGCCAGAACTGGTCGTGTGCGGTCTCTGCTCGCTCAAGGGCAAACTCAACTTCCGCGAGAACCGAGGCAATTGATCGACCCTTGCGAACCCGATCCACCGCTGCTTGGTAGAGAACAAAGGTCTCCTGCGGCTCCGGCGTGGCAAAGTGAACGATCAGCTTCAGAAAGCTCTCCAGGTTTCTGGCGTCGCCCGCGTTGAAGCAGGCCCGAGAACGAAGGACGGACTCCTCAATGTTGCGACCGTCGCCCAGTTCCAAAACCCCCACGTCAAACAGCTGCTCCAGCAGGAACCTGGCAGAACCTGGTTGCTCATTCTTGACCTGTGCGAAACCATCGGCGTTCTTGAACTCTGGCTCGTCGTACTTCCGCCGAACTGAGAAAGTGCCAACGCGCTCCTCTGTCTCCTCGGCATATATGCGCCTGAACAACCCGGGATAGTTCAGATGCAGCAGCATCAGATGAATTAGGTCGCGCTTGTTGAAATCAGTCCGCCCAAGGTCGGTCTTCTCAATTTGCATGAGAAGAATGGCATTGATGAAGCGCTTTATCTTGCGAAGATTGCCGATCAAGGGCAAATACTTGGCGGCAGCCTCTCCTCCCAGAATCTCCGCAAGCTCATTGAGAACTGCTCCGAGCTTCACCATCGTGTCTGATGGCACGGACCCGAGTTGGCTATCGACCCTCTCCCAGTCGCGCTGCAGGAAGTCGCGGATGCTGGAGCTGTCCACGAACAAGCTCAGTTTGACCGTTACAAACTTCTCAAGGAACTCACGCGCCCAGGATCCTTCGTCCTTGCCACCAGCCAGCACCTCCGTGTCAAAGCAAAGTACGTAAGTCGCCTGCGACAGCTTGAATGTGCGCCGCGTAGCGAACAGGACGTTGTTGACGGTCTTCGCGTCCAAACGATCCAAGTCGTCTATCACGATGATCACACGGCGACCTATCCGCCGAAGGACTTCGTCAATGTCATCAAGCAGCTCATCGACAGTTTCCTGGGACGGCTCCAGTGACAACTTAAAGCCTAGGAACGAAACGTCTGCCTTTCCCCTGATAAGTCGAGAGTACCGGGAGGCCGCTGGCCTGAACTCCGGTGCAAAGACCCTATTCTGAATCGACGCAGACAGGTCGCGAATCAAGCGATCGGCAAGATCCGGCTCCGACGCGTATCGCAGGGGCTCAAAACGACAAACAATCACCTTGTCCGCTGCTCGTTGCCAGTAGTGTTCGGCAAGATTGATGAAGCTTGTTTTGCCTACCCCCCACGGTCCATCTATACCGAAAACTAATCCTGGGTGAGCACCGCTGGCGAGGATGGTTTCCGCGAAAGACTTTGCTTGCGACTCATTGGAGAGCAAGTCGTCCGCCTCGCGTTCGATCTCCTCGTCTCCAAGGAACTGGAGCTGCGGCTCGATCTGCCGTCTCCGCGGCCAATGACGCTGAATGAGCGGCGACAACAGCATCGTTGAGAGCAGAAGCAGCGCAACTGGCGCCCAATGCGGGTTTGCAGCCTTCAAGGCGGCGTGAAACTTGAAGAGCCAAGGCATAGTCAACTCGCTCGACCAAGCCCCAAGACAAACTACTATCAGTAGGTCGAGACGGATGCTTCGACCCATTTTTGCGGCGGCAGTGTGTGCGCCACGATTCACGGCGTAGACCACACATATCGCCAGTCCGGCGACAACCGCGCTGCCTCTTTCCCAAACCTCCAGATCAGCCGCTGTAGGCGCGAATGCAGTCCCAAGGTAATAGGCCGCCCTGCAGACCTCAGCGCCAACCAATCCAACGATGAACATCCTGGCGAACACCAGGAGTTCAGGCATCTTCATCGTTCGCTTTGTGTCCGCCATTCACCGTTTCTCCCTTTGTAGCGCGTAAGCTGTAGAAGCCCTGCCATGTTGAGGTGCGTTCTGCGCCTACTTGCTCGCCGGCTACTCAGCCTACGTCCCGCGCCGAGCACCAACGCGTTCAGTCTGCGTCGCGACTCCTGGCACTGCGGCCAGTGCCATGATCTGGGCGCTGCGGCGCCGCGACTGATGTACCTGCTTGTCCAGAGCGTCTACCTGTAGGATTTGAAAGGTGTCCCGTCTAGAGCGGCAGACCGCATTCTTTGTGTTCTTGCCCTGAATGCTTACCGCCTGGCTTGGCGCACCGGTTGCCTTCATACCCGTTGAAGATCTGCTCGGCCAGCATGCCGTTTGCGAGTCGAGCGCAGGAAGTCTACGGTCTGTCGGAGTCGGTAGTGGCAGCACGCTTCCGCTAGTGCATGCTCGCGCAGACTCTCGCGGATTGCGTTGACAACAGGACGTTCCGTAGCTGCCGGTCATCGATGGCTGCTGATGGCCGATTGCCGTCGATGACCGGGGATCACCCCAACAACGCCAAACGCTTCAGAATCCACCAGCGTTACCGGGTCTTGGCCCGCACGCCCTGCCCGGGAAAATCCCGTTGGCGCCAGCACGCGAGTGGAACCCATGCAGTTCTTGTGGCCGCAAAACTTCTGGTGGATGCTGGTGCTGCCGCTGCTGCCCGCGTTGTACCTGTGGCTGCTGGGCCGCCGCGGCAAGCAGGCCATCCGACTCCCCAGCCTGGGCATCGTGCGCGCCGCTGCGGGCCGGCCATGGCGGCATGTGCCGCCCGCGCTTGTCTTCGTGGCGGTGATGCTGCTGGCGCTGGCCCTCACGCGCCCCACCGCGCCGTTGGCGCTGCCGTGGTCCAAGTCCACCATCCTGCTGGCGATGGACGTCTCGCGCAGCATGCGGGTGCAGGATGTCCAGCCCACCCGCATGGTGGCGGCGCAGGACGCGGCCAAGGCCTTCTTGCGCGAGCTGCCGCGGCAGATCGAAGTGGGCCTGGTCACCTTCGCGGGCACCGCCCAGGTCGCCCAACAGCCCACGCTGGACCGCCCGGCGGTCGTGGGCGCCATCGACGCGATCCAGATGCAGGTCGGCACCGCCATCGGCAACGCCATCGTGGTGAGCCTGGCCCAGCTGTTCCCGGACCATGGCATCGACCTGGGCGAGATGAACTTCGGCCCGCGCCGGCCCGCGCGCAGCCTGGACGAGCGCGCGGCCCAGCCGATGCCCCAGCCGCCGCCCCAGCCTTTCACCCCGGTGGCCGCCGGCTCCTACACCTCGGCCGCCATCATCCTGCTGAGCGACGGCCGCCGCACCACGGGGGTGGACACCTTGCTGGCCGCCCAGATGGCCGCCGACCGCGGCGTGCGCATCCACGTGGTGGGCCTGGGCACGCCCGATGGCCATGCCTCGGTGGGCGAGGGCATGGCCATGTACCTGCAACTGGACGAGCCCACCCTGCGGCAGGTGGCGCAGATGACGGGTGGCGAGTACCACCACGCCGGCACCGCCGATGCGCTGCGCAGCGTCTACCAGACCCTGGGCGCGCGCACCCCGATGAGCGCCCGCCAGACCGAGCTGACCGCCTTGCTGGCGATGCTGGCGAGCGTGGTGCTGCTGGCGGCGGCGGGGCTGTCGATGGCGTGGTTCGGGCGGATCGCGTGACGATGGGGCGCGTCAATCCGGCTGGCTGGGTGCCCGGCTCGCGTTGTTGTTGGCCTTCACCAGCGTTGACAGCAGGCGCATGAAGGTGGCCCGGTCGGCCGCCGGCAGGGGCGCCAGGATGCGCTTTTGCGCCTGCTGCATCGCGGGCAGCACTTGCGCCAGCAGGGCCTGGCCTTCGGCGGTGATGCCCAGGCGCCGCACGCGGCGGTCCTCGGGTGCCGGGTTGCGCTGCAGCAGGCCGCGCCGCTCCAGCCGGTCGATCACGCCGCCGATGGTGGAGGTGTCGAAACCGATGGTGCGCGCCAGCGTGCGCTGGTCCATGTCCGGTTGCCGCGCCACCGTGGCCAGCGCGGCAAACTGCACCGGCGTCAGGTCGAATTGGGCCGTCTCTTCCATGAACAGGCCCACCGCGATCTGCTGCAGCCGGCGGATCAGGTGGCCGGGCAGGGTGTCCAGTTCGGGCGGCGTGGGGCGGGTGCGCGGGTGGGGGTTCATGGCTGGGGTTAACCCGGTGCGGGCGCTGGCAGTCTATCCCTACACTGATCGTGAGTACACTGATGATCAATCCGGAGCGGTCCATGGCGGCACAACCTCCTGCCTCGGTCGAGGCCCAGCGCCAGGCCTTTTACGACCGCGCCGACACCCAGAGCCTGGCCCCGCTGTGGACGCGCCTGAAGGCCCTGGTGCCCAAAGTGCCCACGCCCAGCTGCGCGCCGCATGTGTGGCACTACGCCGATGTGCGGCCCTACGTGATGGAGTCGGCGCAGCAGATCTCGGCCGCCGAGGCCGAGCGCCGGGTGCTGATCCTGGAGAATCCGGCGCTGCGCGGCAGCTCGCAGGTGACCAACACGCTCTACGCCGGCCTGCAGCTGATCATGCCCGGCGAGGTGGCACCGGCGCACCGCCACACCCAAAGCGCGCTGCGTTTCATCATCGAAGGGCAGGGCGCCTACACGGCGGTGGATGGCGAGAAGACGCTGATGCAGCCGGGCGACTTTGTCATCACGCCGTCGTGGACCTGGCACCACCATGGGCATGAAGGACAGGGCCCCATGGTTTGGCTCGATGGCCTGGACATCCCCATCCTTGCCTTCTACAACGCCACCTTCCGCGAAGACCACCACGAGGCCGAGGCCGCGGTGGCGCGGCCGGTGGGTGATTCGCTGGCGCGCTACGGCAGCGGCCTGCTGCCGGTGGGGCACCGCGCGGCCTCGCTCAATTCGCCGGTGTTCAACTACCCCTGGGCCCGCACACGCGAGGCGCTGCACGCGCTGACAAAAGCCGGCGCGCCCGACGCGCACACCGGCCACCTGATGCGTTACGTGAACCCGCTGGACGGCGGCTGGGCCATGCCCACCATGGCGACGATGGTGCGCCTGCTGCCGGCGGGTTTTGCCACCGCGGCCTACCGCTCCAGCGACAGCATGGTCTTCACGGCCGTCGAAGGGCAGGGCGAGATCCGCGTCGGCGGGCAGGTGCTGGCCCTGGGCCCGCGCGACATCGCCGTCGTGCCCGGCTGGACGCCGTACACGCTGCACGCCGTGTCGGCCGATTGGGCGCTGTTCAGCTACTCCGACCGCGTGGCGCAGGAGAAGCTGGGCTTCTGGCGCGAGCATCGCGGGTAGGCGCGATGCACCAGCCGCGCGCCGAACCCCGGCCTTCGCTGTACCACCGCTACACCGTTTACCCGGCGGCGCCGGCCCTGCCGGGTGATGCACCCGTGCTGGTGGTCGGTGGCGGCCCGATCGGGCTGGTCACGGCGCTGGGGCTGGCGCAGCAGGGGGTGCGCTGCACGTTGCTGACGGCGGAGCTGCAGGTCAGCGAGGGCAGCCGTGCCATCGTGTTCACGCGCCGGTCGATGGAGATCCTGCAGCAGGCCGGGGTGGCCGATGCGGTGCAGGCGCTCGGCCTGCCCTGGCGCTTTGGCAACTCGTTCTACCGCGGGCAGCGGGTGTTCCGCATGGAAGCGCCGTTCCCGGACGACGACCGCTACGCGCCGATGAACAACCTGCAGCAGAACGTGCTGGAGGATTTGCTGCTGCAGGCCATCGCGCAACAGCCGCTGATCGAGCTGCGCTGGGGCCACCAGCTCACAGCCTTGCTGGCCAACGGGCAGGACGGCGCGGAGGTGGAGATCGACACACCCACCGGCACCTACCGGCAGCCTGCGCAGTGGATCGTCGCCGCCGACGGCGCACGCTCCACGCTGCGTCAGCTGTGCGGCCTGAAGCTCGAGGGCGCGGCGTACGAAGGCCGCTTCGTCATCGCCGACATCCGTGTCGACCTGCCGCTGCCCACCGAGCGCCTGGCGTTTTTCGACCCACCCTGGAACCCCGGCAACACGGTGCTGATGCACCGCGAACCACAAGGCATCTGGCGCGTGGACTACCAGTTGCCGCCCGATGAAACGCCCGAGCAGGCCCTGGCGCCGCAAGCCCTGAAGGCCCGCATCGACGCACAGCTGGCGATGATCGGCCACGCCGGCATCACCTGGGAACTGGACTGGTGCTCGGTGTATTCGGCCCGTGCGCTGACGCTGGCCGACTACGTGCATGGCCGCATCGCCTTCGTTGGCGACGCGGCCCACCTGCTTCCGATCTTCGGCGTGCGTGGCGCCAACACCGGCTTCCAGGATGCGCAGAACCTGGCCTGGAAGCTGGGCCTGGTGGTGCGTGACCTGGCCGGCCCGGGCCTGCTGGCCAGCTACAGCCACGAACGGGTGGCCGCGGCGCGCGAGATCATCGAAGAAGCCGGCAAGAGCACCCGTTTCATGACCCCGCCCACGCGTGGTTTCCGGCTGGTGCGGGATGCCGTGTTGTCGCTCAGCCTGACGCAGGACTTCGTGCGCCCGCTGTACCACTGGCGCACCTCGCGCCCGCACGACTACGTGGATTCGCCGCTCAACTGCGGCCCGGGTGCGGCTGGCGCACCCGTGCCCAACCTGAAGCTCGGTGAGAACGAGCACCTGCTGGACCATTTGTGCGACGGCGCCTTTGTGCTGCTGAGCTGCAGCGAGCGGCCCGACCTTGTGCCGGTGCTGAAAGCCTGGCAGGCGCAGGGCCTGAAGCTGCGCGCCTGGGTGCACCCGGCATTGGCGCGGCTGGGCCTGGCCGGGCCAGGTGCTGCGCTGCTGGTGCGGCCCGACCAGCATGTCTGCGCACGTTGGACCGATCTCACCGCACCCGACCTGGAACGTGCCTTGCAACAAGCCCTCGGAGGAGCCCCCGCATGCTGAGCCTGCCCGAGTTGGAAGCCACCTACGACGCTCTGGCCGACGCCATCGACCAGGCCGGTGCCGGCAAGAGCGAGCTGATGCTCAGCAAGCTGGTGCTGCTGCTCGCGCAGGAGCTGGGCGACGCACCCCGGGTGCAGGCCCTGATGCACACGGCGCTGTCGGATCTGTAGAGTGAATTCATGAACGCAGATCAAAACGAACGCATCACCCGCATCGGGCCCGGCACCCCGTGCGGTGCGCTGATGCGCCACTACTGGCAGCCGGCCGCGCTGCTGGACGAGTTCGACCCGGCGCTGGACCCGCGCATGGCGCAGCGCCCGCTGAAGGCCGTGCGCCTGCTGGGGCAGGACCTGGTGCTGTTCCGCGACGAAGCCGGCACCTGGGGCCTGCTGGACCGCGACTGCCCGCACCGCGGCGCCGACCTGGCCTTTGCGCGGCACGAAGGCGACGGTGTGCGTTGCCCCTTCCACGGCTGGAAGTTCGCCGCCGATGGCCGCTGCCTGCAGACACCGGCCGAACCGATGGGTTCCACCTTGTGCAACCGCGTGCGCCAGCGCAGCTACCCGGTGTTGGTGCGCGCGGGCGTCATCTTCGCCTGGCTGGGGCCCGAGGGCAGCACGCCGCCGGCGCTGCCGGATTTCCACTGCTTCACCGCACCCGACAGCCATGTCTTCGCCTTCAAGGGCCTGTGGCAGTGCAACTGGCTGCAGGCCTTCGAGGTGGGCATCGACCCTTGCCACACCAGCTATTTGCACCGCTTCGAGCAGGACGAGTCGCTGGACGGCGCCTACGGCAAACAGTTCCGCAACGCCAGCGTCGGTGAGGTGGGCGGCGAGCGCTGGCCGATGACACGCGTGATGCGCGAGTCCGGCAGCCCCGAGATCCGGCACGAAGAGGTGTCGCCGGGGCTGACGAAGATCACCACGCTGCGCGCGATGACCGAGCAGCTCACGCATGTGCGGGTCACGCACGCGATGTTTCCGTACACCTTCGTGATCCCCTTGTCGGAGACGATGACGATCACGCAGATGCACGTGCCGGTGGACGACACGCACACCTACTGGTACAGCTTCTTCACCAGCTTCGACGCCCCGCTGGACAAGGCCACGATGCGCAACCAGCGCCTGGCCCACATGACCCTGCCCGACTACATCCCCAAACACGGCCGCCACGACAACTGGACCTACGACCCCCAGGAGCAGCGCGAGCGCACCTTCCTGGGCATGGGCGAAGACGACATCAACCGCCACGACCAATGGGCCTGCGAGAGCATGGGCGCGATCCAGGACCGCACGCGTGAACACCTGGGCACCAGCGACAAGGTCATCATGGCCAACCGGCGCACGTTGCTGAAGGCGATCGCCACGGTGGAGGCGGGCGGTACACCGCCCATCGCCGCCGCCACCGGCCCCGACACCATCGACTGCATCGCGCCGGCCCAAGGCTGGGAGGCCTTCTGGCAGCAACGCGTCGCTGCCAAACACGCCGGAGCCGGCTGGTTGAACACCACGCACGCCGAGGCCGGTGGGTGATGTCGTTCGCCCAGCGCTGCGGCGTGCACGACGCCGCCCGCGCCAGCGCGTGCGCGGCCCTGCTGCAGCGGCTGCAGCAGGAGCCCATCGAACGGGTGCGCGTGGCCTGGTGCGACGGCCATGGCCTGTTGCGCGGCAAGACGCTGATGCCACACGCAGTGGCCTCGGCGCTGCACGACGGCCTGGGCCTGGTGGGCACGCTGCTGCTGAAGGACACCTCGGACCGCACGGCCTACCCGGTTTTCGAGCCCGGCGGTGCGCCGGCCGGTTTTGGCGGCGCGGCCAACCTGCTGCTGCTGCCGGACCCGCAGAGTTTCCGGCTGCTGCCCTGGGCACCGGGCACGGCCTGGCTGCAGGCCCAGCCCTGGTTTGCCGATGCCACGCCGGTGCCGCAGGACAGCCGGCGTGTGCTGCAGACCGCGCTGCAGCGGCTGGCGGATGCAGGTTTCGGGATGCGCTGCGGGCTGGAGGTGGAGTTCCACGTCTACCGCATCACCGACGCCCGGCTTGATCCGGCACAGGCCGGCTGGCCCGCCGAACCCCCGGCCGTCGAGCTGATCCACCCCGGCTACCAATTGCTGGCCGAAGGCGCGGCCGACCAGGTGGACGCGGTGTTTGCCATCGTGCAGCACACCGCGCAAGGCCTGGGCCTGCCGCTGCGTTCGCTGGAGGTGGAACTGGGCCCGAGCCAGATCGAGGCCGTGTTCGATTCGATGGACGCGCTGGCCGCCGCCGATGCGACGGTGGCCTTCCGCAACGGCGTCAAACAGGCGCTGCGGCGCGCGGGTTACCACGCCAGCTTTGCCTGCCGGCCACCGTTTGCGCAGGTGATGTCCAGCGGCTGGCACCTGCACCAGTCCCTGGTGGCGCTGGACGATGGCCGCAACCTGTTTGCCGACGCAGAGCAGCCACTGTCCAACACCGGCCGCCACTGGCTCGCCGGGCTGCTGGCGCATGCACGGTCGGCCACGGTGTTCGGCACCTGCACCGTCAACGGTTTCGGCCGTTTTCGCCCGAACGCGCTGGCGCCGATGGCGGTGCTCTGGGGCCGCGACAACCGGGGCGCGATGCTGCGCCTGGTGGGCGGCGCGGGCGACCCGGCCACACGCATCGAGAACCGCGTCGGTGAACCGGCGGCCAACCCGTACGCCTACATCGCGGCCCAGGTCCACGCCGGGCTGGACGGGCTGCAACGCCGGCTGGAACCGCCGCCGCCGACCGAATCGCCCTACGCCCCGGGCGCGGAACTGCTGCCCACGCGCCTGGGCGATGCGCTGGACGCGCTGCTGGCCGACGAGGCCCTGGTGCAGGCCATGGGGCGCGAGTTTGTCGAGGTCTTCGTGCAGGTCAAGCGCCAGGAGCAGGCGCGCGCCGATGCCGCCGAAGACCCGGCCGCCTTTGACCGCCGCGAATACTTCGGACGTTGCTGATGAACCTGGTGCACGTCACTTTCACCACGGCCACCGGTGTGGCGCAGCGCCTGCCGGCCCGCATCGGCGAAAGCCTGATGCTGGCGGCGCAGCGCGCCGGGCTGGACGGCATCGCCGCCGATTGTGGCGGCTGCCTGAGCTGCGCCACCTGCCACGTCTACCTGCCCGACGACTGGGCCGCGCGCCTGCCGGCGCCCGACGCCGATGAAGCCGCGATGCTGGAGCTCACCGCCGCCGAGCGCCGGCCGGGCAGCCGCCTGGCCTGCCAGCTGCAGGTGAGCGCGGCGCTGGACGGCCTGGTGGTCGAGCTGCCGGACCGGCAATACTGACCCCGCGAGGAGAAACCTTTGAAGATCCTGGAACCCCTGGCCAAGCTCTGCGCCATCCTGGCCGGCACGCTGCTGACGCTGATCACGCTGATGACCTGCATCAGCCTGATCGGCCGCAACACCACCGGCTGGAGCATCGTTGGCGCCTTCGAGCTGACCGGGTTTGCCGCCGGTGCCGCCATCGCGCTCTTCATGCCCTGGTGCCAGCTGCGGCGCGGCAACATCATCGTGGACTTCTTCACCGCCAAGGCCTCGGCCGGCACGCAGGCGGGGCTGGACCGCATCGGTGCGCTGGCCGTCGCGGCGGTGATGGGCCTGCTCACCTGGCGCACCGGCATCGGTGGCCTCAACGCCTGGAACAGCGGCTCCAGCTCGATGATGATGGGTTTCCCGGAGTGGATCGTCTACGTCGGCATGGTGCCGCCGCTGGCGTTGACCGCCGTGATCGCGCTGGCGCAGGCGGTGCGGGGTTTTGGGGATGAAGCGCAGGTGGCTGCATGACGCCCTTGACGCTCACTGCGCTGATCTTCGGCTCGATGCTGGCGCTGATGGCCGTGCGGGTGCCGATCGCCGTCAGCATGTTCAGCGCGGGTGCGCTGGGTTATGTGGTGCAGACCGGCTGGCTGCCGTTTGCCAACTTCCTGAACACCCAGGCCTTCGCCCGTTTTGCGAGTTACGACCTGTCGGTGATCCCGCTGTTCATCCTGATGGGGCACTTCGCCACCAAGGGCGGCATCAGCAAGGCGCTGTTCGAGTTCGCCGCCGCGGTGATGGGGCGCTTCAAGGGCGGGCTGGCCATGGCCTCGCTGCTGGCCTGCGCGTCGTTCGGCGCCATCAGCGGCTCGTCGGTGGCCACGGCGGCCACCATCACCAGCGTGGCGCTGCCGGAGATGCGGCGCCACGGATATTCGGGCCGGTTGTCCACCGGCGTGCTGGCCGCGGGCGGCACGCTGGGCATCCAGCTGCCGCCGTCCATCGTGCTGGTGATCTACGCCATCCTGACCGAGCAGAACATCAGCAAGCTGTTCGCCGCCGCCATCGTGCCGGGCCTGATCGCGATGGTGGGCTACATGGTCGCGGTGGCGATCTACGTGCGCCTGGTGCCGGGCCAGGCGCCCGAGGTCGAAGACGCGCCCCCGCCGCTGACCTGGCGCGCGCTGATGGGCGTGGCCCCCATCGTCGGCATCTTCGCGCTGGTCTTCGGCGGCATCTACGGCGGTTTGTTCACGCCCACCGAAGGCGCGGCCGTCGGCGCCACCACCACCTTCCTGACCGCGCTGGGCAAGGGCGAGATGACCTTCGCCAAGTTCAAGGCGTGTTTCTACGGCACGGCCGCGAGCGCGGCGATGATCTTCTTCATCTTCATCGGCGCCGACCTGATGAACTCGGCGCTGGCGCTGACCCAGGTGCCCAACCAGCTGGCCAGCGTGGTGGGCGGCTGGGGGCTGTCGCCGCTGATCGTGGTGGTCGCGATCCTGCTGTTCTACGTGCTGCTGGGCGCGGTGATGGACGAGCTGTCGATGCTGCTGCTGACGATCCCGATCTTCTTCCCCATCGTGATGGGGCTGGACTTCGGCATGCCCAAGGAATCGGTGGCCATCTGGTTCGGCATCATGGTGCTGATGACGGTGGGCTTCGGCCTGATCGCACCGCCCGTGGGCCTGAACGTCTACATCGTCAACGGCATGGCCAAGGGTGTGCCCATGGGCGAAACCTACCGCGGCGTCACGCCCTTCCTGATCAGCGACGTGCTGCGCACCACGCTGTTCCTGTTCTTCCCCATCATCCCGCTGTGGCTGGTGCAGTTCGTAGGGTAAACCGTGACCACGCGCCGGCGCCCGCGCCGTTAACTTCCCGTCCACCACCTTGCCGGAGACCTTCACCGATGAAACGCCGCACCCTCCTCACCGGCGCTGCCGCCGCCGCCTCGCTGGGCACGCCGCTGGCCGCGCTGGCCCAGCAGACCGTGACGCTGAAGTTCCACACCTTCATGGCACCGATGAGCAATGTCTGGCTCACGATGCACAAACCCTGGATGGAGAAGGTCGAGAAGGACAGCGGTGGCCGCATCAAGTTCGAGGCTTACCCGGCCATGCAGCTGGGTGGCACGCCGGTGCAGCTGTACGACCAGGCGCGCGACGGTGTGGTCGACATCGTGTGGACGCTGCCGGGCAACACCGCGGGCCGATTCCCGCGCATCGAGGTCTTCGAGCTGCCGTTCATGATGAGCAATGCCGAGGCCACGTCCAAGGCTTACTGGGAGTATTTTCAGACCCAGTGCCCCGACGAGTTCAAGGAGACCCAGGTCATCGCGCTGCAGGTGCACGGCCCGGGCATGTTCCATTCCGCCACCAAGCAGATCAAGGGTGTGGCCGACCTCAAGGGCATGAAGGTGCGCGGCCCCACGCGCCAGGTCACCAAGATGCTGGCCGCGGTGGGCGCCACGCCGGTGGGCATGCCGCTGCCGCAGATCCCGGATGCGCTGTCCAAGGGCACCATCGACGCCTGTGTGATCCCCTGGGAGGTGGTGCCCTCGGTCAAGGTGCACGAGCTGACCAAGTTCCACAGCGAGTTCGACAACACCGGCCCGGCGCTCTACACCACCACCTTCGTGATGGCGATGAACAAGCCCAAGTACGACAGCCTGGCGCCGGACCTGAAGAAGGTGATTGACGCCAACTCCGGCCTCGCCACCTCGGCCTTGCTGGGCAAGACGCAGCAGGGCAACGATCCGCTGGGCCGCAAGGCGGCGGCGGACCGGGGCAACAGCATCATCCAGATCAGCGCCGCCGAGCGCGAGCAGTTCATCAAGCTGTCGGGCGCCATCGACGACGAATGGGTGGCCGACATGGACAAACGTGGCCACAAGGGCGCGCAGCTGCTGTCCACCGCCCGCGCGCTGGTCAAGAAGTACAGCTGAGTCAGGCCCGGCGGCCGAGCTGCTGCGGCTCGGCCGGGGTGACGATGGGTGTGCCCGGCCGGGTGCTCAGCGGCGCGGGCCGCCGTTGCCGCCACCACCGCTGCTGCTGCGCGGGGCCGGGCGGCCGCCGTCGCGGCGCGGACCACCGCCACCGCCAC
>CAYTWU010000047.1:0-16833 GCA_964442175.1 uncultured Rubrivivax sp.
TCTTGCCGGCCACCGTCATCGTGCCGCCGGTGGCGTACTCCAGGCCCATCTGGAAGCCGGTGATGGTCTGCTTGGCGTAGGCCTCCAGCGGGCCGGTCTTGCTGGCGATGACGGCGATCTTCACCTCGCCCTTGGCTTGTGCGCCGGCGGCCATCGGCAGAGCGAACAAGGCGGCCGCGGTGGCGGCAAGGGCAAAGGTCTGGCGGCGCTTCATGGGCGGGTCTCCGGGTCGGTGTGGGATGGGTGGACATCGCAACCGCCGTGCCAGGCGCACCAGATCAGTGCTAACCCTTGGTTTTGAGGCGAACGGCGGGCGATATGCGTTCGAAATTCAGACGATCACAATCAAATGCGACTGAAAAACAGACAAAAAAGTCGTCCACATTTCAGTCAACCAAGGCCAGCAAGGTCTGGACGAAGCCCGCCGGGTCCTGGATCTGCGGGTAGTGCCCGGTCGCCATCTCCACCACCGTGAAGCCCGGCAGGGTGCGCGCCCGCGCGCGGGCCGTGGCGATGGTGGGGTAGGCCGGCGACACCGCGTCGATGAAGGCGCGCGGCACCGCCGCCAGGCGCTCGGCGCTGAAGTGCAGCGGCTCGAGGTAGGCGTTGAACGGGTGCGGTCCCTGGCGCCGGCGCAGCCAGTCGGCGTCGGCGCCGGTCAGGCCGAAGCCCGCCGGGTCGGGCGGGGGCAACACGTTCAGGCCGCTGGCACGCGCGGCGGCCATGCGCTGCGCCTGCACCTCGGGCGCGTGGGCGGAGCCCCAGGCTTCACCGGGCAAGGGAATGCCGGCGTCCACGTAGACCAGCTGGCGCAGGCTGGCTGGGTCACGCGCCAGCAGCCGGTCGGCCACGCCGGTGATCACGGTGCCGGCGTAGCTGTGGCCCACCAGCACCGCACCCTGCAGTTCTTCGGCTTCGAAGACACCCAGCACATCGTCGATGTGGTCGTGCAGCGTGATGTCGCGCCGCAGGCCGTGCCGGCGCTCGCCGCAGCCGCTGAGCGTGACGGCGAACACCGCGTGGCCGGCAGCCCGCAGCGGCGCCAGCACACGTTGCCAGGCCCAGGCGCCGGCCCAGGCGCCGTGCACGAGCACGAGGGGCGGTTTGTTCATCATGCGGTGGGGTCCAGTTCGGGGTAGCGCTGCAGGCGTTCGTACAGCACCGAGCGTGGCATGCCCAGCCGGCGCGCGGCGGCGGTGCGGTTGCCGGCAGTAGCGGCCAGGGCCTCGGCGATGGCGCGGCGCTCCAGCTCGGCCACCTGCTCGGCCAGCGTGCGCGGGGGCGGCTCGGCGGGGCGGAACACCGGCACCGGCGGGGCGGCCGGTGGGGGCGCAGCACGCGGCACCGCCTCGGCACCGCCGAAGTGGCGCGCGTGCAGCACGTGGTCGTCGCTCATCAGCGCCGCCTGCTCCAGCGTGTTGCGCAGCTCGCGGATGTTGCCCGGCCAGGGCTGCTGCGCCAGCCAGTCCAGCGCATCGGGCGCCAGGCTGCGCGCGGCCAGGCCGCTGCGGCGGGCGATGTCGTCCATCAGTGCTTCGGCCAGGGCTTCCAGGTCGGTCAGGCGGTCGCGCAGCGGTGGCAGCCGGATCGGCAGCACGTTGAGCCGGTAGTACAGGTCGGCGCGGAAGCGGCCGTCGGCCACCATCGCCGGCAGGTCACGGCTGGTGGCGGCGAGCACGCGCACGTCCACCCGTTCCACGCGGTTGCTGCCCAGGGGCTCCACCTCCTGCTCCTGCAGCGCACGCAGCAGCTTGGCCTGCAGGGCCAGCGGCATGTCGCCGATCTCGTCCAGGAACAGCGTGCCGCCGTGCGCCACCTTGAACTTGCCGTCGCGGCCCTTGCGGTCGGCGCCGGTGTAGGCGCCAGGGGCGACGCCGAAGAACTCCGCTTCGAGCAGGTTCTCGGGCACGGCGGCGATGTTGACCCCCACAAAGGGCTGGTGCGCGCGCGCGCTGGCGGCGTGGATGGCCTGGGCCAGCACCTCCTTGCCGGTGCCGGTTTCACCCAGCAGCAGCACCGTGGCGTCGGTCTGCGCCACGCGCCGCGCCTGGCGCTTGACCTCCAGCGCCGGCGGGCTGCTGCCGATGAAACCGGCGATGGTGTAACGCGGCCGGCGCTGCGCGGCCAGTTGCGCGTGCGCCGCGTCCAGCTCCTTCTGCAGACGGCCGAACTTGGCGATCAGCGGCTGCATCGTGGTTTCGGGGTGGTCCAGCAGCACCATGCCGAAGGCGCCGATGACCTCGCCACGTTCATCGCGCAGCGGCAATCGGCTGACCAGGAAGGTGCCGGCCTGGTTGCTCAGCAGGTCGATCAGGATGGGCTGACCGGTGTCGATGACATGCGCCATCAGCGTGTTGGGCACCACCTCTTCCACCCGGCGGCCGACGAAGTGCTGCTCGTCGTGGCCGAGCGCGGGCAGGAACTGCTTGTAACCGTCGCTGATCCAGACGATGCGGTGCTGGCGGTCCACCACCATGGTGCCCATCGCGGTGCGGGCAAAGGTGTCGAACATGCTGCGCGCGGCCAGTTCCAGCACCCGGTCGGCGTCCAGCGGCAGGGCGGGCAAGGTGGGCAGATCCGGGGCGGGCATGCGGCACTGTAGCGCCGTGCCGAAGGCCTGCGGCTGGTTGCAAACGGTAGCCGGCGCTTACGCTCCAGGGCTTGGGCGCGCTGCGGGCGGGCCGATAGTGCTGCCATGACACACCCGACCCCTGCGGCTGCGCGCCGCCACACGCTGCTGATTCCCTGCGCCATCCTGTTTGCGTCGCTGGCCGCCTGCGGTGGCGGCGACGAGCCGGCGGCCACCGACGCCGATGCCGCCGCGACCCGCGCCAGCCCGCTGGCGGCCCCAGGGGTCTCGCGCGTCGCGCGGCGCGGCTCGGGCGCCGACACCAGCGGCCATGTGCTGGAACTCGGCACCACCATCGCCGGGTTCCCGCACAAGGTCGATGTCTACCGGCCGGCCGGGGCCACCCGTGCCATCGTCTTCCTGCACGGCAATGGCGGCACCTCCGGCTCGCTGGCCTACACGCTGGGTTTCAGCAGGAGCGGTTTCCCCTCGAACCGGTCGGTCAACTGGGACTGGCTGAGCCAGAACGGCGTGATCGCCGTGTTGCCCCAAGGCCAGGCCGCGCCCGGCTCCAACGTGCGCACCTGGAGCAACTACATCTTCAACTCCGGCCAGGACGACGTGGCCTTCCTGACGGCGCTGTCCGCGAACGTGAAGAGCCGGTACGGCATGGCCGAGGTGTCGCTGGCGGGTTATTCGGCCGGCGGCGGCATGAGCGCGCGGGTCTGGTGCGAGGCGGGCGGCGCGTACAAGGCCTTTGTGTCGGTGTCCGGCCCGATGATGTCGGGCAATGGCCGGGGCATCACCTGCACCCCCGCCGTGCCGGCACCGTACTTCGTGCTGCTGGGCGACAAGGACCTCGTGCTGCCGGGCTACAACCCCAACCTGCCCGCGCCGACCCCGGAACAGGCGGCCGCCGGGCTCACCGGCGGCTACCTGGTGGCGGAATGGACGCGTCACGGCGACCGTGCCCGGGGCGTCTGCGGCGAGACCGCCGAGCTGTCGGGCGCGGACCTCAGCGCCGCCGGCAACACCTGGCACCACTGCGGCGACCGCATCCGCTACATGGTCGTCAAGAACGCGGACCACTACATCCCGTCGTTCGAAGCCGCCCTCGGCGGCAAGCTGGTGGACACCATCGCCGGATTCGTGCGCTGAGAGAAGGCCTGAGCCAACCCTGCATCCGCACGCGCCGCCCGGGTCAACCCGGATTCCTCATCATGTAATTACAGAGTTATCGTCGGCGCATGCTGACCGCCGACCTGGACACCGACCCCGTGCGCGGCACCTCGCTGCACGATGGTGTGGCCACGCGCCTGCGCAACCTGGTGTTCGACGGCCGCCTGGCCCCGGGCAGCTGGATCGACGAAAAGGCCCTGGCCGAACAATGGCAGGTGAGCCGCACGCCGCTGCGCGAGGCCCTGAAGGTGCTGGCCGCCGAGGGCCTGGTGGAGCTGGTGCCGCACCGCGGCTGCCGCGTCATCGAGCTCGGCGCCGACGACGCCGAGGCGCTGTTCCCGGTGATGGCCCTGCTGGAGGGCCGCTGCGCCCAGGAGGCCGCGGCCAAGGCCGGCCCGGCCGACCTGCAGGCCCTGCAGCAGCTGCATGCCCAGCTGGAACACCACGCCGCCGAACACGACATCGACGGCTACTACCGTGTGAACCACGCGTTCCACAGCGCGGTGCAGCGCCTGGCCGCCAACCGCTGGCTGGACCGCAGCACCGGCGACCTGCGGCGCTTCATGCGGCTGATGCGCGGGCGCCAGCTGGCGCTGCCGGGCCGCATCGAGGCCTCGCTGAACGAACACCGCGTGCTGATGGACGCCTTCTTGCAGCACGACGCCGAACGGGCCGGGCGTGCGATGCACGACCACCTGATGGCCCAACTCGCGGCCTGGCAGAAACTGCGCGCCGCCGGAGGCGACGATGCTCGATGAACTGCGCGAGGCCGCGGCCCGCCAACGCCAGGCGCGCACGCTGGCCCTGCTGAAACTGGGCACCAAACGCCTGCTCTCGGCACGGGGCGAGATGAACGGCGTACCGCTGGCGCGCGACCTGATCGAACGCCTGGACCTGCTGGACGATGCCCAGCTCGACAGCTTCTTCGACCACCTGGCACACGAGCTCGACCCCGACCCGGCCACCGTGCTGCGCTGCGCCCAGGCCTATGCCGCGCAGCCGACGGCGCAGCACCTGATCGCGTTGACCGAGGCCGCCGAATCACCGCGCCAGGAGCTGCTGCGGCGGCTGAACCGCAGCCCCGGCGGCACCGCGGCCGTGCTGCGCCTGCGCCGTGCGCTGCTCAAGCGCCTGCCACAGCGCGACGACCTGCTGGCGCTGAGCGCCGACCTGCGCCACCTGCTGGGCTCGTGGTTCAACCCGGGCTTCCTGCGCATGCAGCGCGTGGACTGGAACTCGCCCGCCGTGCTGCTGGAGAAGCTCATCCTGCACGAGGCCGTGCACGCCATCGACGGCTGGGACGACCTGCGCCGCCGGCTGCAGCCCGACCGCCGCTGCTTCGCGTTCTTCCACCCGCAGCTGCCCGACGAGCCACTGATCTTCGTCGAGGTGGCGCTGCTGCCCGAGATGCCCGATGCCATCGCACCGCTGATCCAGAAGGACAGCACGCCGCTGGCGCCGGAGAGTTTCCGTGTCGCGGCCTTCTACAGCATCAGCAACTGCGAGCCCGGGCTGCGCGGCGTGTCGCTGGGCAACTTCCTGATCAAGCAGGTGGCCGAGCAGCTGCAGCGTGAGTGGCCTCGGCTGAAGACCTTCTGCACCTTGTCGCCGATCCCGGGGTTCGCGGCCTGGCTTCGGGCCGGGCCCGACCTGGCCGCCCTGCCCGGCCTGGGCCGTGGCGTGGCCACCCGCCTGCAGGCCGCGCAGCAGACGCTGCTGGACGCCTGTGGGGGTGATCTCGACGCGCTGCACAACCCGCTGCGCCACGCGCAACTGCCCGAACCGGCACGCGCTGCGCTCACCACGCTGGCGGCGGCCTACCTGGGCCATGTGTCCACCCTGCCCAGCGGCGACCCGGTGGCCCGCTTCCACCTGGACAACGGCGCCCGGCTGGAGCGCCTGAACCCGGGTGGCAACATGGCGCCCAAGGGCTTGCGCCAGTCCTTCGGCATGATGGTGAACTACCTCTACGATCTCGACCGCATCGAGGCCAGCCACGACAAGTTCCGCCGCGGCACCGTGGCGCGCTCACGCGCCGTGTCGGCCTTGTTCTGAACACAACCAACGGAGACCGAACATGACGATGAACCTTCCCCGCCGCCAGGTGCTGATCGCCGGCGCTGCGTCGCTGGCAGCGCCGCTGGTGCGCGCCCAGGGCTGGCCCACCAAACCCGTCACCATCGTCGTGCCCTTCCCGCCCGGCGGCGGCACCGACGCCTTTGCGCGGCCCTTGTTTGCGCTGATGAGCAAAAACGCCGGCCGCCAGTTCGTCATCGACAACAAGGGCGGCGCCGGCGGCACGCTGGGGGCCTCGCTGTCGGCCAAGGCCTCGCCCGACGGCTACAACTTCTTCATGGGCGCTGTGCACCACGCCATCGCGCCCAGCATGTACCCCAAGCTCGACTACAACATCGAGACCGACTTCGTGCCCGTGGGCCTGATCTCCAGCGTGCCGCAGGTGATCGTCGTCAACCCGGCCAAGGTGGCGGCCACGGACCTGAAGTCGCTGCTGGCCTACCTGCGCGCCAACCCCGGCAAGCTCAACTACGGCTCGGCCGGCAACGGCACCTCGCACCACCTGGCCGGTGAGCTGTTCAAGCTGCAGACCAGGACCTTCATCACCCACATCCCGTACCGCGGCGCCGGCCCGGCCCTGCAGGACCTGATCGCCGGCCAGGTGGACATGATGTTCGACGGCTTGGGCTCGTCGGCCTCGCACATCAAGGGGGGCCGCATCCGCGCCATCGCGGTCGCGGCCGACAAACGTGCCGTGGCCTTCCCCGACGTGGCCACCGCGCCCGAGGCCGGCGAGAAGGACTACAAGGTCGCCACCTGGTACGGCCTGTGGGCGCCCAAGGGCACCCCTGCCGCGGCGGTGGAGGCCATGCAGGCCGAGATGCGCAAGGCCCTGGGCAGCGACGAGCTGAAGACGATGTGGACAGGCCTGGGCACCGAGACCCCCAACACCTACGGCGCTGCGTTTGGCAGCTTCGTGTCCAGCGAGGTCAAGCGCTGGGCCACGGTGGTCAAGTCCTCGGGCGCCAAGCTGGATTGACATGAATCTGTTCACCGCGCTGCGCCAGGCCTTCCCGGCCGCGCTCGACAGCACCGCGATCGAAACCGCCGACGGACCGGACGCGCCACTGCACTACAGCTGGCGCGACCTGGACCACGCCAGCGCGATGCTGGCCAACCTGCTGGATTCGCTGGCGCTGCCGCCCGGCAGCCGCATCGCGGTGCAGGTGGACAAAAGCGTCGAAGCGCTGATGCTGTACCTGGCCGTGCTGCGCGCCGGCCATGTCTACCTGCCGCTGAACAACGGCTACCAGTCGGCCGAAATCGCGTACTTCGTCGGCAATGCCGAACCGGCGGTGGTGGTGTGCTCGCCCCAGAACTTCGGCTGGGTCAGCCAGATCGCCTTCCCGGCCGGCACGAAACACGTGTTCACGCTGGGCGACCGGCGCAACGGCACCCTGCTGGAGCGCGCCGCGTTCCACAGCACCCGGCACACACCGGCCGAGCGGCGCGCCGACGAGCTGGCCGCCATCCTCTACACCAGCGGCACCACCGGGCGCAGCAAGGGTGCGATGCTCACGCACGGCAACCTGCTGAGCAACGCGCGCACGCTGAAGGCCTACTGGGATTGGCAGCCCGGCGACGTGCTGGTCCACGCCCTGCCCATCTTCCACGTGCACGGCCTGTTCGTGGCCTCGCACGGCGCGCTGCTGAACGGCAGCAAGATGATCTGGTTCAGCAAGTTCGACCCCGCCGCCGTGCTGGCGCGGCTGCCCGAGGCCACGGTCTTCATGGGCGTGCCCACGCTGTACGTGCGGCTGCTGGGCGAGCCGGGGCTGAACACCGCCGCGTGCCAACACATGCGCCTGTTCATCAGCGGCTCGGCACCGCTGTTGATCGAGACCTTCCAGGACTGGCAGCAGCGCACCGGCCACACCATCCTGGAGCGTTACGGCATGAGCGAGACCGTGATGCTGACCTCCAACCCCTGCCGGCCGGCCGATGGCCAGCGGCGGGGCGGCACGGTGGGTTTTGCGCTGCCCGGCGTGGGCGTGCGCGTGGTGGACGACCAGGGGCTGTTGCTGGCCGCTGGCGAGGTGGGTCACCTGCAGGTGAAGGGCCCGAACGTCTTCAAGGGCTACTGGCGCATGCCGGAAAAAACCGCCGACGAGTTCACCAGCGACCTGTGGTTCAAGACCGGCGACGTGGGCAAGTTCGAC
The DNA here is from genome assembly GCA_964442175.1 of uncultured Rubrivivax sp. Classification (GTDB taxonomy): domain Bacteria; phylum Pseudomonadota; class Gammaproteobacteria; order Burkholderiales; family Burkholderiaceae_C; genus Rubrivivax. The sequence continues at coordinate 7,984 of CAYTWU010000047.1, forward strand.
GCCGATGGCTACATCCACATCGTCGGCCGCAGCAAGGACCTGATCATCTCCGGCGGCTACAACGTCTACCCGGCCGAGATCGAGGGTGTGCTCAACGAGATGCCGGGCGTGGCCGAGTCGGCCGTGGTCGGCGTGCCGCACCCGGATTTTGGCGAGGCCGTGGTGGCCATCGTGGTGCCGCGCCCGGGGGCGCCCGCGCCCGATCCTTCGGCGCTGATCGCCACGCTGAAGGGCCGCATCGCGGCCTTCAAGGTGCCCAAGCGGGTGTTCGTGGTGGCCGAACTGCCGCGCAACGCGATGGGCAAGGTGCAGAAGAACCTGTTGCGCGACGAACACAAGGGTTTGTTCGCCGCTTGAACCGGCGGGGGTGGCGCCGGCCACCCCGCCGGGTTTCAGCGCTTGATCAGCGCGCCGTCTTGCGCTTGCGCGAAGCGGCCAGGCCGCCCAGGGCCAGCGTGAGCAGGGCCAGGGTGGACGGCTCGGGCACGTCGTTGCCCGTGCCTGCGCCAGGGGTCAGGTCCACCGACACCAACAGGGTCCGGCCGTCCAGATTGGAGGCCGTGTTGTCGCTGGTCACGGAGTCCCACATCGCGAGCAACAGCGTGCCCGCCGTCGTCGCGGTGAAGGTCCAGCTGGTGGCCAGGGTGACATCGTTGTACGCGCCCGCCCAGTCGGTGCCGTTCAACGAAAACGCCAGGGCGCCGTAGTCGATGCCCGTGATTTCATTCAAACCCGGCGCGTTGTAATGGTTGTGCCCGCCGTTGCCAAAGTTGGGGTGCGGGTAGCCGACGGCGGACACCTGGCGGCCATTGAGGCTCCAGGTGTCGTTGGCGAACGTGCTGATCGTCACGGTGTCGCCGATGTTGACCTGCACACCCGTGCTCAGCGGGCCCGTGGCCAGCGGCGTGTTGGCCACCGACGGCAAAACGGCATGCACCACGGAGTCCACCGTGTGGACGGTCACCGTGCCGGCTTGGGCCGTGGCCGTGAGGCCCAGGGCCAGCAGGCCGGCGGACAGGATGGTGCTGATTCGGTAATTCATCACATAACTCCAAGCTGCAAACAAATAGGCGGAGATCCTATGCAACGTGCGTGCCACGCTCTTTTTTCTCTACAAATCAACGACTTATCATCAATGTCTGTTGTCGTCTGTAAGCGCCATCGACAGGGCACGGTTCGTGGCGGCCAGGTGCCCGCAGACCCGTTGCAAACCGACCACCCGGCATTGGGTCGGGTTGACGCCGGTCAACCGGTCGTCAGCCAGTGGCGGCACACTGTGGGCATGGTGCTCTCCGAACACCCCGTCTGGTTGCAGGCCGAAGCCGCGTCCGACGCCGACGAAGGCTGCGGCGGCTGCGCCCCGGGGGCTGGCGCGCTGCCCTGCCAGGACCAGCCGCTCACCCGGTGCGATGCGCCGGTGCTGGCCGGCGAGGCCGTGCGGCTCGCCACCGCCTTGCAGGCCCTGAGGCGTGTCGCCGATGCTGAAGGCAACCTGGTTGACACACACCGCATCACGGCCCTTCGCGCCAGCGCCGACGAGGTGGACCTGACGCTGAGCTTCCCGCGCCGCTGCGGGCCGTCCCGCTTGCTCGCGGAGGACGCGTTCCAGGTGCTGCGGCGGGCACTGCCGGACACCGACGTCTACGTGCACCACGCCGCCTGACCAGGCAAGCCCGGCCCGCCCATGGACCTGCCCCCGCCCACCGCGTCCGACCCGCATCTGAACCTGATGACCACGCCGGTGCGGGCGCTGCTCAAGCGCGCGCCGGTCACGCTGGCGCCCACGGTGTCCATCCGCGCCACGGCCGAGCTGATGCGCGACCAGCGGGTGTCGTCGGTGCTGCTGGTGGAACAAGGCCACCTCTTCGGCCTGGTGACCGACCGCGACCTGCGCAACCGCGCCGTGGCCGCCGGCTTGGACACGGCGCTGCCGGTGCTGGAGATCGCGACCGTGGCGCCGCTGTGCATCGCCATCGACGCACCGGGCTTCGAGGCCCTGCTGCTGATGGCGCGCCACAACATCCACCACGTGCCGGTGATGGACGGCGCGTTGATCGCCGGCATGCTGACCGCCAGCGACCTGACGGAGCAGCACAGCACCTCGGCCGTCTACATGGTGGGCGACATCTACAAGCAGCCCGCGCTCGACGGCCTGGTGGCCGCCGCGGCCAAGGTGAAGCTGCTGCAGCGCCACCTGGCCAACGCCGGGGCCAGCGCCTACAGCACCGGCCATATCGTCACCGCCATCGCCGATGCGCTGACCGGCCGGCTGCTGCAGCTGGCCGAACGTGAACTGGGCCCGGCGCCGGTGGACTACGCCTGGGTCGCCGCCGGCTCCCAGGGCCGCAACGAACAGACGGCCAAGAGCGACCAGGACAACTGCCTGATCCTGGACGATGCCTACGACCCCGCCGCCCATGGCGACTACTTCTCAGCGCTGGCGCGGTACGTCTGCGACGGCCTGGCCGCCTGCGGCTACGTGCACTGCCCGGGCGAGATGATGGCCATGACCGACCGCTGGCGGCAGCCGCGCCACGTCTGGGCCGACTACTTCAACAGCTGGGTGGACCGGCCGGAGCCGCAGGCCCTGATGCTGACCTGCGTGTTCTTCGACGTGCGGGTGGTCTTCGGCCGCAGCGTCTTGCTGGACGACCTGCGGGCCCAGGTGCTGCAACGCACACGCGGCAACCGGCTGCTCCTGGCCCACCTGGTGAACAACGCGCTGTCGCGCCAGCCGCCGCTGGGGCTGTTCGGCGGCATCCGGCCCATCGCCAGCGGCGAGCACAAGGGCCGGGTGGACCTGAAGATGACGGGCATCGTGCCCATCATCGACCTGGCCCGCATCTGCGCCCTGGCCGCCGGCCACGGCGCCGTCAACACGCAGGACCGCCTGGTGCACGCGGCCGAGAGCGGCGAGGTCAACGCGCAGGACGCGCATGACCTGCGGGACGCGCTGGAGTTCCTGGCGTCACTGCGCATCCGCCACCAGGCGCAGCGCCTGGCCGCCGGCCACGCGGCCGACAACCACCTGGTGCTGGAAGAACTCTCCAACTTCGAGCGCCAGCAGCTGAAAGATGCTTTCAGCGTCGTGAAAACACTGCAGGATGTGCTGGGCCAGCGCTACCAGGCCGGCCGGTTCTGAAGGCCTCCTGAAATATCGCCAATAAGTTTGGGCGCGAACGCATAATTCCGGCGTCGCTCTCCGCGGCGCCAGGAAGACCTGCCAGGAAGCTGCATGCAGTACAGCCCTGAACCCGACGCGCGCCCGGTGGCCGACGAGAGCCGCCCATGGATCGTGGCCGTCGGGGCCTCGGCGGGCGGCCTGGAGGCGCTGCAACGCTTTTTCGGTGCGCTGCACGGCACGACCGGCGCCGCCTTCGTGGTGATCCAGCACCTGTCGCCCGACCACCGTTCGATGATGGCCGAGCTGCTGGCGCGCCACACCACGCTGCCGGTGCACGAAGCCGCAGCCGGTGAGTCTCTGCAGGCCGAGCGGGTGTACCTGATGCCACCCGGCGTGCTGATGACGATCGAACACGCGCAGCTGGTGTTTGCGCCGCGTCCGCTGCAGGGCCTGTCGCTGCCGATCGATGCCTTCCTGCACTCGCTGGCCGGCTCGATGGCCGAGCAGTCCATCGGCGTCATCCTCTCCGGCTCGGGCTCCGATGGGTCGGGCGGTGCCGCCGCACTGCGCGCCGCCGGGGGTTACGTGATGGCGCAGACCCCGGAGAGCGCCAAGTTCGACAGCATGCCGCGCAGCGTGATCGCCACCGCGCAGGTGGACGCCGTGCTCGCGCCGGAAGACCTGGCGCAGCAGGTGCAGCAGCTGATTGACGGCCGCAGCGGCCGGGTGGCCGGTGGCGACATGGTCGGCCAGGCCGACACCAAGCCCGCGTTGCAGCGCCTGTTCGAGGCCCTGCTCGAACAATCGGGCATCGATTTCGGGCACTACAAGCTGCCCACCGTGATGCGCCGCATCGAGCGCCGCATGGGTGTGCTGGGCTGCGCCTCGGTGTCGGACTACGCCGACCGTGTCGCGCGATCGCCGGACGAGTGCGAGCTGCTGCGGCGCGAACTGCTGATCCCGGTGACGGGGCTGTTCCGCGACCCCGATTGCTTCGAGGCCCTGGGCGAGCTGCTGCAGGCGCAGTTGCGCCAGCACCCGCCCCACCAGCCGCTGCGCATCTGGTGCGCCGGCTGCGCCACCGGCGAGGAGGCCTACTCGCTGGCGATGCTGGCCCTGGAAGCCTGCCACGCCACCCAGCGCTGGCCGGGCGTGAAGGTGTTTGCCACCGACGTGGATGCCCGGTTCCTGGCCGTGGGCAGCGCCGGCAGCTACCCGGCGGGCGCCGCAGAGGCGCTGTCGCCCACGCGGCTGGCGCAGTTCTTCACGCGCCAGGACGAGCGGCTGCAGGTCAAGCCCGAGCTGCGCCAGATGGTGCTCTTTGCGCGTCACAACCTGCTGGAGGATGCGCCCTTCACCAAGATGGACCTGGTGGTCTGCCGCAACACGCTGATCTACTTCCAGGCCGAGGCTCAGGAGCGTGTGATGCGCCGCCTGCAGTACGCGCTCAACCTGCAGGGCCTGTTGTTCCTGGGTGGCAGCGAGTCGCTGGGGGCGCTGCAGGGCGACTTCCAGGCGCTGGACAGCGCCCGGAAGATTTATCGCCTGGCCCGCCCGGTGCTCACCGCACTGGCGGTGCGCGAGGGTTTTGGCCGCTCGACGCTCGGCCTGCGACACCACAGCGTGCTGCGCGCCGCACCGACCACGGCCGTGCCGACGGCCGTGGAAACGGGCGAGCGCCGGCTGCTGCAGGCCTATGTGCCGCTGTCGCTGCTGGTGACCCCGCAACGGCAGCTGCTGCACGCCTGGGGCCCGACCGAACGTTACCTGCGCCTGCCCCAGGGCCAGCCCAACCTGGACGTGCTGCGCCTGCTGCCGCCGCGCCTGGGCACGGTGGCCGGCCACGCGCTGCACACCGCGCTGCGCGAGCCGGGCGAGCAGGCCCAGCCGCCCTTGCTGCTGGAGCTCGATGGCCAGATGGTCAGCGTGCGCGTGGTCACCCGCAGCCTGGCGGGCGAAGGCCCCGAGCCAGCGGCCGTGCTGATCAGTTTCGAAGAAAGCACCCCCACAGGCCAGACCCTGGGCAACGCCCAGGCCGACGCCGCGCAGCTGGACCGCGTGGCCGCACTCGAGCGCGAGCTGGCCGAAACCCGGCTCACGCTGCAGACCAGCATCGAGGAGCTGGAAGCCGCCAACGAAGAACTGCAGGCCGCGAACGAGGAGCTGATGTCCTCCAATGAAGAGCTGCAGAGCACCAACGAAGAGCTGCAGTCGGTGAACGAGGAGCTGTACACCGTCAACGCCGAGTACAACGCCAAGCTGGCGCTGGTGAGTGCGCTCAACGACGACCTGGACGGCATGTCGCAGGCCACCGGCATCGCCACGCTGTTCGTCGACGAGGCCCTGACCCTGGTGCGCTTCACCCCCGAGGCCATGGGCTTGTTCCGGCTGCGGCCAGCCGACGTCGGCCGGCCCTTGACCGACTTCAACGTGCGGCTGAACTACCCCGAGCTGACGCAGGACCTGCGCCGCGCGCTGGCCGGGAGCGGCCCGGTGGAGCGCACCGTGCAGGCGGCCGACCAGACCCGCTACCTGGCGCGCGTGATCGGCTACGGCCGGCCGGGTGCGCGGCGCGCGGTGCTGAGCCTGATCGACGTCTCGCGGCTGCACGACGCCGAGCGCCTGCAGCGCCTGATCGACTCCCTGCCGGAACATGTGGCGCTGCTGGACCGCAACGGCACCATCCAGCAGGTCAACCTGGCCTGGAGCGAGTTTGCGCGCTGCAACGGCGGCCAGGCCAGCAGCACCGGCGTGGGCAGCAACTACCTCAGTGCGCTGGCACGTTCAAGCGCCCCCGAAGCCATGTCGCTGCTGCAAGGCCTGCAGCAGGTGCTGGACGGCAGCCTCAGCCACCTGCGCCGCACCTACCCCTGCCACGGCCCGGACGCCGAGCGCTGGTTTGTGCTGCACGCCTCGCCGCTGGCGGGTGCAGGTGCCGATGCCGAGCACGGTGCCGTGGTCACGCACCTGGAGGTCACCCCGTGGATGCTGGGCACGCCGCCGGTCGCCGCGACGCCGCTGGAAGACGAACATGTCTGATTCCCACCGTCTCGCACAGGAGAACCTGACGCGCAGCCGTGCGCTGGATGCCATCCGGCACGGCAACCTCGAAGAAGCGCAGCGCGTGGTGGACGCCGACCACGGCCGCACGCTGACACTGGACCAGGTCTTCCGCCTCTACCAGAGCGAGCTCGAGACCCAGGCCACACAACTGCGCGACAGCCAGTTCCGGACCGAGCAGGCGCTGGACTGGTTCACGCACCTGTTCCGCGCCCTGCCCGTGGCGGCCATGCTGGTGGACGCACAAGGGCTGGTGACCGACGCCAACGAACACGCGCTGGACGAACTCGGCCTGCGCCAGTCCTTGCGCACGCTGCCGGTGCCACTGCGCCGCCTGATGACCACGCCCGAGGCCGAAATGCGGCTGCTGAGCCTGCTGGCCCGCGCGGCCCACGGCCACACCGAGGGCCTGGACGACGTGGCCCTGCGCACGCTGGACGGCGTGCCCCGCTGGGCCGACGTGCGGCTGACACGCCTGCCCGACTTCAGCACCGCAGACGAGGCGGCACACCCCCGCACGGCGCGTTACCTCTGCGTCTTCAGCGACCGCACCGCACGCGTCGAGGCACAGCGCGCACACGAAATGGCACTGGCCGCCGGACACCAGCGCGACCTGGCCTTGTCGGCCAGCCAGGCCAAGACGCAGCTGCTCTCGCGGGTGAGCCACGAGCTGCGCACGCCGCTGAACGCCGTGCTCGGCTTCTCACAGCTGCTGCTGGCACAGGCCGACACACTCGCGCCGCAGAGCGTCGAGCGCATCGGCCACATCCGCCGCGCCGGTGAACACCTGCTGGCCTTGGTGGACGAGGTGCTGGAGATCAACCAGGCCGAATCCGGCCTGATGCGGCTGGACACGGCGCCGCTGGCGCTGGACACGCTGGCGCAGGAGGTGCTGGCGCTGCAGCAGCCCGCCGCCCAGCGCCAGGACGTGGCCCTGCGCTTGGAGCCCGGCTGCACTCCGCTGGCGCTGGCCGATGCACGCCGCGTGCGCGAGGTGCTGAACAACCTGGTCAGCAACGGCATCAAGTACAACGTGCGCGGCGGCTGGGTGCTGCTGCAGACGGGCGCCGATGAGCAGCAGGTGTGGGTGGCCGTGCGCGACAGCGGCATCGGCATGACGCCGGCGCAGCTGGAGCACCTGTACGAGCCCTTCAACCGCCTGGGGGCCGAGCGCTTGCACATCCCGGGCCATGGGCTGGGCCTGAGCATCGCACGCGGCCTGGCCCTGGCCATGGGCGGCACGCTGGAGATCAGCTCGGAGCCGGGCGCCGGCACGGGCTGCACGCTGCGCCTGCCGCGGGCTGCGTGATCAGCGCCAGCAGACATTGATCAGCGCCAGCGCTGGCCGCCCCGCATCAGCGGCAGCACCTCCGAGGGCGGCGTGACGCTGGCGTCGAACGGGTGCTCGCGCCGGCCGCCCAGCCGGGCCAGGATCTTGCGCACGTACAGCCGCGTCTCGGCGTAAGGTGGCACGCCGCGGTAGCGCTCCACCGCGCGCTCGCCGGCGTTGTAGGCGGCGGCAGCCAGGGCCACGTCACCTTCAAAAAACGCCAGCAGCCAGCGCAGGTAGGCCATGCCACCACGCAGGTTCTGCGCCGGGTCCATGGTGTTGCGCACACCGAAGCGGCGCGCCGTGTCCGGGATCAGCTGCATCAGGCCCTGCGCGTTCTTGGGGCTGACGGCCGAGGCGTCGAAGTTGGATTCGGTGGCCACGATGGCCAGCACCAGGGCCGGCGCCAGCTGGTAATCGGGCGCCACCAGGTTGACGAAATTGACGATGGGCGCTGGCGCGTTGTCGGGCGGCGGCGGCCAGGGCAGCGGTGCAACGGGCGCCACCGCCACACGCGCCGGCGGCGCATCGACCACGTCGTTGTCGGGTGGGCGCAGGCAGGGCGGCGGTGCGCCCCGCGGCGTGCCCATCGCCCGCAGCATGTTCTGCGCCTGCACCAAGCCTTGTTCGGCCGCGGCGGCAAACAGGTGGGCCGCCTGCGCATCGTCACGCTGGATGCCGCGTGCGTTGGTCAGCATCCAGGCCAGGTTGAACTGCGCCTCGGCATCGCCATAACGCGCCGCGCGGCAGTAGAGCTCGGCGGCGCGGGCCGGGTCGCGTTCGGCGCCGCCCTCGCCATGTTCCAGCGCCAGCGCCTCCTGGCGCCAGCGCTGCACCTGCTCGGGCACCACCGGGCCGCGCTCGGGCGGTGGCACGGCGTGGCGGGGCAGGTCCTCCAGGGTCAGGGTCTGGGCGGCCAGCGGCCCCAGCAGCACAGCGGTGGCGGCCGCACCGGCGATCATGCGCAACAACATGCGGGCGATGATGCCAGCGGTGCGGTGTCAATACTGCACGCGGGCGTAGTAGGTCTTCTGCGCCGCTGCGCGCGCCTGGCCCAGCGTGTGGATGCCCATGTCGGCCAGCAGCGGCACCAGCTTCAAATACACCTCGGCCGTGACCATGGCATCGCCCAGCGCGGTGTGGCGGCCCACCACGGTGATGCCGAAGCGCTCCGCAATGGCCTCGAGCTTGTGGCTGGCCTGGTGCGGGTGCACCACGGCCGACAGCAGCAGCGTGTCCAGCACGGGTTGTTCGAAGCGCAGGCCGGTGGCGGCCTCCTTCAGCTGCAGGAAGCGCATGTCGAAGGCGGCGTTGTGCGCCACCAGCACGGTGTCCT
>CAYTWU010000048.1:0-16625 GCA_964442175.1 uncultured Rubrivivax sp.
TGCCCCTGGGCATTGCCGACGACCGCCTGCTCGGCGGCCTGGACCTCACCGCCACGCTGCGCGCCGCCCGCCCGGTGGCCGAGCCCGGCCTGCTGGCGCGGGCCGATGGCCGGGTGGTGCTGGCGGCGATGGCCGAGCGCCTGTCGCCCGGCACCGCGGCGCGCCTGGCCGCGGTGCTGGACAGCGGCGAGCTGCAGGTGCAGCGCGAGGGCCTGGCCGCCACCTGGCCGGCGCGCCTGGCCGTGGTGGCACTGGACGAAGGTGCACACGACGACGAGGCCGCGCCGGCCGCGCTGGCCGAGCGCTTGGCCTTCCGGCTCGACCTGGGCGCGCTGCCGCCGCGCACGGCACTGGAAGACTTCGGCCTCGATGCCGACCAGATCGCCGCCGCGCGCCAGCGCCTGCCGGCGGTCGAGGCCGGCCCCGACGTGGCGGCGGCGCTGTGCAGCGTCGCGCTGCAGCTGGGCGTTGATTCGCTGCGCGCGCCGCTGCTGGCGCTGGCGGTGGCGCGCCGCCACGCCGCGCTGGTGGGCCATGCCACGGTGGAAGAAGAAGACACCATCGTCGCCGCCCGGCTGGTGCTGGTGCCGCGCGCGACGCGGCTGCCTGCGCCGGCAGACGAACCACCGGCCCCGCCGCCCGAGGCGCAGCCACCCGAATCGCAGCCCCCGCCGTCGGACCAGGATGCCGACACGCCGCCACCGCCGCCGGCTGAAGAACAGCCGCTGGAGGACCAGGTGCTGGAAGCCGCGGTGGCCGCCTTGCCAGCCGACCTGCTGGCCCGGCTGAAGGCCGCCGAGGCCGGCCGTGTGCGCGCCAAGGGCGATGGTGGCAAGGCCGGCGACTGGCAGCGTGGCGCCGCACGCGGCCGGCCCGCCGGCGTCAAGCGCGGCGAGCCGCGTGCCGGCCAGCGGCTGGACCTGATCGAGACCCTGCGCGCCGCGGCACCCTGGCAGCGGCTGCGGCAGTCGCTGGCGGGTGCCAGCACCGCCGGCCCGCTGATCCGCGTGCGGCCCGAGGATTTCCAGGTGCGGCGCTACCGCCAGCGGCAATCGACGACCACGATCTTTGTCGTCGATGCCTCCGGCTCGTCGGCGCTGCACCGGCTGGCCGAGGCCAAGGGCGCGGTGGAGCTGCTGCTGGCCGAGTGTTACGTGCGGCGCGACCGGGTGGCCGTGCTCGCGTTCCGCGGCCGCAGCGCCGCGCTGCTGCTGCCGCCCACACGCTCGCTGGTGCGCGCCAAGCGCTGCCTGGCGGGCCTGCCCGGTGGCGGCGGCACGCCGCTGGCCGCCGCGGTGGCCGCCGCGGCCGAGCTGGCGCGCGCCGTGCAGCGCCAGGGCGACACGCCGGTACTGGTGCTGCTGACCGATGGCCGCGCCAACGTGGCCCGCGACGGCACCGGCGGCCGGGCGCGTGCCGAGCAGGACGCGCTGGTCTCGGCCCGTGCGCTGGCGGTGGATGGCGTGGCCACGCTGCTGGTGGACACCTCGCCCACCGCCGGGCCGCCCAGGCAGCCACTTGCACAGCCGCCCACCGGGGCGGCCGCGCTGGCGCAGGCCCTGCGCGCCACCTACCTGGCCTTGCCGCGGGCCAATGCGGCGGCGCTGTCGGGTGTGGTCGCGGCCCATGCCCGCGCCGCCCGCTGAGGCCAGGGTGCGATGGACGGAGCGCATGGACTGGGCGCGTGAGGCCGCGGGCTGGCCCCATGCGGCGCACAGCCGGTTCCACACCGTCGAGGGCCCCCGTGGCCCGCAGCGTTGGCATGTGCAGCACCTGCCCGGGCCGGGCCCGGGTGCGCCGCTGTGGCTGCTGGTGCATGGCACGGGTGCGTCCACACATTCCTTCCGCGCGCTGATGCCGCTGCTGGCGGCGCGCGCCGAGGTGCTGGCGGTCGACCTGCCGGGCCACGGCTTTTCCGGCCCGCCGGCCGCGCAGGACTGGACGCTGCCCGGCTTGGCCACCCAGCTGCAGGCGCTGCTGCACAGCCTGCAGCTGCAGCCGGCGCTGGCGGTCGGGCATTCGGCCGGGGCGGCCGTGCTGGTGCAGGCGGCGCTGCGCACGAACGCCGTGCTGCCTGCGCTGGTGGCGATCAATGGCGCCTTCCTGCCGTTTGGCGGGCTGGCGGCGCCGCTGTTGTCGCCGCTGGCGCGGCTGCTGTACGCCGTGCCCGGCGTGCCGGGCCTGTTTTCGCAGCGGGCGGCCGAGCCGGCCGTGGTGCGCCGGCTGATCGAAGGCACGGGCTCGACGCTGGATGACGAAGGCCTGGCGCTCTACGGCCGTCTGATGCAGGACCCGGGCCACACCCGCGCGGCGCTGGCGATGATGGCGCACTGGGAGCTGCAGCCGCTGGCGCGCGCCTTGCCACAGCTGCGCGCGCCGCTGCTGCTGCTGGCCGGCGCGAACGACCGCGCCGTGCCGCCGGCGCAGGCGCGGCGTGTGCAGCAGCGCTGTGCGCTGGCGCGCCTGCAGCTGCTGCCGGGCCTGGGCCACCTGGCGCACGAAGAAGCACCGGCCGTCGTGGCGCAGCACCTGCTGGCCGCGGCCGACCTGGCGCAGGCCGCATGAACACGGCGGTTGCCTTGACCAGCCGGCTGCGCGAGGCCACGCGGGCGCTGCACGCAGCGGCCGAGCGGGCCGGTGTGATGCCGCAGCTGTTGCGCGGCGATTTGCCGCTGGCGGGCTATGTGGCCCTGTTGCACCAGCTGCATGCGTTGTACGCCGCCCTGGAGGCCGCGCTGGCCGGCACCCAGGGGCAGCCCGGCCGTCTGCAGCTGGCGCCCGCCCTCGCGCGCTGCGCCGCCTTGCGCGCCGACCTGGCGCACCTGGACCCGCAGGGCCAACCGCAGTTGATCGCGCCGATGCGCGACTACGTGGTGCACCTGGGCACCCTGGCGCCCCACCGGCTGGCGGCGCACGCCTATGTGCGCTACCTGGGTGACCTGGCCGGTGGCCGGGTGCTGCACCGCATCGTCGCGCGCGCTTATGGCCTGCAGCAGGACGGCCTGCGCTTTTATGCCTTCGACGCCGACCCCGCCCAGCTCGGCCAGGCCCTGCGCGCCCAGCTGGACGCCCTGCCGGCAGCCGACCACGAGGACGTCGTCGCCGAGGCCCAGGCCGCGTTTCGCCGCCATGTGGCGCTGTTCGAGGCCCTGGCCGCCCGGGGCTGAGCACCCACCGGCCCGTGCGCGCTCAGAGCTTGCGCAGCCAGCCCAGCAGATCGGCCGCGCGCCGCGTGGCATCGCTCAGTTCGGCCAGCACCGGGGCCAGCGGGGCTTCGGCCGAGGCTTCGGCGATGTCCATGCCGGCCAGCCGCGCGTGCGTCAGGATGGCCTGCAGCAGCGGGTCCGGGCCCGCCTCTGCGCCCAGGCGTGCCCGCTCGGCGATGGTGTTGTCCAGGTCGACGCGTGCGGCCTCGGTGCGTTCGGCCTCGCGCCGGTCTTCCAGCGTCAGGATCAGGCCCAGCGCAGTGCCGTCGCGGCCCGGCACGGTTTCGGCGTGCAGCACCACCGGCACCGGCCCCTGAGCACTGGCCAGCGTGAGTGCGCTCTGCCAGCGTTGCCGGGCCTGGCGCAGCGGGGCCAGGGCGTCGGCCGGGTGGAACATCGCACACACCGCCGCCCAGTCGGGCAGCGTTGTCAGCGTGCGGCCCACCAGGCGTTCGAAGGCCGGGTTGGCGAAGCTGGGCCGGCCGTCGGCATCGCACACCAGCACCGGCTCCAGCGCACCCTGCATCGTGGTGCGGGTGCGGGCCAGCTGGTGTTCCGCGATCAGCAGGCGCACGGCGTGCACCTGCACGATGATGTCCACCAGCGCGTGGCCGATCGCACGGGCCAGCGCCAGCTCCGCCGGTGACCAGGGCAGGGCGGTGCCGCGCACCATCTCGGTCCAGGCGGCAAACGAGCGCCGCGGCGAGAGCTCCAGCGGGTTGTCGTCCACCATGGGCTTGCGCGGGTCGCCAGCCCAGGTGACGCTGTGCAGCTGCTCCTTGCGCAGCCAGATCAGCCAGTCCGGCCGGTCCTGCGACAGCCGCACGGCCAGCACGCCGCTGGCCAGCGGCGCCAGTGCGGCCAGCGCGGGCGCGGCCTGTGCCAGCGCATTGAAGGCCAGCGGCGCGGCGGGTGTGGTGTGCAGTGCGGACTGGGCGTCGACCCAGTCGCGCAGCGCACGCAGCTCGGGCGACGAGGGCACGTCGCCGGTGCTCATCAGCTCGCCGTCGTGGAACAGCACGGCGCCGCTGGCGTCCAGCGGCTGCAGCAGCGTCGCCGGGTGGCGGAAGAGCGCCAGCCGCCAATCGCCCTCGGTCGAGGTGGCCTCCACCAGGCGCTGCTGCAGCCGGCGCACCAGCAGTGCCACCTGGGCGTGGGCGTAGTTCTCGATCGCGGCCAGGCGCGTGCTCATCACCTCGGCCAGCAGGGCACAGGCGGTGCGCAGCGAGAGCCCCAGGTTGCGCGGCTGGTCATGGTGCGCCGCGATCAGGCCCCAGAGCCGGCCGCCCAGCACCAGCGAGACCACCAGCGTGGCGGTGACGCCCATGTTCTTCAGGTACTGCAGGTGCAGCGGCGACATGCTGCGCAGCCCGCACAGCGACATGTCCAGCTCGGTGTCGGCCGGCGGCGTGCGGGCCGGCACCAGCGGCGAGGGCTGGTAGTGCACGTCCACCAGCACCCGCACCCGCTGGCGGATGTAGAGCTCGCGGGCGCGCTGCGGGATGTCGGTGGCCGGGTAGCGGTGGCCCAGCAGCGGCTCGATGTGGGCGTCACGCGCTTCGGCGATCACCTGGCCGTGGCCGTCGGGGTCGAAGCGGTAGACCATCACGCGGTCGTAGCCGGTCAGGTCGCGCACGGTCTGCGCGGCGGCATCGGCCAGCGTGACCAGGTTGGGGGCGTCACCAAAGCGGCGCACGGCCTGGGCCAGGCGGTCCTGCAGCACGGGCGCGGGCAGGCGCAGCGGTTCCACCCCGCCCGGTGGGGCCTGCAGCGGCTCCAGCTCCAGCACCAGCAGGCCGGGGGCGGCGCGGTGCAGCAGGCCCTCGACCTCGCCCGCGACGGTGCGTGCCTGCAGCGGCTGGGCGTGCGACAGGTCGGCGCCGGCCTGCAGGGCGGCCACGGCGTCGTCCAGCGCCGGGCCCAGCACCCGCAGGGGCTGTTCCAGCCAGCGCTCGGCGGCCTGGCCCAGCAGCGTGGCAGCGTTGTGCGTCAGCTGCAGCAGCACCCGGTCGGCCTCGCGCAGCACCAGCAGCACGCCATGCGGCTGCACGGAGCCTGCAAGGTGGATCAGCTCACGTTCGCAGTTGCTGAGGTCGGCCTGGCCAAACGCCGGACTGTGCGCCATCGGAGCCGCCGTCAGTCCACCGCCGTCGGCCAGCCCGTGCTGCCGGGCACCATGCCCAGGCGTTGCATGCGCAATTCGAGGTTGCCGGTGTCCAGGCCCAAGGAGGCGGCCACGGCGTCGAGCGTGGGGCCATGGCTCTGCAAGGCGCTCTGGATCAGGTGGCGCTCGGCCAGTGCGGCGGCCTGGCGCATCAGCTGGGGCAGCGGCCGTTGGCCGACCTGTTCGGTCAGGTGGGCGATGGCGCTGGCCAGGTCGGCCGCCGAGCCCAGGGCCCCGGGCAGGCGCTGCTCGGCCACGCGCAGCGTGAAGCCGATGCGCTCCTGGTCGCCCTCGGGCAGCAGGGTGGCGGAGACCTCCAGCGCGGCGTCGTCCGGGCCTGGCACCACGCTGCGCACGGCGATGCCATGGCGCCGCGCGTCGGCGATCAGCGTGTCCAGGCGGTGCTCGGTGTCGTCCAGCAGGTCGCCCAGGCGTTGGCCTTCGACGGCCGATTGCCGGCACAGCGCCAGGAAGGCCGGGTTGGCGGCCATCACGCGGCTGGCGGTGTCGGTGACGATGACCGCGTCGGCACCGCGTTCCACGACCTCGGCCAGCAGCGCCAGCGCATCGGCCGGCCCCACCTGGCGCACCCGCAGCATCAGCAGCAGGGTCTGGTCGGCGCGGAAGGGCGTGACCGAGACCTCGAGCGGGCCGCCGTCTTCACCGCGCACCCGGATCTCGCCGGCACGGCCGGTGGCGCGGGCCTGCACCAGCAACTGCGCCAGCGCCGGGCGCGAGACGTCCGACAGCATCTCCGGCGCGTCCAGGCCGACCAGGCGCTCGGCCGACTGGCCAAACAGGCGCGCGGCGGCGCTGTTGACTTCCAGCACCTGCTGCGTGTTGGCATCCAGCACCAGCACGGCGTCGGTGGCCACCTGGAACAGCAGGCGGTAGCGGGCCTCGGTCTGGCGGCGCTTCCAGTAGTCGCGCTCCAGTTCCTGCTGGGATTCGAGGAAACGCTGCTGGATGGCGGCCACCGCGCGCAGGTCGCGGCCCACCGCGAGCACCGGGCCTTGGTCGCCCAGCCGCACGGCGGCCCAGGCCACCGGGATGTCGCTGCCGGCGGCCGATGGGTGGTTCACCTCGCGCCGTCGCGAACGCCCGCCATGCTGCACCTCGGTGAGCAGGTCTTCGATCTTGCGGCGCGTGTCGCCGGTGACGGTGTCGGCCCAGGGGCGGCCCACCCAGGTGGTGGTGGAGGCGCTGAGCGCGGCTTCACCCACCGCGACATTGCGCACCACCCCGGCATCGTCGATGACCAGGGCGATGTCACCGGCCAACGAGGCGACGGTCGATGCCAGTTCAGGTGCCAGTGCCGACAAGGCACTCAGCGGGGCCCGTGGCAAGGACTTGTTGTCCACTCGATTCTCCCCAGGGGGGCGCGAAACACCGTCGCTCAAACCGACGCCAGCGCAAAGCACGGGGCCGGCCAAAGGCCCGCCCATGCTTGGAAGTTAACACGTTACCGATCAGTCGCGGACGCGGTCGATCAGCAGTTCGACGCTGCCGGACGATGCGCGGGGCGCGCTCTGGCCCTCCAGGTCGCCGGGCTGCGGCGTGGCGTTGCCGCTGCGCGAGATGCGCGCACCCACCACCACCTGTGCAAAGCCGGAGAGCTTGAGCTGCGGCGCCATCGCGCTGCTGTCGTCCAGCGTCACCTGCACCGGGCCGGCGCTGGCCGGCTGGCGCACGATGGCCAGCGGCATGCGCGGGCCATCGGCGGCGCGGGCGAACACGAACAGGGTGTCGCCAGGCTTCAACTGGCCCGCCAGGGCCGGCGCCAGCCGCACGGAGACGACCAGCGGCGCGGTGGCGGGGGCTGCGCCGGGGTTGGCGGCGACCGGCGGGTTGGCCGGCCCGGCGGCCGATGCCGCCGGTGGCAGGCCGGCGGCGGCGCGTGCATCGGCAATCGCCGGGTCCAGGCCGGTGGCAAACGGGCTGCCCGCCGGCGCCACGGCCTTGGCGTGGGTCCAGTGTTTCAGTGCGGTCTGCGGGTCGCCGCGCTCCATCGCCGCCGTGCCGGCCAGGGCCAGGGCCTTCAGGTGGTCAGGCTCCAGGTTCAGCGCCTGCAGCACCAGCTTTTCAGGCTCGCCGATCAGCGTGCGGCCCTGGGCCATGGCCAGCACGTCGGCGTAGTCGGCCAGCAACTGGGCGTCCGGCGCCTGCCGTTTCAGGGCCTGGGCGTAGGCGTCACGCGCTTCCGGGAAACGTTGCAGCCCGCCATAGGCACGCGCCAGCAGCAGCCAGCCGGCCGGGTCTTCGGGCTGGGCCTTCATGCGGTCGGCCAGGCGCTGCACCAGGGCGTCCACGTCTTCGGCCGTGGCCTGCGTGGGGGCCTGGGCCAGCAGGCCGTCCAGCGCCGCGCGGTTGCCGAGCTGCCCATACAGCACCACGGCCAGGGCCGGCACGGCCACCGCCAGCACCCCGGCGCTGACCCGGCCACCGCGGGCCTGCACCGGGGTGTCGGCCACGCGGGTTTCGTCCAGCACGCGGCGTTCCAGCTCGGCGCGTGCCGCGGCGTGCTGCGCCGGCGCCAGGCGGCCGGCGGCCAGCTCGGCATCAAGCTCCGCCACTTGCTCGCGCAGCAGGCGCAGGTTGCTGGCAGCGGTGTTGTCGGCCACCAGCGGGGCGGGGCGCAGCAGGGGGCGCAGCAGCACGCCGAGCACCACCACGACCAGCGTGGTGGCCAGGATCCAGAACCACATCATGGCGGGGGAATTTCCAGCAGTTCGCGGGCACGCCGCTGTTCATCGTCGCTCAGCGCGGGGGGGGTGCTGCCGCGCCGGCGCAGCATCGTCCACAACCACACCAGCATCGCCAGCAGCAACACAAAGGGCCCGCCCCACAGCAGCCAGGTGACGGGTTTGACGGGCGGGTTGTAGAGCACGAAATCGCCGTAGCGTTGCACCATGTAATCGAGGATCTCGCGCTCGCTGCGGCCGGCCACCAGCTGCTCGCGGATCTGGTTGCGCAGGTCGATGGCGAGGTCGGCGTGCGAGGCCGCGATGGTCTCGTTCTGGCACACCAGGCAACGCAGCTCGTGGGCGATCTCCAGCACACGGGCCTCCAGCACCGGGTCGGCGGCCAGCGGGCGGGCGGTTTGCGCGCCCACCGGCCAAGCCGCGGCCCACATCAGCGCCAAGCCCAGCGCCAGGCACAGCAGCAGCTTAGACATCCAGTTCTTTCAGCAGCGGCAGCAGCTTGTCGCGCAGCACCTCGGGCGTGATGGGGCCGATCTGCTTGTGGCGGATGACGCCGGCGCGGTCGATGATGAAGGTCTCGGGCACGCCGTAGACGCCGTAGTCGATGCCGACACGGCCGTCGCGGTCGGCGACGATGGTGTTGTACGGGTCGCCGTGTTTGCGCAGCCAGGCCTGGGCGTCGGCCGGTTTGTCCTTGTAGTTCAGGCCGATCACCTTGACACCCGGGGTGCGCGCGAGCTGGGTCACGTAGGGGTGTTCGGCCAGGCAGGGCACGCACCACGAGGCCCAGACGTTGAGCACCCAGACCTGGCCCTTCATCTGCCCGGCCGCCAGCTGCACGGCAGGGTCGGCCAGCGTGGGCAGGGTGAAGGCCGGTGCCGCCTTGCCGACCAGCGGTGAGGGCACCTCGCGCGGGTTGAGCTTCAGGCCCACGCCCAGGAAAACCGCCAGCACCAGGAAGATGCCCAGCGGGATCAGGTAACGTTTCATCGCGCCACGGCACCTTCGGGCAAGGCCGCGCTCTGCCGGCTGTGCAGCCGGTAGCGCCGGTCGGACACGGCCAGCAGGCCGCCGATGGCCATCAGCAGGCAGCCGCCCCAGATCCAGTTGACGAAGGGTTTGACATACAGCCGCACGCTCCAGGCGCGCCCGCCGTCCAGCGGCTCGCCCATCGACACGTACAGGTCGCGCGTGAAGCCGCGGTCGATGGAGACCTCGGTCATCGGCATGCGGCTGACGGTGTAGACGCGTTTTTCCGGGTACAGCGTGTCGACCTTGCGCCCGTTCTTCGAGACCTCGAAGGTGGCGCGCACGGCGGTGTAGTTCGGGCCGCGCACATCCTGCAGGCCCACCAGCTTGAACTCGTGCCCGCCGGCGCTGGCCGTGCTGCCCACTTCCATGCGCAGGTCCTGCTCGGTCTGGTAACCACCGACCAGCGCGACGCCGATGATGAACACACCGACACCGGCGTGCGCCAGCAGCATGCCGTACCAGCTGCCAGTCTGGGTGCGCAGCCGGGCGCCCCACAGCGCCAGCGGCTGGCCCTGCACCCGCTGCCACAGCGTCACGGCCGCGGTGGCGATGATCCAGAACGCCAGCAGCAGCGAAAAGCCGACCATCGGTGTCCAGCGGCCCATCAGCAGCGGCGCGATCACCGCGGCGACGAAGCTGGCCGCCGCCGCCCAGCGCAGCTGCACCGCGAGTTCGGGCACCGAGGCCTTTTTCCAGCGGGCGATCGGGCCCACGCCCATCAGGAACAGCGCCGGCACCATCAGCGGCACGAACACGGCCTCGAAGTAGCTGGGGCCGACCGAGATCTTGCCCAGGCCCAGGGCGTCCAGCACCAGCGGGTACAGCGTGCCCAGCAGCACGGCGGCAGTGGCCACCATCAGCAGCACGTTGTTGGCCAGCAGCATGGCCTCGCGGGAGATCGGTTCAAACACGCCGCCCACGCCCACCTTGGGGCCGCGCCAGGCGAACAGCGCCAGCGAGCCGCCGATGACGACGAACAGGAAGGCCAGGATGAAGATGCCGCGTGTGGGGTCGGTGGCAAAGGCGTGCACCGACGAGAGCACGCCCGAGCGCACGAGGAAGGTGCCCATCAGGCTGAGCGAAAACGCCAGGATGGCCAGCAGCACCGTCCACATCTTGAAGCCGCCACGTTTTTCCGTCACGGCCAGCGAGTGGATCAGCGCCGTGCCCGCCAGCCAGGGCATGAACGAGGCGTTTTCCACCGGGTCCCAGAACCACCAGCCGCCCCAGCCCAGCTCGTAATACGCCCAGGCGCTGCCGAGTGCGATGCCCAGCGTCAGGAAGACCCAGGCCGCCGTCGTCCACGGCCGCGACCAGCGCGCCCAGGTGGCGTCCAGCCGGCCGGACATCAGCGCCGCGATGGCGAAGGCAAAGGTCATGGAGAAGCCGACATAGCCCATGTAGAGCAGCGGCGGGTGGATGATCATGCCCGGGTCCTGCAGCAGCGGGTTCAGGTCGCGGCCGTCGTCGGCCGCGGGCAGCAGGCGCTCGAAGGGGTTGGACGTGAACAGCGTGAACAGCAGGAAACCGACGCTGATCAGGCCCATCACACCGATGATCCGCGCCACCATCACATCCGGCAGCTGGCGCGAGCGCAGCGCCACGGCCACCGTCCAGCCGGCGAGGATCAGGCCCCACATCAGGATCGAGCCTTCGTGGTTGCCCCAGACGGCGGTGACCTTGTAGTAGGTGGGCAGCGCGGTGTTGGAATGTTCTGCCGCCAGCATCACGGAAAAGTCGCTCTGCACGAAGGCGTAGGTCAGGCAGCCGAAGGCCAGCACCAGCAACGCAAAGTGCAGCATGGCGGCCGGCCGCGCCAGCGCGATCCAGCCCGCGTGGCCGCGCCAGGCGCCGATCAGCGGCAGTGCGCTCTGTGCGAGCGCCGCCACGGCCAGCGCCAGGATCAGCGCGAAGTGGCCCAGTTCGGGGATCACGGGCGGGCCTCCATCTGCTTGGAGAGCGAGGGCATCTGGCCCTGCTTGGCCTTGGCCAGCGCCTCGGCGGCCTCGGGCGGCATGTAGTTCTCGTCGTGTTTGGCCAGCACCTGCTCGGCCACGAAAACACCGTCCGGGCCGAGCTTGCCCTGGGCCACCACACCTTTGCCCTCCTGGAACAGGTCGGGCAGCATGCCGGTGTAGCGCACGGGCACGGTCTGGGCGGTGTCGGTGACGACAAAGCGCACCGTCAGGCCGTTCGGGTCGCGCTGCACGCTGCCGGTCTCGACCAGGCCACCGACGCGGAAGGCGCGGTCGCGCGGGGCTTCCTTCGAGGCCACCTGCGTGGGGCTGAAGAAAAACACCAGGTTGCTCTGGAAGGCGTTCAGCACCAGCGCCGTGGCGACACCGAGCGTGGCGACACCGGCCACGATGGCCAGCGCGCGCTTGTGGCGGGGTTTCATGTGTCGATCTCCGAAGACAGGGCCTTGCGACGCTGCCGCAGGCTCCAAAGTTCCAGCACGATGAGCAAGGCGGTCATGCCAAACGAGCCCCAGACGTACAGGCCATAGCCGCCCATCGCAAGGAAGTCGTCCAGGCTCTGCCAGTAGATGTTCATGCGGCGGGCTCCTGCGGCAGGTGGGCCTGCGTCCAGGCGGCGCCGCGTTCACGTTCCAGGATGATGCTGCGCACCCGCGCAAAGACCACGGCAAAACTGTAGGCCCAGAAGGCCAGGGCCATCACCAGCATGGCCTCCAGCATGATGGCCGCCATCGACGAGCCCTTGGTCACGCTGACCGACGCGCCCTGGTGCAGCGTGTTCCACCACTTCACCGAGAAGTAGATGATGGGCACGTTGACCACGCCGACGATGGCCAGCACGGCCGAAGCGCGGTCGGCGCGGCGTTGATCCTCGATCGCGCCGCGCAGTGACAGGTAGCCGATGTAGAGGAACAGCAGGATCAGCTCGGAGGTCAGCCGGGCATCCCACACCCACCAGGTGCCCCAGGTGGGTTTGCCCCAGAGTGCACCCGTCCACAGTGACAGGAAGGTCATCAGCGCGCCGGTCGGGGCGATCGCCTGCGCCAGCATCGCACCCAGGCGGGCGTTGAAGATCAGGCCCACCGCGGCCCAGAAGGCCATCGCGACATAGAGCACCATGGACATCCACGACACCGGCACGTGGATGAAGATGATGCGGTAGCTCTCGCCCTGCTGGAAATCGGTGGGCGCCACGGCCAGGCCTATCCACAGGCCATACGCGGCCAGCGCCACGGCCGCCGCCGTGCACCAGGGGATCAGCCGGCCCGCCAGGCCATGGAAGCGCTGCGGTGCAGCGAAGTAGAACCAGGAAATGCGGCCCATCATGTGCGTGTCAGCGGCGCTCCGTGTGCAACCTGGAATTGTGACGCATGCAGCCCTCTATATCAGTCAATACTTATACGTAGGGCTGCGGCGCTGGCCAGCGGTGCGCCGAACAAGGCCAATGCCAGCAAGGCCCCCAGCAGAGACAGGTGCCCGCCGGCGTCCAGACCGGCCCCCACGGCTTCGACGGCGCCGGCGCCGAAGATCAGCACCGGCGTGACCAGCGGCAGCACCAGCAGCGACAGCAGAACCGCTGCGCCGCGCACGCCCACCGTGAGCGCCGCGCCGATCGCGCCCACCAGGCTGAGCACCGGCGTGCCCAGCGCCAGCGACAGCGCGAGCATGCCGATCTGCTCGGCCGGCAGCCCGTATTGCAGCGCCAGCACGGGCGCAACCAGCACCAGCAGCGCACCCGACACCAGCCAATGCGCCGCCACCTTGGCCAGCACCAGCAGGGCCAGCGGCGTGCTGGACAAGAGCAGCTGTTCCAGGGTGCCGTCGGCTGCATCTTCGGCAAACAGGCGCGGCATGGACAACATGGCCGCCAGCAGCGCCGCCACCCAGACCACGCCCGGCCCCATGCGCTGCAGCAGCGCCGGCTCGGGCCCGACCCCGAGCGGGAACAGGCTGGCCACGATGACAAAAAACACCGCGGCGCCCAGGGTGTCGGCCTGGCGCCGTTGGGCGAGCTTCAGGTCGCGCAGGAACAGGGCCTGCAGCGTGGCGACGGTGCTGGCGGTCTTCATGGGGCGCCGAGTGCCACGGTGACCTGGTCGGCCTGGCCGTCCACCGGCACCGGCTGGTGGCTGGTGAGCACCACGATGCCACCACTGGCCAGGCGCTGCTGCACCAGCCCGGCCAGCCAGGCGGTGGCCGCCGTGTCCAGCGCGTTGAAGGGTTCGTCCAGCACCCACAGCGGGCGCTGCGCGGCCAGTGCCAGCCGCGCCAGCACCACGCGGCGCCGCTGGCCGGCCGAGAGCACCCGGGCCGGCAGGCGCTCGCGGCCCGCCAGGCCGGCTTCGGCCAGCGCGGCGCTGGCTTCGGCGCGGGTCGGCTGGTCCCCGCCCAGGTGGGCGATGGCCTGCAGGTTCTCCAGCGCGCTCAGATCGTCCTTCAACGAGGCGGCGTGGCCCAGCCAGGCCAGGGCGCGGTGGAAATCCTCCCGTTGGGCGGCCACGGGCTGACCCTGCCACAACACCCGCCCGGCCGTGGGGGAGCTCAGGCCCACCAGCATGCGCAGCAAGGTGGTCTTGCCAGCGCCGTTGGCGCCCGTCACGCGCAGCAACTGCCCCGGCGCAGCCGTCAGGGACAGGCCCGAGAACAGCACGCGGCGGCCGCGGCGGGCCTCGAGATCCTGGACGGTCAACACGGCGACGACTCTACACCGGCGGTCTGAAGCCGGACTGAACCGCGCCCTGATCCGGGTCAAGCGGGCTTGACACCTGTCGGTCGAGTGTCAGAATCAACTGACACTTTCAGGTGTATTGTCTAACTGACACTGGGGCGCATCGGCCTCGGCCGGAGGATGTCGATGGAAACCTTGTCCCGGATCGAACATGCCCTGCAGGCCGCCTTGCAGCTGACCGAAGCCCCCGGCAGCCCACCGCGCCTGGCGGCCGCGATGCGGCACGCGGTGTTCCCGGGTGGGGCCCGCATCCGGCCGCAGCTGTGCCTGGCCGTGGCCCGGGCCTGTGGCGACGACGATCCCGGGCTCAGCGATGCCACCGCCGCGGCCATCGAACTGCTGCACTGCGCCTCGCTGGTGCACGACGACCTGCCTTGTTTCGACGACTCCCCGCTGCGCCGCGGCCAGCCCGCCGTGCACGCCGCCTTCGGCGAGCGCCTGGCGGTGCTGGGCGGTGATGGCCTGATCGTGCTGGCCTTCCAGGTGATGGCGATGGGCGGCACACGGTCGCCGCTGCGCCTGCCGCGCTTGATGGCCACGCTGGCCCGTGGTGTGGGCGCGCCGCATGGCATCACGGCCGGCCAGGCCTGGGAATGTGAACCACGCGTGGCGCTGTCGGACTACCAGCGGGCCAAGACCGGCGCGCTGTTCGCGGCGGCCACGATGGCGGGCGCCGAAGCGGCGGGATCGCCCGGCGACACCTGGCGTGCGCTGGGCGAATGGCTGGGCGAGGCCTACCAGGTGGCCGACGATGTGCGCGACGTGATGGCCGACCCGACCCAGCTGGGCAAGCCGGTCGGCCGCGATGTGGCGTTGGGCCGGCCCAGCTCGGCCACCGAGCAGGGCCTGGACGGCGCCATTGCCCACTTCGACCGCCTGGTGGCCTGTGCCATCGAAGCCGTGCCGCCCTGCCGCGGCGCGCCCCAGCTGCGCGCCCTGGTGCGCGCCGAGGGTGAGCGCCTGGTGCCCCGCGCCTGGGGCGACCGCGCGCGCCGGCTGGCCGGGGTGGCCGCGGGTTGAGCGGCCGTCGATCAACATGCCCGTCACGCCGCCCCTGGCTGCCCCGGTGCCACCGCTGACGCCGCCGCGTGCCGCGCCGGGGGGGCTTTGGGCTCGCTGGCGCGAGCGCTGGTGCGATTGGCGCAACCGCCGTGTGGCCGATCCGGCCTTCCAGCGCCGCGCGGCCGCCTTTGTGCTGTCGCGGCCGCTGGTGCGCCGCCAGGCGGGCGAGTTGTTCGACCTGATGGCCGGCTTTGTGTACACCCAGGTGCTGCTGTCCTGCGTGCGGCTGCAGCTGTTCGAGTTGCTGGCCCGCGGGCCGCTGCCGGCAGCGCGCATCGCCGTGGCCACGGGCCTGGAGCCAGCGATGGCGCAGCGCCTGTGTGCCGCCGCCGCCGCGCTGGAACTGCTGGACCTGCGCGCCGACGGTGCGTATGCGCTGGGCCGCCTGGGCGCGCCCCTGGTCGGCAACGGCGCGCTGCACGCGATGATCGAGCACCACGCCACGCTGTACGCCGACCTGGCCGACCCCGTGGCACTGCTGCGCGGCACCACGCAGCCGGCGATGGCCGGGTACTGGCCGTACGCGGCGGTGGACGCGTCATCGGCCGCGCGCCAGGTGCTGAGCCCCGAACGGGTGGCCGAGTACTCCAGGCTGATGACGGCCTCGCAGCCGCTGGTCGCGCAGGAGGTGCTGGGCGCCTACCGCTTCCAGCCGCACCGCTGCCTGCTGGACGTGGGCGGCGGCGAGGGGCGGTTCATCACCGCCGTGGCGGCACAGGCGCCGGCGCTGCAGTTCATGCTGTTCGACCTGCCCGGTGTGGCCAGCCGGGCGCAGTCGGCCCTCGCGGCGGCCGGTCTTGGGGCGCGTGCCCGGGTGCACGGGGGCGACTTCTTCGAGGACGAGTTGCCCCGGGGCGCCGACGTGGTGTCGCTGATCCGCGTCGCCTTCGACCACCCGGATGAACGGGTGCTGCGCCTGCTGCGCGCCGTGCGCCGGGCCCTGCCCGACGACGGCACCCTGGTGCTGGCCGAACCGATGGCCGGGGTGGCCGGCGCCGAGGCCATGGGCGACGCCTATTTCGGCTTCTACCTGCTGGCCATGGGCCACGGCCGGCCACGCACCGCGGCCGAACTCGCAGCGCTGCTGGAAGCCGCGGGTTTCTGCCGCGTGCAGCAGCGGCGGCTCAACCTGCCGCTGCAGACCGGCCTGCTGGTGGCGCGTTGCCGCCCCGCGTAAACACCAACGCCACACGTGTACACGTCTATTGACAGACCAAGGTGTAACGTTAGGATGACACTGTGCTTTGTGAACAACCTCTGACACCCCCGCTGGCCCCCGAGGCCTGCCCGTGGCTGCCGGTCCGATGGAGGCTCGCACCATGAACACCCCGGCCATCGTGCTGGAGCGCCCGCAACACATCGGGCTGCACACGCTGGAGCTCACCCCCGTCGGTGACGACGATGTGCTGGTCGAGGTCGACTACAGCGGCATCAGCACCGGCACCGAGAAGCTGCTCTTCAACGGCCGCATGCCGGCCTTCCCCGGCATGGGCTACCCGCTGGTGCCCGGCTACGAATCGGTGGGCCGCGTGATCGACGCGGGCGCCAGCGCGCAGCACCGCATCGGCGAACATGTCTTCGTGCCCGGCGCCCGCTGCTGGGGCGAGGTGCGCGGCCTGTTCGGCGGTGCCGCGCGGCACCTGGTCTCGGCCTCGTCGCGCGTGGTCACGGTGGCCGACACCGGGCCCAGCGCCGTGCTGATGGCCTTGGCCGCCACTGCCTACCACGCGGTGTCCGGTGGTGGCAAACGAGAGC
>CAYTWU010000049.1:0-16625 GCA_964442175.1 uncultured Rubrivivax sp.
CGGAACGCGAGTACCAGATCGAACGCGGCGGCCAGTGGGACAAGGGCAAGGGCTGCGACACCTTCGGCCCCATCGGCCCCTGGCTGGTGACGGCCGACGAGGTGGGCGACCCGCAGGACCTGGCGATGTGGCTGGAGGTCAATGGCCACCGCTACCAGAACGGCAGCACCAAGACCATGATCTTCGGCGTGGCCACCATCGTCAGCTACCTGAGCCGCTTCATGACGCTCAAGCCTGGCGACGTGATCACCACCGGCACGCCCCCCGGCGTGGGCATGGGCGTCAAACCCGCACCGGTGTACCTCAAGCCCGGCGACGTGGTGCGGCTGGGTATCGAGAAGTTGGGCGAGCAACGGCAGACCGTGCACGCCTGGGATCCCGCCCTGATCGACGGCTGATTTTTTGGCAGGCCATGTTTTTTTTCACCAAAAAGACACCAAGAGCACCAAGAACACAAACGGAGTTTTTGACTTCCTTGGTGCCTTTGTGTCTTGGTGTCTTGGTGGTGAAACAGCTTCGCCAAACCCCAACACCCCCGAGGGAACGTTGACATGACCCCCTTCATCCGCATCCACCCCGCCGACAACGTCGTCATCGCCCGCCGGCAGCTGCTGGGCGGCACGGTGCTGGAAGGTGAAGGGGTCACCGTCACCGGCCTGGTGCCGCCCGGGCACAAGGTGGCCACCACGGCCATCGCCGTGGGCCAGCCGGTGCGGCGCTACAACCAGATCATCGGCGTGGCCACCGCGCCCATCGCACCGGGCCAGCACGTGCACACGCACAACCTGGCCTTCAGCGCCTTCGAGCGCGCGCACGAGCCCGGCGCAGGCGCCACGCCCACCGCGTTCGTCGAGACGCCTGCCACCTTCGACGGCATCGTGCGGCCCGATGGCCGCATCGCCACGCGCAACTACATCGGCGTGCTGACGAGTGTGAACTGCTCGGCCACGGCCGCGCGGGCGATTGCCGACCACTTCCGGCGCGACATCCGGCCCGAGGCGCTGGCCGGCTTCCCGAATGTGGACGGCGTGGTCGCGCTCACGCACGGCATGGGCTGCGCCACCGCTAGCGATGGCGAAGAACTGCAGGTGCTGCGCCGCACGCTGGGCGGCTACGCACGGCACCCGAACTTTGCCGCCGTGCTGGTGGTGGGCCTGGGCTGCGAGACCAACCAGATCCAGGGCCTGATCGCGCAGGAAGGCCTGAGCGAAGGCGCCAACCTCGCCACCTTCAGCATCCAGGACACCGGCGGCACGGCCAAGACCGTGGCGCATGGCGTGGAGCTGATCAAGCGCATGCTGCCCGAGGCGAACCGCGTGCGGCGCCAGCCGGTGCCGGCCAGCCACATCACCGTGGGCCTGCAGTGCGGCGGCAGCGACGGGTATTCCGGCATCAGCGCCAACCCCGCGCTCGGCGCCGCGGTGGACCGCCTGGTGCGCCACGGCGGCACCGCGATCCTGAGCGAAACACCCGAGATCTACGGTGGCGAACACCTGCTCACACGCCGCGCCGTGAGCCCGCAGATCGCGGAGAAGCTGCTGACCCGCATCCGCTGGTGGGAAGCCTACACCGCGCGCAACGGCATGCAGATGGACAACAACCCCTCGGCCGGCAACAAGGCCGGCGGGCTGACCACCATCCTGGAAAAGTCGCTGGGCGCCATCGCCAAGAGCGGCACCACCAACCTGGTGGACGTGGTGGAGTTTGCGCAGGCCGTCACCGCCCGCGGTTTTGTCTACATGGACACGCCGGGTTACGACCCCGTCTCCGCCACCGGCCAGGTGGCGGGCGGCGCCAACCTGATCTGCTTCACCACCGGGCGCGGCTCGGCCTATGGCTGCGCACCGTCGCCATCGCTGAAGTTCAGCACCAACACCGCGTTGTGGCGCAAGCAGGAGGACGACATCGACCTCGACTGCGGCGGCATCGTCGACGGCCTGGAGACGGTGGACGAAGCCGGCGAGCGCATCTTCCGCCTGATGCTGGCCACGGCCTCGGGCCACGCCACCAAGAGCGAACGGCATGGTTATGGCCAGAACGAGTTCGTGCCCTGGCAACTCGGGGCCGTGATGTGAAGATCACCAACGCCAAGGTCATCGTCTGCTGCCCCGGCCGCAACTTCGTCACGCTGAAGATCGAGACCGATGAAGGCCTCACCGGCCTGGGCGATGCGTCGCTGAACGGCCGCGAGCTCGCGGTGGCGAGTTACCTGAACGACCATGTGCTGCCGATGCTGATCGGCCGTGATGCGCACCGCATCGAAGACACCTGGCAGCTGCTGTACCGCGGCGCCTACTGGCGGCGCGGCCCGGTGACCATGAGCGCCATCGCCGCGGTGGACACCGCGCTGTGGGACATCAAGGCCCAGGCCGCCGGCCTGCCGCTGTACCAGCTGCTGGGCGGCGCCAGCCGCGAGCGGGTGCTGGTCTACGCACACGCCAACGGCCGCGACATCGGCCATGCGGTGGACGAGGTGCAGCGCAAGGTGGCCCTGGGTTACCGCGCGGTGCGTGTGCAGAGCGGCGTGCCGGGGCTGGAGAAGGTCTACGGCGTGGCACGCGGCAACGGGCCCTATGAACCCGCCGACGGCGCGCTGCCGAGCGAAGAAGACTGGGACAGCGCCAAGTACCTGCGCCACGCGCCCAAGCTGTTCGACGCCGTGCGCCAGGCCGTGGGCGACGAGCTGCAACTGCTGCACGACGTGCACCACCGCCTGACACCCATTGAAGCCGCGCGCCTGGGCCAGGACCTGGAACCCCACCGCCTGTTCTGGATGGAAGACCCGACACCGGCCGAGGCGCAGGAGGCCTTCCGCCTGATCCGCCGGCACACCACGACACCCATCGCGGTCGGCGAGATCTTCAACACCATCTGGGATTGCAAGACGCTGATCGAAGAACAGCTGATCGACTACATCCGCACGACGGTCGTGCACGCGGGTGGCATCACGCACCTGCGGCGCATCGCGGACCTGGCAGCGCTGCACCAGGTGCGCACCGGCAGCCATGGCGCCACCGATCTCTCCCCCGTGTGCATGGGCGCGGCGCTGCATTTCGACCTGGCGGTGCCCAACTTCGGCATCCAGGAACACATGCCGCACAACGCACTGACGGACGAGGTCTTCCCGCACGCCTACACCTTCCAGGATGGTTTCATGCACCCCGGCGAGGTGCCGGGCCACGGCGTGCGCATCGACGAGGCCCTGGCCGCGAAGTACCCCTACCAGCGCGCCTACCTGCCGGTGAACCGGCTGCAACACGACGGCACGCTGTGGAATTGGTGAGGCTGAACCAGGCCCACATGCCGGCCGGCGTGCGGGGCCCGCGTTACCCGCGCCAGGCGCTGCAGACCGGCATCGTGCACCTGGGCCTGGGCGCCTTCATGCGCGGCCACCTGGCCGTGGCCACCGAAGACGCGCTGGACGGCGGCGATGCGCTGCGCTGGGGCATCAGCGGGGTGTCGCTGCGCAGCCCCGACACACGCGACGCACTGGCGCCGCAGGACGGCTTGTACACGCTGGCACTGCGCGACGCGGGCGGCGAACACCTGCGCCTCATCGGCTGCGTGCGCGAGTGCCTGGTGGCGCCGGAAGACCCGGCCGCCGTGGTGGCGCGCATCGCGGCCGAGGCCACGGCCATCGTCAGCCTCACCATCACCGAAAAGGGCTACACGACCACTGGCCCGGGCAGCGCGGTGGCCTTCATCGTCGATGGGCTGGCACAACGCCGTGCGCAAGGCCACGGCCCGCTGACCCTGCTCTCGCTGGACAACCTGCCCGCCAACGGCCGCGTGCTGCAGGCCCAGGTGCTGGCGCTGGCCGACCGGCGCAGCCCGGACCTGGCGCGCTGGATCGCCGCCCACTGCACATTCCCCTGCAGCATGGTGGACCGCATCGTGCCGCGCAGCACCGACGCCGACCGCGCGCGCATCGCCGCTGCACTGGGCGTGGTTGACGCCTGGCCCGTGGTCGGCGAGCCGTTTTTTGATTGGGCGGTGGAAGACCACTTCGCCGCCGGCCGGCCCGATTGGCCCGGCGTGTTGTTCGTCGCCGACGCCGGGCCGTTCGAGCGCCGCAAGCTGCGTTTGGTCAATGGCGCGCACTCCACCATCGCCTACCTGGGCACGGCCGCGGGCTGGCCCACGGTGGATGTGGCCATGCAACAGCCCGCGCTGGTGCGCCACCTGGACGCGCTGCTGCGCGACGAGGTGGAGCCCACGCTCAGCGGTGTGGACCTGGCCGGCTATCGACAACGGCTGCTGACCCGCTTTGCCAACCCGGCGCTGGCGCACCGCTGTGCGCAGATCGCGATGGATGGTTCGCAGAAACTGCCGCAGCGCATACTGGACACGGTGCGTGCCCGCCTGCAGGCCGGCCAGCTCATCACCCGCCTGGCCCTCACCGTGGCCGCCTGGTGGTGGCACCAGCGCCAGCCCGGCGTGGACGACCCGATGGCCGCCGACCTGCACGCGCATTGGCTGCGCGCCGGCGGCGATGCCGACACCCTGACCCGCTTTGCCCCCGTGTTTGGCGACCTGGCCGGTGCACCGGCGCTGGTCGCCGCCCTGCAGCCGCACTTGCGTTCGCTGGCCGAACGGGGCGTGGCCGCCACCCTGGAAAACTTGCCATGAGCCAACCCGTTGCCGCCAACAGCCTCTTGGTGCCCGCCGAGGCGCTGATCACCTGGGCCACGGCCTGCCTGCGCGCCGTGCAGATGCCCGACGACGATGCCCGGGAACTGGCCACCGCGCTGGTGCAGACCAACCTCTGGGGCATCGATTCGCACGGCATCGCGCGCCTGACGCATTACCTGGAGCGCATGCGCCGCGGCTCCATCCTGGCCCGGCCGGTGATGGAAGAGCAGCGCACCGGCCCCTGCACCGCGCTGCTGCACGGCGGCCAGGGCCAGGGCCATGTGGTGGCCTTCCGCGCCAACCGGCTGGCGATGGCGATGGCGCGCGAATCCGGCATCGGCGCGGTCGGTGTCACCGACAGCTCGCACTGCGGCGCCATCGGCCTCTACACCCGCGAGGCGGCGCGTGCCGGCCTGGTGGGCATCGCCTTCACACACGCCGACAGCGTGGCCGTGCCGCACGGCGGGCTGCGGCCGTTCTTCGGCACCAACCCGATCGCGATCGCGTTTCCGCGCGCCGGTGCCGAGCCGGTGTGCCTGGACATGGCCACGACCTCGATCCCGATGAACCGCGTGATGAACGCCAAGCGCGAAGGCCACCCGCTGCCACCCGACGTGGCCGTGGACGCCCAGGGCCAGGCCACCACCGATGCCCAGGCCGCTGTGGCTGTGACACCGCTGGGCGGCGCGCAATACGGCCACAAGGGCTATGCGCTGGCCTTGATGGTGGACCTGCTCTGCGGCCCGTTGATGGGCAATGCCTACGGCCGGCATTTGTCGTCCATGTACGCCGACCTGGACAGCCCGCGCCGCCTGGGCGCGTTTTTCATCGTCATCGACCCGGCGCGTTTTGGCGGCCCCCTGCTGCCCGCCGTGGTGGCGCAGATGGCGGCCGACCTGGCGGCCGAGCCCGGCGCGCCGCGCATGCCGGGCGACCCGGAGCAGGACCACGAACGCGAACGCCGCGCCAGCGGCATCCCCATCGAGCCCGAGCTGCTGGCCGAGATGCGGCGCTGGAGCGCGCAGCTGGGTGTGGCCGCACCGGCCTGACACCGAGACCTGGGTGGAGCAGTCCCGATAGAATAGGTATGTTTTCGTACCTATTTGTGGAGAGGGGCCCCCATGGTCGCCACCGCCAAGGTCTTCACCACCGGCAACAGCCAGGCCGTGCGACTGCCCAAGGCGTTTCGGGTGGATGCGCGCGAGTTGTGGATCACCCGCAACGAACACACCGGCGAGATCACGCTGAAACCCAAGCCCGACGCCAACAGGCTGCAGGCCTTTCTGCTGGAACTGCAGGGCATGCCGCCCGGCGACGAATTTGTGCCGCCGCGCGACGACGCGCCGCGCGCCGACCCGTTGGCAGGCTGGCAGCCATGAGCTTGGCATACCTGCTGGACACCAACATCGCCAGCTACTACCTGCGTCGGCATTCGGCCAGCTTGGAGGCACGTGTGAACCAAGGGCTGTTGCAGCAGACGGTGGCCCTCTCTGCGCTGACCCGCGCGGAACTGCGCTTCGGCCAGGCCGGCATGGCCGACGATGACCGGCGGCGCAGCCTGATCGACCACTTTCTGCTGCAACTGCCCAGCCTGCCCTGGACAACACAAGCGGCTGACCACTACGGCGCCCTGAAGGACGCCCACCGCCGCAGCGGCACGCCCATTGGCGAGTTGGACACCCAGATTGCCGCGCATGCGCTGGCCGAAGGTTTGACGCTGGTGACGCACAACACACGACACTTTGACCGCGTGCCTGGCCTGAAGCTGGAAGACTGGATGGCCGAGCCCGCCGCACCAAGGCCCAGGCGCCGAAAGGTCTGAGAAAAAAAAAGCGCTGCCGAAGCAGCGCCTTTTTGGTGGGTGCGAGACCCGGTCAGTAGAAGCTGAAGTACGCCACCGCGTTTTCAGCCGCCGGCAGGCGCACCGTCAGGCGGCGGCAGGTGCCGGCCCAGGCGGCGGCGGTGCCCCAGTTGGCCTGCACCAGATCACCCTGGCGCTTGATGTTGGCGGGGGCCACGGGCAACGGCTTCTGGTTCAGCGTCTCCAGCGTGGTGCAGTCCACCGGCTGGCTGTCCATCAGCGGCAGGCCGGTGGTGCCCGACAACGTGAACTTGACCGGCACCTTGGTGCCGCCCTGGATGGGGTTCACCATCGGCGCGGGCCGCACCGGGGCCTTGAAGCCGCCGAAGTTGGCCACCGTGCACTGCGCCGGCAGGTCAAAGGCCTCGACACCGTCGCTGCGGTTGTTCGAGCTGCCCTGGCTGGCGCTGAAGCCCAGGCCGCGCTTGGCAAAACCACGCCAGATCTCGCACTGGTTGGCACCGTTGGTCAGCGCCACGTCGGCAGCCAGGATGGCGTTGCGGCCATCCACAAAGCCGGGCGAACAGGGCTGGAACTTCATGCCGTCCATCACCAGCTGGAAGGCCAGGTTGTTGCCGCCCGCCTGCCAGCCCTGGTAGAGGTTGGCCTTGTAGCCGTAGCGGTCCACCAGGTTCCAGTACACCTCCCACAGCATGGTGTTCCAGACATAGCCGATGCCGTGCGGCTGGCTGATGTTGACGGTGTCCGCCACCGAACGGTAGGTGGACGGGTTCACCGCCATGTCGGTGCTGTACGGCGTCGGGCGGATGCCGTTGCCGTTTTCGCCCTGGAAGCTCACGTAGGTGCCGACGCCGCGTGCCGTCAGGCGCGTGTCCGACGGGTGCGTGGTCAGGGTCATGCCGAACCAGTCGCTCCAGCCCTCGCCCATCTGCTCGGCGTTGGACAGGCACGAGACGTTCGCAGGGCCGCCGGTCAGGCGGTTGGAGATGCCGTGGCCGTACTCGTGCGCGATGATGCCGGCGTCGAGGTCGGAATCACGGTCCGGTGCACCGCCGGAGCCGTCGGCCACGGACACGGACAGCGGCAGGTTGGCCTTGAACAGGTTGCCGTCGGCCAGGCTGATCATCACCGAGGGGATGGTGATGCTGTTGTCGCTGCCGCCCATCGCGGTCGGGGGGCCATCGATGTTGTTGACGACGATGGCGATCGTCGCCCCCGCGTTCTGCGCGTTTTTCACCTTGACGGTGAAGTTGCAGTTGCCGCGGTCCATCATCGGGATCGCGCCTGCGGGTACCGCGTAGGGCTCGCAACCGTCGTTCACCGACACGCCGGCGCCATCGTTGATGTAGACCACCGGGCCACTGAGCGGGCCCGGCGCGGTGGCGAGGGCCTCGCCAAAGCCGGCCTGCGGCGCCTGGTAGACCCCGGCGATGGGCGACGGCGCCAGCACCGTCACCGGGTTGGGCTGCGCGGTGCGCCACTCGAACATCTGCATGCGCGGGCGCGAGCCATCGGACGGGGTGCCGAAGTTGGCGTTGTTCTTGCCGCTGCCGTCCTGGGCTTCGGCGCGCACGTCGTCGTTGCCCAGGCCGCCCTTGCCGTAGTTGTTGACCTGGAAGTTGCCCGCGAGCTCGTTGAAGCCGTAGGCATAGGTGACGTCGTGGACGATGTTGTTCCAGTAGAACAGGTTGGTCACGAACGCCGCCTGCGACGCGATGGGCGCCTGGTCCAGGGCGAGCGGGAAGTCAAAGACCAGCGAGGCACCGCCCTCCGGGCTGGAGCCCGCGTCGGGCGAGTTGTTGGCATCGCGGTCGGCGTAGGCGTGCGCGTTGTTGCCGCGCGTGATCGTGAACTCGGGGCCGGCCGCGCCGTTGGTGTCGTGCCAGCCAAAGGGCGATGCCAGCGGGAAGGCGGCGTTGTCCACCAGCACGCGGTCGCCGTCGGTCGGGCTTTCCAGCGGCATCGGGAACACGCGGTAGGTGGCACCGTCGGTGGCGGGGAAGTTCACGATGGCGGCCATCGTGGCTTTGGCGGCCGTCTTCGGGCGGCTGATGCCCTGGCCGATGGCGTGGGCCGAGTCTTCGATCACGCGGTTCTCGCGGCCCAGCGACGCGCCGGTCTGTGCGTCGACAAACGCCGTCCACCATTCGGAGCCGACGGCGGCCTCGATCTCCACCGCCCAGGCCAGGCGCAGGCCGCCGTTTTTCTGCGGCAGCCAGACCAGCTTGGCGTCAATGTCACGCGCAGCGATGCCGCCGCGGGAGAAGGTCTGGCGGTCGTTGGCGCCCCCCTTGCGCGCCAGCACCGTCAACGCGCGCGGCGCCGGCATGTTCAGGTGCCGGGCCGCGGCCTGCACGGCCTCCAGGGCGGTCTTGCGGGCGGCCTGGCCACGCGCGGCGCGTTCGACGTTGGGCATGAAGCGGCTGCCGGCGCTCAGCACCTCGCCGCTGGGCATCACGTTGAAGTTGGCGATGGCGCCCCAGACCTCGATGCCGCGGTGGAACTGCTGCAGGTAGACGTGGGTGACGCCGTTGTGCGCGCTGTAGACGGTGCTGCTGGCGGCGGCCTCGCGCAGGTCTTCAGCAGTCAGGCCGAAGGGCTTTTGCATGCGCTGCAGGTGCTGCAGCGCGGTCTGGGTGGCCGGTGCCTGGGCGCCGGCCGCAAAGGTGGCCAGGGCGCCAGCGATGGCGACGGCAAGGATGTGTTTTTGCATGGGGTGGTTCCTCCTGTGGGACGCGTCAGACCGCAGCGCGGCGGCGCAGCAGGGACACCACGGCCAGGCCCAGGCCCAGCATCAGGGCGGTCTCGGGCTCGGGCACAGCGCTGATGTTGTAGGCGTAAGGGCCTTCATCGGCGCTCAGGCTGCCGCCCACGGCCACGGTGTAGTAGCCCGTCACCGGCGCGATGAAGCTGCCGAACGGGTCGCCGCCCGGACCGGCCACGGCGGCGGGGTTTTCGTCGTCCAGGTAATCGATGT
Source organism: uncultured Rubrivivax sp. (assembly GCA_964442175.1). Lineage (GTDB taxonomy): Bacteria > Pseudomonadota > Gammaproteobacteria > Burkholderiales > Burkholderiaceae_C > Rubrivivax. The sequence goes on from CAYTWU010000049.1 coordinate 9,432, forward strand.
AGCTCAGGCCACCCCAATCGCCGTAGCTCAGGAATTCCGAGGTGTCGGCCGTCGTGGTGCCGCTGTAGATCGACATGGCGGGGTCGAAGTCGCCGTCCACGCGGTTCACCTGCAGCGTGATGGTGGAGCCCGCCGTGGCGAACAGGCGCCAGAACTCGACACCGGCGCCATCGTCGAAGAACCAGCTGTAGCCATCGGCACTGCCGGTTTGCGCGGCAGGGGTCAGGTCACCGGCGTAGACCACGTCGGCCGCGTGGGCCGAGGTGGCGGCACAGGCCAACAGCGCGATGGCGCTGCACAGGGTATGGAGCTTCAAAAGGGGCTCTCCTCAAGGCGTGAATGGGGGGGCGCGGTGCGCCCGGGCATGTGCAACTGACGCTAGCAGGTTCCGCACCCGTGGCCTGCGCGCCCCCTCAAATGCGGGGGAGCAATAGCCCTGAGCCGGCGATGTGGAGCCGCGCACCCGGCACTGCAGAATCAGCGCCACGGAGACCCCCAGCCCCATGCACCCCATCCAATGCCCGCACTGCGGCAAAGCCTTCAAGATCGACGAAGCCGGTTACGCCGACATCCTGAAGCAGGTGCGCGACAGCGCCTTCGATCAACAGCTGCACGAGCGCCTGGCGCTGGCCGAGCAGGACAAAAAAAGCGCCGTCGAACTGGCCAAGGTGCAGGTGGCCAGCACGCTGCAGCGTGAGACGGCTGCCAAGGACAGCGAGATCCAGTCGCTGAAGGCCCGGCTCGATGCCGGCGATGTGGCACGCCAGCTGGCCGTGGCTGAAGCGCTGGGCGCCATGCAACAGGAGCGTGATGCCCTGGCCCACCAGCTGCAGCAGGCCCGGCGCGAGCAGCAGACCGCCGCCCAGCTGGCCGAGGCCCAGCGCCAGAACGAGCTGCAGCAGGCCGCCGCCGCGCAGGCCGTGCAGATCCAGGCGCTGAAGAGCGACCTGGCCCACGCCGCACTGCAGAAGCAGCTGGCCGAGCAGGCCTTGAAAGACCGCTACGAAGCCCAGCTGAAAGACCGCGACGACGCCATCGAGCGCCTGCGCGACATGAAGGCGCGCCTGTCCACCAAGATGGTGGGCGAGACGCTGGAGCAGCACTGCGAGACCGAGTTCAACCGCATCCGCGCCACCGCCTTCCCGCGCGCCTACTTCGAGAAGGACAACGACGCACGCACCGGCAGCAAGGGCGACTACATCTTCCGCGACCGCGACGAAGCCGGCACCGAGATCGTCTCGATCATGTTCGAGATGAAAAACGAGAACGACCGCACCGCCACCAAGAACCGCAACGAAGACTTCCTGAAAGAGCTGGACAAGGACCGCACCGAAAAGGGTTGTGAATACGCCGTGTTGGTGTCCCTGCTGGAGCCCGAGAGCGAGCTCTACAACACCGGCATCGTCGACGTGTTCCACCGCTACCCGAAGATGTATGTGGTGCGGCCGCAGTTCTTCCTGCCCATCATCACGCTGCTGCGCAACGCGGCGATGAACTCGCTGAAGTACAAATCCGAGCTGGCCCTGGTGCGGGCGCAGAACATCGACATCACCAACTTCGAAAACGAGCTCGAGACCTTCAAGACCGCGTTCGCGAAGAACTACGACCTCGCCTCGCGCCGCTTCCAGACGGCCATCGACGAGATCGACAAGTCCATCGACCACCTGCAGAAGACCAAGGAAGCGCTGCTGGGCACCGACCGCAACCTGCGCCTGGCCAACGACAAGGCGCAGGACGTGACGATCAAGAAGCTGACGCGCGGCAACCCGACGATGGCGGCCAAGTTCAAGGAGCTGAAGGACAGCGCGCCGCCCGAGGCAGACTGACGCCGACCGGGCCCGCCCATGCTGACCACCCCCTGGCTGCCCCTGCTGGACGCTGCCTTGCGCGGCGCGATGTTCGCCTGCCTGGGCCTGCTGGCCAGCAACCTGGCGCGGCTGCCGCAGCGGCGTCCGCTGGAAAACATCGGCCTGGCCCTGGCGCTGGGCCTGTGTGTGCAGGTGCTGGCCGCGTGGCCGCCGGTGGAAGCCACGCCGCCCAGCGGGTGGCGTGCGCCACTGGTAGGCGTGAGCATGGGCAACAGCGTGCTGTTCTGGCTGTGGGTGCGCAGCCTGTGCGACGATGATTTCCGCCCCACCCGCCGCCACGCTGCGGCCTGGGCCGCGATGGTGGCCGCCGGGGCGCTGAACATCGGCTGGCTGCTGCCGTGGCACCTGGCGGGCGCGCCGGGCTGGGTCTGGACGCTGAGCGAGATCGTCTTCGCGCTGCCGCTGTTGTTCGCGGTGCTAGCCATCGCCGCGGCCTTGTCACACTGGCGGGATGATCTGGTGGAGCGCCGGCGCTGGCTGCGCAGCTTCATCGTCGCCGCCGGCTGCGGCTACACGCTGCTGCAGGCCGGGCTGCGGCGGCTGCGGCCGGACAACCGCCTCTCCCCCGAAGCCGCCGCGCTGGACCTGGCCCTGCTGCTGTGCGTGGTGGCCGCCGCCTGCTGGCTGCTGCTGCGCGCCCACCGTGACGAGCTGACGGCCGGCCCGGCGCCCGCCGCCCCTGCACCCGCCCCCGCCCAACTGCCTCATGCAGCACCCACCGCACCCACCACGCCCACCACATCCGCCACATCAACCACCGAGCCCCCCGCCGCCCTGCCCCCACCCGACGCCGCCGAAGAACGCCTGGCCGCCGCGTTGCACCGGGCCATGGCCGAACAACGTGTCTACCAGGACCCCGAGCTCTCCGTCGCCGGCCTGGCGGCACGGCTGCAGGTGCCCGAGTACCGGTTGCGCCGGTTGATCAACCAGCGCCTGGGCCAGCGCAACTTCAGCGCCTACCTGAACCAGCACCGCCTGGCCGAGGCCCAAGCCGCGCTGGCCGACCCCGCACGCGCCCACCTGCCGGTGCTGACGCTGGCGCTGGAGGCCGGATTTGGCTCCATCGGCCCCTTCAACCGCGCCTTCAAGGCCCACACCGGGCTCACGCCGACGGACTTTCGCCGCCAAAAGCTGGCCGATTCCTGAAATCGGCCAGACAGGCCGGGGCGGCGTGCCGAAGCTGCGGTCCAGCGCGGGCGGTTCCCGCGGCGAGGTGACCATGTCCATTGCCCTTCCCTTCTTCCGCCGTGGCGGCCTGGCCCTGGCCGGCCTGTGCCTGGCGGCCTCCACGGCCTTGGCGAACCCGGCCCCCAGCGTCGGCCTGCTGGAACTGCCCGCCACGGCCGAGCTGCGGCCCGTGGCCGTGCACTACCCCAGCAGCAGCCCGCCGCAGCCGGTGCAACATGGCCCTGCGCAGCACCCCCTGGCGCCCAACGGCACGCCGGTGCGCGTCAACGGCCGGCTGGTGGTGATCTCACACGGCACGGGTGGCGCGCCTTGGGTGCACGCCGACCTGGCCCGGGCCTTGGTGCAGGCCGGATACGTGGTGGCGCTGCCCGAACACCGGGGTGACACCTACCGCGACTACAGCGAGTGGGGCACCTTCGAGAGCCCCAACCGCCGGCCGCAGGAGGTGAGCCGCACCATCGACGCGGTGGCCCGCGACCCCCGCCTGGCCCCGCTGCTGGACCTGCAGCAGGTGGGTGTGTACGGCATGAGCGCGGGCGGCTTCACGGCGCTGACGCTGGCCGGCGGACGCTGGTCGCCCCAGCAGTTTGTGCGGCACTGTGACGCGCACCTGGCCGAAGACTGGCACTTCTGCACCGGCCCCATCTTCGCGCTGAACGGCGGCTGGCTGGACGGCCTGAAACTCTGGCTGGCCCGCCACGAGATCCACCGCCGCTTTGACGACGACACCGCCTGGCGCCAGCACACCGATCCGCGCGTGGCCGCCATCGTGGCCGCCGTGCCCGCCGCCGCCGCCTTCGACCTGCAGAGCCTGCGCCAGCCCAAGGTGCCGCTGGGCCTGGTGACCATGGGTGGCGACCGCTGGCTGCTGCCGCGCTTTCATTCCAGCGCCGTGCTGGCCGCCTGCGCCCCACGCTGCGAAGAGGTGGCCCACTTGGCGGACGGCGGCCACGGGGCCATGCTGTCACCGCTGCCGCCGGGGCTGGACGGCGTGCTGGGCCAGATGCTGAACGACCCGCCCGGCTTCAGCCGCGCGGCGCTGCCGGCGGTGGACCAGCGCATCGTGGCGTATTTTGGGCGGCATTTGCGCACAGGTGCGGCCGACAATGGGACGGCGGACGTGCCGGAGCGCCGGTCTCACAAGTAGATCAGCGCTTGAGGCGGGGCCGCCAGCGCCGGCTTGCAGCCCACCTTGATGGACGAGGCGCAGTTGGTCAGGCCGCATCGCCGGTCTGCAGGTTTTCCGCTCAGCCACCTTGACAACTGTTGTCAAGCCTACCAAGATCACCGCATGAGCCGCCAAACCATGAGCTTTGCCTTGCCGGAATCGATGCGCGAGTACATCGACAACCGCGTTGCTACCGGCAACTATGGCAACACCAGCGAGTACATCCGCGACCTTGTCCGCCGAGATCAGGAAGAGCAGACCAGGAAACGACTGCGCGATCTCATCGAAGAAGGGCTGGCATCTGGGCCTGGCCGGCGCCGTACCCAGGCGGACCAAGCGCAACTGCTGGCGATCGCTCGCGGCGAGATCGATTGAAGCCAGCCGTCCTGCGCCCGCAGGCGCTACGCGATCAGCAAGGCGAGGTCAGGTACTACCGCAAGGAGGGTGGCACCCGCTTGGCCGTGAAGCTGGCCGACGCCACCAACGCCGCGCTTGACCAGATCGAACTTGACCCTGGCATCGGTTCACCGGCACTCGGAAGGCTCCTGGGTATTGCGGAACTGCGGACGTGGCGCGTGGCGAAATTCCCGCTGGTTTGGTGCTACTTTGAACGCGGAGACCACCTCGATGTGGTCCGGCTGTTGGGCGAACGCCAGAACATCGCCACGATCCTGGGCAACGAGTTCAGCTCGAACTGACGGCTTCAGGGGCAAGGCACGCGCAGGAGGGCGCTCAACCTGCGCCTGCACCTGCCGGCGCGCGACGAAGCCGGGTACCAGGCCCGGACCTGCCCACTGAGCGCCGCTGTTTGATGCCTTTCCGCGCCTGGGCGAGCGCCTGAAGCAGCGCGCCGGCCTGCTGAGCGGCGGCGAGCGCAAGCTGCTCTCGTTTGCGCGCACGCTGGGCCTGCAGGCCCCGCTGGCGCTGCTGGACGAACCCACCGAAGGGGTGCAGCCCGAGAACATCGAGCGCATGGCCCGCCTGGTGGCCCACATGAAAGCCGCCGGCCACGCCTTTGCCATCGTCGAGCAGAACCTGAGCTTCATCGAGCAGGTGGCCGACCAGGTGCTGGTGCTGGACCATGGGGAGGCGGTGCTGGCGGGGGCAATCGCGGGGTTGGGGCGGGAGGCGTTGGAGAGGCATTTGGTGGTGTAGGGGGTCCGGCATACGACACAGACGCTCCTGCGAGCGAGCGGGCATCGGTACAGCCGGCGTTTACGCCGTGATTGGCGCGGTCGGCCGCATGGCCTGCCCAGCAGCGTTCCCGATCGCGTCAGAATGGGCGCCCACTGCATCGATGGCCGTGAGGCTAATGTCCAGTGCGCACACATGCGCATCCAACAGCACGCAGATACGGACATCGTGCATCGGCGCCGGAAGGGCGGCGGTATAGACCGTGGCAACTACGCTCGCCGCCATAGGCCGGCATGCCGGTGCCAATCTCGAGCGCACTCAAGGGCACGTCGTTCCGATCCTTGACGATGCTGACTTGACGGCTGATGAGGCATCCTTTGGCCGTACCAAATGGCACTTAGGCAGCATTTATGACCAGACAACCCACTGGTGGGCTTGGGTGGCAGTTGACTACGGGTAGGTAAGGTTGTTGGGTCGAGATCCGCAATTGTCAGCAGCCGGTCGTCGCAGGGGCTTCGCCACCGACGCATAGCTGCCCGGGGAATCAGTTGGACGCAGATAAAGGCAGTAAGCTAAGACGAGAAAAACGCTGGGAGGTCAGGGGAAATGGCAGAGCGTCAAGAGGTAAGCATGGACGCCGCGACTGTCGAAGCGCGCTCCGCAGTTATGGTGGAGATCGAGGCGGACCCGACGATTGGCTATGCGTCTATTCAGAACGCTGTCCCTGCGCTGCGCTCACTGCGCCTCACAAACCAGACCGATCAGACTCTCGGGCAGCTTGTTGTCCTCATCACCTGCTCGCCGCGCTTTGCCCAAGGCATCAAGCTCCAGTTTGATCAACTGGGTGCGGGCGAGACCAGGCGCATCTCCCCAATCGACCTCAAGCCCGACCACGGGTACCTGGCCGACTTGCAGGAATCAGCCACGGCATCCATCCGGGTCTCAGTTGTCCAGGGGACGGAGGAACTCGCTCACATCGAGCAGCCCATAGTGGTTCTGGCCTATGACCAGTGGGCAGGCACAAGATCACTTCCGGAGCTTTTGGCAGCTTTCTGCATGCCCAATAACCCGGCCGTCGACGTGCTGGTGGGTAAGGCCTCCAAGCTCCTGCGCGCCAGCCACCCCGAGCTCTCAATGGACGGATACCAGTCCAAGAGCCGCGACGTCGTCTGGAAGCAAGTCTCAGCGCTCTATAGCGCGATCGCGGCTGAGACTCTGCAGTACGCCGAGCCGCCTGCGTCATTTGGCAGTGACGGCCAGAAGATTCGAACAGCGGATCGAATCCTCGACGGCCGAGTGGCGACTTGCCTGGATCTGGCGATGCTCTTTGCGTCTTGCTTTGAGCAAGCAGGCCTGCGCAGCACAGTCTTGTTCAAGGAAGGCCACGCCTGGGTCGGAGTCTGGCTTCACTCTGCGTGCTTCCCTTACCCGTTGACTGACGACGTTCTTGCCGTCCGCAAAAGAGTAGATAGCGGCGAGTTCCTGGTCTTCGAGACCACCGGTGTCGCACAGCACCACAGCAAGCGGCCATCGTTGCGCATCGCCACCGAGCAGGGCAACGCTCACCTTCTCGAAGACGAGTCGTTTCGCTTCGCCGTCGACATTCATCGCGCCCGCGAAGTCCAGATCAAGCCAATTCCCTCAAAAGCAGCTGTCGTCAAGCGCCAAGAGCGCCAAGACGCCGAAGAGCCGCTGGCCATCGAGCCGACTCCCGCTTTGCCCCCGCTCGACCCGGCATTCCTCACGCCTATCGAGTTCGGCAACGCCGACACCCCTGAAGGCTGAACCGCCCCGGGTTTTGAGGAGGCTCCAACTCTTGAGAAGATGGAGCCATGA